>JAJKIR010000132.1 GCA_021154325.1 Gemmatimonas sp.
AACGGTGAACGGTGAACGGTGAACGGTGGACTGTGGACTGTGGACGGAGGAACTACGCGCGACGACGGACGAGCGTTAGGATCGTGTACACCGCCACCGGCTCGTCCGTTTGGTTTCGAACCTCGACGTCCCAGGCGACGACGCCCTGCGGGACCTGTCCCTCGCGATCCTCCTTCACCGTCTTCTGCTTGCACGTGAGGCGCGCCTGAATGGTGTCCCCGACGTACACCGGCTTCACGAAGCGCAGATTCTCGAGGCCATAGTTCGCCAGCACCGGACCGGGCGCCGGATCCACGAAGAGACCCGCCGCGGCGGAGAGAACGAAATAGCCGTGCGCCACGCGACGCTCGAAGAGCGACTCCTTCGCCGCAATGTCGTCCATGTGCGCGTAGAAGAAGTCGCCGCTGATGCCCGCGAAGTTCACGATGTCGGCTTCCGTGACCGTGCGCCGGTGCGTCACGAGCGTCTCGCCGATCTCGAGCTCGTCGAAGTATTTCCGGAAAGGATGCACGCGATCGGTCTTCTGCGCGGCGCCGGCGACGTACTCGTTCATGACGCGCGTCAGCGTCGTGGGTGAGCCCTGGAGCGCCGTCCGCTGCATGTAGTGCAGGACGCCACGCACGCCGCCCATCTCCTCGCCACCGCCCGCTCGGCCAGGGCCGCCGTGTACGAGATGCGGCATCGGCGAGCCGTGTCCCGTCGATTCCTTCGCGCTCTGCCGATTCACGAGCATCAATCGCCCATGGTGGGAGGCCGTGCCGAGCACCACCTGCTTTGCGATGGCGTCATCGGCGGTGAAGAGCGACCCAACGAGTGAACCTTTGCCCCGCTTCGCGAGCTCGATCGCGTCGTCGACGGTCTTGTAGGGCATGACGGTGTTCACGGGCCCGAACGCCTCGACGTCGTGAGGCGCGGTACTCCTGAACGGCTCGCTGGCGTAGAAGAGCAGCGTCGGGAAAAAGGCGCCGCGTCCGCGATCCGCACCAAGCACGTCGAACTCGTCGGGGTTGCCGAAGACGCGCTCCGTTTGCCGCGCAATCGCGTCGACGCTCTTGCGCACCTCCCGAACCTGCGGCTGCGCGGCGAGTGGCCCCATGCGGACTCCCTCGATCGCCGGGTCGCCGACCTTTACTCCCGCGAGGCGCTTGACCAGTGCCTGCATCAGCGGCTCGATCATCCCTTCCGGAACAAGCGTGCGGCGAATCGCGGTGCACTTCTGGCCGGCCTTCACCGTCATCTCCTTCGCGACTTCCTTCACGAAGAGATTGAATTCCTCACTCCCTGGCGACGCGTCGGGGCCGAGCATCGAAAAGTTGAGCGAGTCCGCCTCCGTGTTGAAGCGAACGTTCTGGTCGAGGATCGAGGGTTTCGCGCGAAGCATCCGCGCCGTGTCGGCCGATCCGGTGAACGCGACCGCGCACTGCGCATCGAGATGATCGAGGAGATCACCGGCGCTCCCGCAGAGCAGTTGAATCGCTCCCTCGGGGAAGATCCGGGATTCGATCATCGCGCGAAAGACGGCTTCGGTGAGGTATGATGTGATCGTCGCCGGTTTGACTATGGCCGGAACGCCCGCGAGCAGCGTGGGCGCGAGCTTCTCCATCATCCCCCAGACGGGGAAGTTGAAGGCGTTGATGTGGACGGCGACGCCTTCGAGGGGCACGCAGATGTGCCGCCCGACGAACGTTCCGCCTTTCGACAGCGACTCCGTCGCGCCGTCGACGTAGAACGTCTCGTTAGGCATCTCGCGCCGCCCCTTCGAAGAGTAGACGAAGAAGGTCCCGATCCCGCCGTCGATGTCGATCCACGAGTCGGTCTTCGTCGCGCCCGTCGCCGCCGAGACGGCGTAGAAGCCGTCCTTGCGGGCAGTGAGATACTGCGCCATCGCCTTGAGCATCAGCGCGCGCTCGTGGAAGGTCATCTTCCGGAGCGCCGGCCCGCCGATGCGCCGTGCGTACTCCACCATCCGCGCGAAGTCGATTCCCTCGGTCGACGCTTCGGCCACTGGTGCACCAGTGACGGCGTGATGCAGCGTCGCGAACTTTCCGGCGCCGTCCACCCACTCGCCCGCAACGTAATTCTGGAGGCGGCGCGGATGCTCACCCGTGAGATCCAGCGGCGACGCCGTCAATATGCTCGTCATCAAAACTCCAATTGCTCTGATCCTGAGACCATGCTCACACGCGCTCGATCACCATTGCCATCCCCTGCCCCACCCCGATGCACATCGTCGCCAACGCATAACGATTTCCCGTTCGCTCGAGCTCCCGAGTCGCCGTGAGCACCAGCCGCGCGCCCGACATGCCTAACGGGTGACCGAGCGCGATCGCGCCCCCGTTCGGGTTCACGCGCGCGTCATCATCCGCGATGCCCAGCTCACGCAGACACGCCAGCGACTGCGCCGCGAACGCTTCATTGAGCTCGATCACGTCCATGTCGTCGAGCGAGAGCCCCGCCTGCGACAGCGCCTTTCGGGACGCCGGCACCGGACCCATCCCCATCAACCGTGGCTCAACGCCCGCGACGGCACTCGCCACGATTCTCGCCGCCGGCTTCAGCCGATGCCGGGCGAGCGCCTCCTCCGATGCGAGCAGCAACGCCGCGGCACCGTCGTTGAGGCCGGACGAGTTCCCCGCCGTCACCGAGCCCTTGCCGTCCGTTCGAAACGCCGGTTTCAACTTTGCTAACACATCCAGAGTCGACTCCGGCCTGATGAATTCGTCGCTCTCGAACCGCTTCGGCTCACCCTTCCGCTGTGGGATCGTCACCGCAGTGATCTCGCACTCGAACCGCCCAGCCGAGCGCGCGCGCGTGGCCTTCTGCTGGGAGTTGAGCGCGAAGCAGTCCTGATCGCCGCGCGAGACATCGTACTTCTCCGCGACATTCTCCGCCGTCTGGCCCATCGAGTCGACGCCATACTGCTCGCGCATCTTCGCATTGACGAATCGCCAGCCAAGGCTCGTATCGAACACCTCGATGTCCCGAGACCACGGCTTGCTCGCCTTCGCCATCACGAACGGAGCACGCGTCATGTTCTCGACGCCACCGGCAACGTACAGATCGCCTTCGCCCACCTTGATGGCGCGCGCGACACTGGCGATCGCGCTCATTCCCGACGCGCACAGTCGGTTCACCGTCTCGCCCGGCACGCTGTGCGGCAGCCCCGCGAGCAGCGCCGCCATGCGTGCGACGTTCCGGTTGTCCTCGCCCGCCTGATTCGCGCAGCCGAGCACCACGTCGGCGATTTCGGCCGGGTCGACATCCGGATGGCGCCGCATCAGCTCCGCGATGACGTGCGCGGCCAGGTCGTCGGCGCGCACCTCGGAAAGCCCGCCGCCCATGTTGCCGACCGGCGTCCGAACACCATCCACTATGAACGCGTCTCTCATTTCGTCTCGAAGAAATCCGTCTTCGTCTTGTACACCGTTCCGCGAAAGAGCGCGACAATCTCGCCCGATGCGCGGCGTACGGTCACCCGGTAATAGCCAAGCCGATTGCTCGCGCTCTCCTCCTCCGCTTGCGCGACCAGCTCGTCGCCAACGTGCACGGGCAGCGGATACGTGATCGAGTTCTCGACGGCGACCGTCACGCGGCCGTGCGTGTTCGCCGCGAACGCGAGCGCGCTGTCGGCCAGGGAGTACACGATGCCACCATGCGCCACGCCGAAGCCATTCACCATCTCGTCCCGGACCGTCATGCTCACGGTCGCCTGGCGTGGACGCACAGCCTGAACTTTAATACCCAGCCAACGGCTGAACGCGTCGCGAGCCATCATCCCGCTGACCACTTCCTCGGCCAGCCGCTGCTCTGGGCTCGACGCCGTCATCCGGAGAATCGCCTCCCGTCGGCCACCATTCGCCGTAGCAGCGGACTCGGCCTGTATCGATCCTCGCCATATTCGGCTTGCAGCGCGGTCATCCTGTCGAGTACCCAATCCAGGCCGCGCTCGTCGCCCCAGGCGAGAAGACCCTTCGGGTAGTTCACGCCTCGTGTCATCGCGAGCTCGATGTCTTCCACGGAAGCGACGCGGAGCATGACCGCGTCGACTGCGTCGTTGATGAGCATTGCCAGCACGCGATCGAGGATCGCCTTGCCGAGCGACGCATCCTTGTTCGGCACCGGCGGCGCGGCGCCGTCGCGATAGTCGTAGTAGCCGCGGCCGCTCTTCTTGCCAAGAAACCCGGCTTCGACCAATCGACGCTGGGTAAGCGACGGCCGGTAGCGTGGGTCGTAGAAGAACGCCTCGAAAACGGAGCGCGTCACGGCGTAATTCACGTCGTTCCCGATGAAATCCATCAGCTCGAACGGCCCCATCCGAAAGCCGCCCAGCTCTCGCAGCGCCCAGTCGATCGTCACGGCGTCGGCGATGCCTTCCTCGAGGATCCGAATCGCCTCGCCATAGAATGGCCGCGCAATCCGATTCACGATGAAGCCGGGTGTATCCGACGCGAGGACTGGCGTCTTCTTCCACGATCGCATCAGCTCGACGCTCCGCGTCACGACCCGCTGATCGCTCCCGAGCCACGGAACGACCTCGACGAGCGGGAGCACGGGCGCGGGATTGAAGAAATGAATCCCGAGCACGCGCTCCGGATGCCTCACCACGGAAGCGATCGACGCAACCGAGAGCGAGGACGTGTTGGTGCCGAGTATTGCCTTGGGCGCCACCACGGCCGCGAGCTGAGCGAAGAGCGCCTGCTTCGCCCCGAGGTCCTCTACGATCGCTTCGATGATCAGGTCGCAGTCGCGGTAGGCATCCACTCCAGCGAGCGGCTCGTCGACGAAACGAATGCGGCCGATCGTGGCGTCCCGAGCTGACGCATCAAGCTTTCCCTTCTCCACCAGGCGGTCGAGCGACGTTGTGAGATTGGCGTGGGCGCGAGCGGTGGCGTTCGGCATCGCGTCGCCGAGAACGACCTGATGGCCGGCCTGGGCCGCAACCTGGGCGATACCGGTGCCCATGGCGCCCGCTCCCACTATGCCGACGGCGATCTCCGCGCCCGCGGCGGAGCTCACTACAGCTCTCCGAGGAAAGCGCGCATGCCTAACGACCCTGGAAGCGGGGCTTCCGCTTCTCGAGAAAGGCGCGGACACCTTCGGCGTAGTCCGCGGTGCGCCCCGCCTCGCGCTGCAGCTCCTCCTCGTAATCGAGCTGCGCCTCGAGATCGATGCCGAGCGACCGGTTGAACGCGCGCTTGATGAGTCCGAGGCCTCGCGTCGGCTGCGTCGCGAGGTACGTCGCCGTGGCCAACGCAGCCTCCGCGAGCCCTCCCGGCTCTACGACGCGATAGACCATTCCCCACTCGAGCGCCTGCTCGGCAGTGATCTTTTCGGCGAGCATGGTGAGCGCCGTCGCGCGCTGCAGTCCGACGATGCGCGGGAGAATGAAGGTGCCACCGCTGTCGGGGATGACGCCGATCTTCGCGAACGACTGGATGAACGACGCGTCGCGCGACGCGAGCACGATGTCGCAGGCGAGCGCGAGGTTCGCTCCCGCTCCGGCCGCGACGCCATTCACGGCGCAGACGACTGGCTTCTCGAGAGTTCGGATCGCACGAATGATCGGGTTGTAGCCCTCCCGCACGAAGTCGCCGAGATCAGGCAGGGAGCCGTCGGGCCGTGGAGACGCCTCGGCGAGATCCTGGCCCGCGCAGAAGCCGCGTCCCGCACCAGTGAGCAACACGGCACGCAGCGCCTCGTCATTGGCGACGGAGGCGAGCGCCTCGCACAGCTCGCGCGCCATGGCGCGGTTGAAGCTGTTCAGAACCTCGGGCCGGTTGAGCGCGATCCGCGCCACGCCCTGCTCGGCCTCGAAAAGAAGATGTGTATACGCCATGCACCGCCACGTTACGGACCGCTGGAAAATAGGCGGGCTCAGAAGCGGGCGAGAAGAGCCATCCCGCCGTGTATCTGATAATTTTGTCCTCGCTGACACTGCACTGAAAGCACTGACCTGTTGCCTTGTTGGACCCGAGCTAGTCGCACTCCCCGCATACAGTCGCGTCACCCAGATTTCATCCAATGGCAACCAACGCCGCGCCGAAGCAGAGCCGTTCGCGCCCCGCCACGTCCGACCCGACCTTCGACTGGCGGCGCATCGCCTACACGGCGATGGTGTCGCGCGCGCTCGACGACGTCGAGGAGGCGACGAACCGGAACAAGACCTCCGTGCCGCGCGAGCATCTCGTGCTCTACCAATTCTCGGCGCGAGGGCACGAGGTGGCGCAGGTGATCCTTGGGTCGCTCCTCACGCACCCGCGCGACGCGGCGAGCGCCTACTACCGGTCTCGCCCGCTCCTTCTCTCGTTAGGCCTGTCGATCGACGACGCGCTGGCGAGTCCGCTGGGGCGCTCCGGGGGCTTCAGCGATGGCCGCGACATTGGCGTGGTTTGCAACCTGCCGCGGCGGGACGGCCCAATCGTGCTGCCGATGTCCGGCGACGTCGGATCGCAGTACACGCCGTGCGCCGGCTGGGCCCAGTCGATCCTCTACCATCGTGACGTCCTCGATGACGCGTCCTACAAGGGCGCGATCGCCGTCGTCCTCGGCGGCGAGGGCTCGGTGGCGACGAACGGATTCTGGTCCGCACTGACGATGGCGACGACGCTGTCGCTGCCCATGGTGTTCTATATCGAAGACAATGGCCTCGGGATCTCCGTGCGTGGAGAGATGCAGACGCCGGGAGGAAACATCGCCAGGAATCTCGCCTCGTTCGGAAACCTCCTCGTGCGCGATGGCGACGGCACAGACCCGGCCGAAGCGGCGCGGCTGCTCGCGGAATGCGTGGAGCACGCGCGCGGCGGAAATGGACCGGCGCTCGTTCACCTCACCGTGCCGCGGCTCTGCAGCCACTCGGGGCCTGACAACCAGCGCGGGTACCGTACGGACGACGAGATCGCCGCGGACTTTACTCGTGACCCGCTGCCGAAGCTGAAGCGCTACCTCGTGCCACGCACGATCTCCGCCGCGGCATGGCGGGAGGTCGAGGCCGAGGTGCAGCGCGACGTCGATGAGGGTTTGCGAAAGGCGCGCGCTCGTCCGCCGGCTGATCCGGACACCGTCCGGCGCTTCGTGTTCGAGGAGCTGGATGCGCCGGCAATGCTCGGTGGCCTCACCCTCGAGGAGCGCGCGGCGCTCGACGGCAGCGAGGACGCGCGCGACGAGGGCGAAGTAGTGCGTTTCGCCGAGGCGGTACGCCGGACCCTTCGTCGCGAGCTCGAGGTGAATCCCAAGTGTGTCGTCTTCGGCGAGGACGTCGGGCGGAAGGGCGGCGTCCATCTCGTCACGGAAGGGCTGCAGCGGCAATTCAGCGAGCGACGCGTGTTCGACACGAGCCTCTCCGAGGAGGGGATCATTGGTCGAGCCGTGGGGATGGCCATCGCCGGCTTGATGCCCGTCGCCGAGATCCAGTTTCGGAAGTATGCGGATCCAGCGACGGAGCAGTTGAACAATTGTGGAACGCTGCGCTGGCGCACGGCGAATCGGTTCGCGGCGCCGATCGTGGTGCGGATGCCGGGCGGCTTCGGAAAGGATGTCGGCGATCCGTGGCACAGCCTGAGCGACGAGGTGCGCTTCACCCACTCGTTAGGTTGGCAGGTCCTCGTCCCGTCCAACGCGGCCGATGCGGTGGGGCTGCTCAGGGCGGCGATGCGCAGTGGCAACCCGACGGTCTTCTTCGAGCACCGGTCGCTGCTCATGACGAGCGACGGCAGCGCACGCTATCCCGGCGACGACTACGTGCTTCCGCTCGGCAAGGCCAACCGGCTGCGCGAAGGCACCGATCTGACGTTGATCACTTGGGGCGCCATGGTCCATCGCTGCGTGGAAGCAGCCGAGCGGTTCGCTGGCCGCGTCGATCTACTCGATCTGCGCACCGTGATGCCCTGGGATCGGGAGCAGGTGCTGGCGTCTGTCGGGCGCACCGGGCGCTGCCTCATCGTGCATGAGGATACGCTGACCGCTGGCTTCGGCGCGGAGATCGCTGCCACGGTCGCGAAGGAGTCGTTCTGGGTGCTCGACGCACCGGTCGATCGGCTCGCGGTCGAGGACGTGCCGATGCCCTATCATCCCGTGCTGCTCGACGCGGTTCTCCCGAGTGCCGAGCGCATCGCGGAGCGCATCGACGCACTGCTTGCAGTGTGATTCATATCACAAGACAAAGGTCTGCTTGATGGCGCGTGCCCCGAGCGATAGCGTTCGCCGAACAGCGGGACTGGCCGCGTGCAGCGCAAAGGGGCGTGGGCGTGCACAACGAACGACGGCGTTCGATCATTCTCTGGGGGCCGCCGGGCTCCGGTAAGTCGCTCTATCTCGCGTCACTGGTGATGTGGCTGACGCGGGAGCCTAACGAGCGGCCGTTTGCCGTCCTGCCCGCGTCCGATGCGACGGCGGCGTGGGTCGCCCGACGCAGCATCCCGCATCCCGACGGCGTCGCCCTCGTCGGCGGCGTGGCGCCTCCCACGGACTCGCTCTTTCGCATCTACTCAATTTCGGGCACGCCCGGCGAGCTTGGCCGCCGATCGGCGCTCGTGGCCGATCTCGCCCCCAGCGAGGCCACGGCCGGCGATCCGTCACCGACACGTCTCGCGGACGCGTCGGGCGTCATCCTCCTCCTGCCTGCCGCGACGATGGCCGCGAGCGCCGAAGCACGCGACGCCTGCGTGAGCTGGTTCACGACGACGCTCGCGCGGCTCCCCGAGCAGGCCGGCGCGGCGCCCCCGGCCGTGTCCGTTCCGGTCGCCGTGTGCCTCACGCAGACCGACGAGGTGCCGGATGCGGTCCGTCGCGACGCAACGGAGTGGCTCGAGAGCTTCGGCGCCGAAACGCTGCGCGCACTGCGCGCGCACTGCGCGCGATTCGCGGTGTTCAAGGTGTCGTCGACGGGCCGGGCACCTCGGCCGCGCGGCGGTCTCGACGTCGTGATCGGTACGCCGGAGCCGCGCGGTGTTCTCGCCCCGCTTCGCTGGATCCTCGCGAACCAGGCGGCGGAGATGGCCGCGTGAGGCGCCTGACGAGTAGCGGATCACGCCGTGCCGTGTCGCCCGGCGGGGACGAGCGGCGTCGAACGATCCTCCTCTGGGGCGCGGCGGAGAGCGGGAAGAGCGGCTTGGTCGGCGCGCTGCGGAGTGAGGGAACGAAGACCGTCGGCGACCGCTGGACCGTCGATCTCGGCGAGGCGTCGCCGGACGTCGTCGCGTACGCCGACAGCGCCTCGCTGGCGCTGCGCCTTCGGGGCGTGAAGGAGACGGCAATCCGCCGGCCGGAGCGCGCGTTCACCATTCCCGTTAGGCGTTATGCGGGACGCGCGCTGACCGCCGCCGCCGATCTCACCGTCCTCGACCCCTGCGGCGAGCTCGCGGCCGAGCCGACGACACCCGCCGCGCGACGCGCGATTGCCGCCGCCCGTACCGCCGACGGGATCCTCTGGCTCCTGGAAACACCGCTCCCCGGCGGACGCCCGCTCGATCGGTTCGCCATCCTCAGGCAGCTCGTCGCGATCCTCGACGCCGCATCCGCGACGGAGATCGCGGTGCCAGTCGCCGTGGCGCTCACGAAGGTCGATCGGCTGCCGAGCGCCGACATGAAGCAACTGTTCGACGCGCCCGAGCAGGGCCTTCGCGCAATTCTCGGCGATGCCGCGTTCGGTTGGCTGCTCGCGGCCTTTCCGCGGTTGCGGTGCTTCGCGCTCAGCGCCGCGGGAACCGTGCGCAACGTGGCGCGTCCCGTCGGCCTAACGACCCTCGTCGACTGGTTTGCCGACGAATGGCGTCGCGAAGAAGAGGCTGCCGACACCGCTCGGACGCGAGCCCGCCGCTCCGCGCGCGTCGCCCGTGTACGTCGCCGTGCTCCGCTCGCCGCCACATTGACGGCGGCTGCGGCGGTCGTCGCGTTCGCGGGCGTTGCGGCGGCGCGCCTGCTCTCGCAGCGAAGCCCGACGTGGACGTCATCGGCAGGTACCGTGGTGCCGCAAGCCACTCCGACGTCGCCCGTCGTACGCGTCGACAGCAGCCAGGCGGTCAGCACGAGAACGGACAGCACCAAGGCAGACAGCGCGAAGACCGACAGCGTTCACGTTCCCTCCATAGCCTCCGCCGCGGCGGCGCTCGAGCGCGGCGACGCGATCGCCGCGATGCGTGATCTCAGCGCGCTGCGGCTGTCGGACAGCAGCGCGCAGCGATACGCGGCCGACAGTATTCTCGCCGCGGCCGCGCTCCGCGGCGCCGAGGACATCCTGACGCTGCCCAATCCGTCGATCGACGTCCTGGAATCGATCGTTGCCGCGGCGACGGCCGCGATCGCGCGGGCGCATCCTGGTACGCCCGTGCTCGCGCCCCTCTCGCTTGCGCGCGCGGCCGCGTGCATCGGCGGACATCTGAGCTGCCCCGCGGATCAGGTTCGCGAGGACCTGGCGTGGGCGCTCTTGTTAGGCACGCCCGCCGAGCAGGATCAGGCCCGCCGCTTCCGCGCGGCGCTCGTCGGCGACCCGGTGCGCGTGCCATGACGCGGAAGCGGATCGTCCTCCTGCTCGTCGCCGCGGCGGCGTGCGCAGAATCGCATGGCGCGAGCGTGAGCGACAGCGCCGCGGGCGAGGCGATGATCCTGCGCCTGCGCAACGCCGCGCTCGACGAATCCCTGCGCGTGGTCCGCGGTGTTACCGAGCGCCAGAATGTCGAGAAGGATTTGCTCGTGCGCGAGGTGCACAGCTTCGACTACTTCATGGAGCAGCTGCAGGGCGAGTTCAAGAGGATTCGCTTGCTGCAGCGCCAAGCGGGCTCACTCGATCCGCGCGAAGACCCGCTCGCGAGCGTCGAGTCGGAACGCTCACAGATCCTGCGCGAGGCGCGCGCGGCGCGGCAGCGCCTGTCTCGACTCGAGGCCGCGGCCGAACAGCAGGGCCGGCAGCTCGCGGCGCTCCGCGACAGCGTTCGCGCCAGCGCCGACAGCGCACTCTCCAGCGGCTCGGAGCGGGATTCGAGCCGGATGGCGCTCGCCAGCGTTCGCGTGCTCGTGGCGGACCTCCGCATGCGCCTCGACGACCTCCAGCACCAGGTCGATTCGCTCACTGCCTACTCCCGCACGCTGCACGACGAGAACGAACGCCTCACGGCGGTCATCGCGGCCAACGCGGCGCGCGACAGCACGGTCTACTACGTCGTCGGTACGCGCAAGCAGCTCGTGGACTGGCGTCTCGCGCGCGAAACGGGCGGTGTTCCGGTCACTGGCTGGGGGCGCGTGCTCCAACCCGCCGAGATCCGCGACAGCACGCACTTCACGGTCGGCCACATGCACACGCGTGTGATCAAGCTCGAGGAGAATCGCGACTATCAGCTGCTCTCAGCCCAGAACACGAGCGCGCTCGAGTCTCGTCTCTCGCCCGATGGCACGTTCCACGGCAGCCTGCGCATCCGCGATCCCGAAGCCTTCTGGCGACCAGGGAAATGGATGATCATTGTCTCGAAATGATGTCAGTTAGAGCGCCTTGAACATCTCGAACGGCTGGCTACAAGCATTGCAGAAGCAGATGCTCTTGCAGGCTGTCGAGCCGAACTCGCTCTTGACCACCGTGTCCCGCGAGTGGCAGTAGGGACAGCGCGGCGAGGCGGCGGCGGATGGCGCTCTCGTTAGGCTGACGAGCGTCGTTTCCTTTGAGGCGCGGCCCGGGGGCGCAATGCCGTAGGCTTCGAGCTTCCGCTTCGCCTCGTCGCTCAGCCAATCGGTTGTCCACGCCGGTGCGTACACCGTCTCGATGCGCACGGGACCGAGGCCGTGCTCCACGAGCGCGGCGGTGATGTCGTCCTCGATCACGCGCATCGCCGGGCAGCCCGAGTACGTCGGCGTCAACGTGACCGTTACGGCTCCCGCGTCCACCGACACGTCGCGCACGATGCCGAGCTCCACGACGCTCAGCACCGGCACCTCGGGATCCTTCACGGTATCGAGGATCTCGAAGACCTCGTCGCGCGTTGCCGACGCGGCGCTCACCACGACGCTCCCGGATGCGAGCGGGCGAGGATCTGCATCTCGCCCAGGAGGTGGCCGAGGTGCTCGGTGTGCCGCCCCGTGCGTCCACCGCGCTGCATGTACGACACGTCGGGAATCGTTAGGCCGGCGCGAGCGAGGACGTCGCGCACCGTCTCGCTCCAGGCATTCTCCAGCGTGGACGGATCGACGCCAAATCCGGAGGCGGCGGCCGCGCGGTCGACATCGTCGGCCAGAAAGAGCTCACCCGTGTACCGCCAGAGATCATCCACGGCGCGCTGCGCCCGGTTCTGGCTCTCGGTCGTGCCGCCGCCGAGCTTGAGCACCCAATCCGCGCTGTGCCTGACATGATACCGGAACTCCTTCACGGCTTTCGCGGCGATGCCGGCGAGCTCCTGATCGCTGCTCCTCTCCAGGGCCTCGGCCTGGAGCAGCGCGAAAACGCTGAAGAAGAGCTGCCTGACGATAGTTACGGCGAAGTCGCCCTTCGGGAGCTCGAGGAGCAGCGCATTTCTGAACTCCACGGCGTCGCGCAGGTATGCGAGAGCGTCGCCGTCGCGCCCCTGTCCCTCGATCTTCCCGGCGAGCCCCAGCAGCAGCGACGCTTGGCCGATGAGATCGAGTGCGATGTTCGCCAGCGCGATGTCTTCCTCGAGGATCGGCGCATGGCCACACCACTCGGAGAGACGATGGCCGAGAATGATCCGATCGTCGCCGAGGCGAAGCAAATACTCGAAAGGCGCGTTCACATGCGAATCCCGCGGGGCACCTTATAGAACTGCGGATGCCGATACGGCTTGTCGTTCCCCGGATCGAAGAACGGGCCCATGTCATCGGGCGTCGACGCCGTGATCGCGATGGAGCGCACGACCCAGATGCTGACTCCCTCGCCGCGGCGGGCGTAGACGTCGCGCGCGTTCTGGAGGGCCGATTCCGCGTCCACTGCGTGGACGCTCCCCGCGTGCTCGTGCGGCGCACCGCCCGGCGGCTGCACGAACACCTCCCAGAGCGGCCACTGGGTGTCAGAGGGCGTCGTCACCGCGTCCGCGTCTCGCGTCGTGCTGTCGTTGGCCATGGTCGTCACGAGAAGGCGGCCTCGTTAGGCCGCCTCGGATGTGGATTCAGCGCGAGCCTGCTTCGCCGCATACGCCGCCGCGGCGACGCGCACCCATTCGCCGTCGTCGTGCGCCTGCCGGCGCGCCGCGAGCCGCTCCTGGTTGCACGGGCCGTTGCCGCGCACCACGCGCCAGAACTCGTCCCAGTCGATCGGGCCGATGAGCCAGTTCTGTGTCTTCTCATCGAACGCGAGCTGCGGATCTGGTATCACCAGGTCGATCGCCTTCGCCTGCGCGACGGTGAGATTGATGAAGCGCTGTCGAAGCTCATCGTTGCTCTTCCGCTTCACGCCCCAGCGCAGCAGCTCGTCGCTGTTCGGAGAATCGGTGTCGTGCGGCCCGAACATCATCAGCGACGGCCACCACCAGCGGTCGAGCGCGTCCTGCGCCATGCGCTTCTGCGCCGGCGTCCCGGCCGAGAGCGTGGCCATGATCTCGTAGCCCTGGCGCTTGTGGAAGTTCTCTTCCTTGCAGATCCGGACCATGGCACGTGCATACGGCCCGTACGACGCCTTGGCGAGCATCGTCTGGTTCACGATCGCCGCGCCGTCAACGAGCCAGCCGATCGCGCCGATGTCCGCCCAGCTGAGCGTGGGATAGTTGAAGATGCTCGAGTACTTCGCCGTGCCGTTCAGCAGCTGCTGAATGAGCTCGTGGCGATCGACGCCGAGCGTCTCGGTGCCGCAGTAGATGTAGAGCCCGTGCCCGGCCTCGTCCTGCACTTTCGCGAGGAGCGACATCTTGCGCCGGAGCGTCGGCGCGCGGGTGATCCAGTTCCCCTCCGGCAGCATGCCGACGACCTCGGAGTGCGCGTGCTGCGACATCATGCGCACGAGCTGCCGCCGATAGCGCTCGGGCATCCAGTCTTTGGGCTCGATGGTCTCGCCCGCCGCGATGCGCGCCTCGAAACCCGCGATGCGGGCCGGATCCTCGGTGTTCGTCTCAGGCTTGTTCGGGGTCATTGTCGTATTATATAGCCGCGTCGCCTCTCAGACATCATCGCAGCCATGGCACAAGCCGATCCACACGCTCACGCCGCCGCGCCACATTCCGACTCCGGCACGGTGCTCGTCACCGCCGCCGAGGGTGTCGCGAGCGTCCGGTTCACTCATCCGAAGGGCAACTCCCTGCCAGCCGCGCTCCTCGCTCGCCTCGCCGACGAGATCCGGCGACTCGGCACACGTGAGGACGTGCACGTCGTGGTACTGCGGAGCAGTGATGGCGGTCCTTTCTGTGCCGGCGCCTCGTTCGACGAGTTGAAGGCGATTCGGGACGCCGCCGCCGGAAAGGAGTTCTTCATGGGCTTCGCCCGCGTGATCCTCGCCATGACGCGATGCCCGAAGCTCATCATCGCGCGCGTGCACGGGAAGACGGTGGGGGGCGGCGTCGGCCTCGTGTCAGCCTCCGACTACGCGATGGCAGTCGAGTCGGCCTCACTGCGGCTGAGCGAGCTTGCCGTTGGCATTGGTCCCTTCGTCGTCGGGCCGGCGATCGAGCGGAAGATCGGGCTCGGCGGCTTCAGCGCCATGGCGATCGACACGGACTGGCGTACGGCGAGGTGGGCGGAGGAGTTCGGGCTCTACTCTCGCGTCTTCGACAGCGTCAATGCGCTCGATAGCGCCCTGGATCTGTTCGCGCGCAAGCTCGCGCGCACGAATCCGGAAGCGATGGCGAAGATGAAGGCGGTCTTCTGGCAGGGCACGGAGCACTGGGAGCGGTTACTCGAGGAGCGTGCCGAAATGAGCGGCGCGCTCGTGACGTCGGAGTACACGCGCAACGCAATCGCCGCGTTTGGCGCCTGACGCGTCCCGCGTCCCGCAACCCGCGTCCCTCACTCGGCCACACCGCCCGATATTGCATAACGCGAAGCCGTGACTCGCTCGTGAATTGAACCGTCGTGAAGGCATGACGACACGCGTCCTCCTCAAGCCGTATTCCGTGAATGGCACCGGAATCCGGCTTCTCGATTATCTGCGCGTTTCCGCGGACAGCTACGAAGCGACGCGCTGGTTCACGCTCTTCTTCATCCCACTGATTCCCATCGGCACCTGGCTCATACGCCCCGGGACGGCCGAGGGTGTTGGAACCAGCATGCAGTACAACTTCCAGATCCTCGGCAAGCGGCCGCTGCGCTGGAACCGGGTCGGGCGGCTCTGGCTCATCAACATCATCGCCGCGCTTCCGGTGACGCTCTGCGGAATCTTCGAGACGCCAGGGGAGAACACGAACATGTGGCTCACCCTGTTCATCTTCTCGACGATCTGGGCCATCGCGGCACTCGTCTACGGTCAACGCGGCGGCAGCGAGCCGTATCATGCTCCCGCGGCGCAGCCCATGCCCTCAGGGGGCGCGGGCCCACGGCGCGCCGCATAACGCCACGTCACCCATGCACACCCCACTCGCGCTCCCAGCCCAGCGCACCGTACGCTCCGACCTGCGTGGCCTCTCGACGGAGATCGTCACGACGATTGCCGGTATCATCGCGGCGATCGCGATGGTGGCGCTCAACGTCGCGTCTCAGCGCGCTCTCGACCTCGATATTCTCGGGCTGACCTATGCGTTCGTCCTGCCGGCGGGCGCGATTCTCGGCGGACTGGGTGCCGCCGGCGGCTACTATGTCGCGGCGCGCATAACGAGTACGCTGCCCAGCCGCCGGACGCTTTTCGAGATGCTCGCAATCGGAGTCTCCACATGGCTCCTCATGCACTGGGTCGACTACGTGACGCTGCGCTTCGACAACGGCACGCTGATCCGGGACGCGGTGCCATTTGCCGACTATCTGCGTCTCCGCGCCGAGCATCTCCAGCTCACGATCCAGGGCCCCAGCGGCACCAACGGGACCACGACGCCGGAACTCGGGCTGCTCGGCTACGTGCACGAGCTGCTTCAGGTCGCGGGGTTCCTGGTCGGTGGTTTGATGACTTGGATCTTCCTCAAGCGACGCGAGGCATGCACGCCGTGCAGCCGCTACGCCCACACGCTGCCGCTGCTGCAGCGCGCGCCATCCGCTGCCTTCGACGAAGTGCTGCGTCGCGCGAACGTTCAGCTCGACGGGCTCGCGGAGCGCGTCGCGCGGGTTGTGGGCGCGAAACAACTCGTGGGGTTGAATCTGAGCATCGCCACCTGCCCGTCATGCCGTCGGAGTTGGCTCCGCCCCGGAGCCGTGGTGATGGAGGGGAGATACGCCGCGGAGCGGCGAATCGAGCACGCCTACGCGATCACGGCGGCTCAGGCGGCGGCGCTCCGGCTCGCCTCGCCAGTCCGCGCCCGCGCCGCCTAACGCCTAACTAGGCAGCGAGCTCGCGGATCGCATCCTCGAACGACATCGCGAAGCCGCGGTCGCGAACCTGTTTCGTCGCCGCGAAGCAGATCGGCTCGAGCTGCCGCGCGGCGTCGAGCAGTGTTTCGATGCGGAATGGCTCACCAGCCACGTACGCGAGGTATTCCTCGACCGCGGTGAGATAGCCCATCATCCCCCCGAATTCGGTCGGCGCGAAGACCTTGTGCGCGTGCTGCAGGGCCGGCGCGCGGGTCGGGTCGGGCATGACGAGATTCTCCGACCCGCAGATCACGGACAAGCGCTCGTTGCGCGTGCATCGCTCGATGGTGTCCGGGTCGAGGGAGCCACCGGCGGCATTGAGCACGAGCGCGTCCATGGGCTCGCGGAGGAAATCGCCCTTCCCTTCGGGACTCCAGACGCGCACACCGCGCGCGGCGATCTCGGCCCGCTTGGCGCTGCGCGGCTCGACCGCGAGCATGCGCGCTCCGTCGCCGCAGAGCGCATCGAGAATGCGCTGGCCGATGTGCCCGACGCCGATCAGGCCGACCGTCGCTCGCGATAGCACGATGTCGAACGCGCGGAGCATCCCACGGAGCACCTGATAATTGCCCGCCGCGGTCGGCATCGAAGTGTCGGCGACGACGCTCCCGGGGAACCCCGCGTTCAGGTACTGCAACGACTGAGTCTTGCCGTCGGACATCACGCCGTGGCCGAGGTCCTGGCCCGTGGTGACGTGTATGCCGGCAGTCGCCGCGCAATCGTTCAGGCAGTCGATGGCGAAATCCAGGAGAGCGAAGTCTCTGGGACAGCCGATCCGTGCGTCCGGCGTCGGCTCGAGCACGCACTTTCCGCCGACGATGCGACCGAAATCGCGCTGCGTCAGCGGGCCCCCGACGCGAATCAGCCGCGACCAGTAGACCTTCTCTTCCATCCCGACCGCGAGCTCGATCGCCTCGCGGTCCGGACGGAAGGACGGTAGCTCCGTGCGCTCCTCGGGCGCGATGCGGAAACCGCCTAACGAGAGCTGGTCCGAGCCGGGCGTGGCGTGCGTCGCGATGGCGAGCGTCCACGGCTCGGCCGCGTGACGATACAGATACACCCAGACCTTGCTTGCGCCACTCGTCTCGGGCGCGATGGTCGCGGACGCCGCTGGCTCGACGACTGTTTTCCTGAACGACTTCCCCACGTTCAGGTCGTCGGCGGGTTGAAGCTCGCGTGCTGCTGCTCGATCCAGCTCTTCTGGTAGCTCGGATCCTCGATTGCGAGCGCCTGCCTGGCGACGTGCAGTGGACGGAACGAATCCATCATCACCGCCAGCTCGTCCGTGCGCTTGGCGCCGATCGACGCCTCGGCGCGTCCGGGATGGGGGCCGTGGGGGATGCCGTCAGGGTGATGGGTGATGCTCCCGAACTCGATCCCCTTCCGGCTCATGAACTCACTGGAGGCGTAGTACAGCACTTCGTCCGAATCCACGTTGCTGTGATTATAGGGCGCGGGCACCGCCTCGGGGTCGAAATCGTACGGCCGCGGGCAGAATGAGCAGATGACAAACCCGTCACCCTCGAACGTCTGATGCACCGGTGGCGGCTGGTGCACGCGTCCAACGATCGGCTCGAAGTCGTAGATGTTGAACGCCCACGGATAGAAGTAACCGTCCCAGCCGACGACGTCGAATGGATGATGGTCGAGAATGAACTCGTTGAGCCCATCGTACTGCTTCACGAGGAGACGGAAATCGCCCATCTCGTCGTGCGTCTTGAGCTCGATTGGCCGGCGAATGTCGCGCTCGGAGTACGGCGCGCCCTCCTTGAGCTGACCGAACTCGTTGCGGTAGCGCTTCGGCCACCGCACGTGTCCCCGGCTCTCCATGATGAGGAACTTTGGATGATCCCCTTTCATGTCGAGCTTGTAGCGATGGAGAATGCCGCGGTGGATGATGAGGTAGTCGCCCTCGCGGAACGGCAGATCGCCGAAGACTGATTCGAGGGTCCCGCTTCCCTTGGCGACGTAGACGACTTCGTCGCCCTGGGCATTGCGGTAGAAGTGCGCGTCCTGCTCGTCCGGCTCGACGTAGAGCATCGCGACGTCACTATTGAAGAGCAGCGGCAGGCGATCGAGTGTCGGGCTGCCACCACTCTTCGTCTTCGACGTGCGGAAATGCCGGTGCCGGAGCGCGTTGTCCTTGTCGGGCTCGTACGCGAGCTCCTTCATCCGCTTCACGGACTTCACGGTCGTCGGCGGATGCACGTGATAGAGCAGCGACGACGTGCCGGTGAACCCCTCGTGGCCCATCAGCTCTTCCGCGTAGATCCCGCCCTGCGGCCTGCGAAACGCGATGTGCCGCTTGCGAGGAATGCTGCCTAACGTGTGGTAGATGGGCATAAGGACAGGTGCTAGGTGTTTGGTGCTAGGTGCTAGGTGCTAGGGTGCTGGTGTTAGGTCCTAGCACCTAGCACCTAGCACCTAGCACCTAGCTCCTCAGAGGTTTCCTCTCTCCGCCTGCTCTCTCTCGATCGCCTCGAACAGCGCCCGGAAATTTCCTTTCCCGAATCCGCGCGCGCCCTTTCGCTGAATGATCTCGTAGAACACCGTCGGGCGGTCCTGCACGTTGCGGGAGAAGATCTGCAACAAATAGCCCTCGGGATCGCGATCCACGAGAATGCCGAGGTCCTGCAGCACGTCCACGGGCTCGTCGATCTTGCCGACGCGACCCTGCAGCTCGGCGTAGTACGACGTCGGCGTCTTCAGAAACTCGATGCCGCGATCACGGAGCGCCGTCACGGTCTGGATGATGTCGTTCGTGGCCAGCGCGAGATGCTGCACGCCAGGGCCGCGATAGAAATCCAGGTACTCTGCGATCTGTGACTTCTTCTTCCCTTCGGCGGGCTCGTTGATCGGGAACTTGATCCGCTCGTTCCCGTTCGCCATCACCTTCGACATCAGCGCACTGTACTCGGTGGAGATGTCGGCATCGTCGAAGGTGATGAGATTCTTGAAGCCCATCACCTTCTCGTAGAAGCCGACCCAGACGTTCATCTTCCCGAGCTCCACGTTGCCGACGCAATGGTCGACGTGGAGAAGACCAACCTCCGCCGCCTGATAATACGGCGAGCGCTTCGCGAAGCCCGGCATGAAGAGCCCGCGGTAATTCTTCCGCTCGACGAGCGAATGGATCGTGTCGCCGTAGATCCGGATCGCGGCGACGACGACCTCGCCATTGTCGTCCTTCAGCACCTTTGGCTCGTGCAGCGCCACGGCGCCCCGAGCAGTCGCCTTCGCGAACGCATCGCGCGCATCGTCGACCCAGAGCGCGATGTCCCGAACGCCGTCGCCGTGCTTGTTCACGTGCTGCGCGATCTCTCCCTCGGGACCGAGCGCCGAGGTGAGTACGAGGCGGATCTTGTTCTGCTGGAGCAGATAGCTCACCCGGTCCCGTGTTCCCGTCTCGGGTCCGCGATAGCCAACGAGCTGGAAACCGAAGCCAGCCTGATAGTAGTGCGCCGCCTGCTTCGCGTTTCCGACCCAGAACTCGACGTAGTCGGTTCCATTGATCGGGAAGATGTCTTGCGTCGCTGAAGATGTCGGTAGCGTCGCCGTCGCCATGGGTGCTCCGCGCTGAGATGTGTCTTGGCGGAATATAGGTGAGGTGCTAGGTGCTAGGTGATGGGTGCTAGAACGGCATACCACCGAACTCCTAGCACCTAGCACCTCAGCTCTGCAGTTCCGCAATATTCCTGTACAGTTCCAGCGCGTCCGGATTCGCGAGCGCGTCGCGATTCTTCACGGGTCGGCCGTGGACGATCTCGCGGACTGCCAGCTCCGTGATCTTGCCGCTGATGGTGCGCGGGATATCGGCGACCTGAATGATCTTCTTCGGCACGTGATGCGGGCTCGTGTTCTGACGGACCTGCGTCCGGATACGATCCCTGAGCTCCTCCGTCAGCGTGAGGCCGTCGGCGAGCCGCACGAAGAGCACGATTCGGACATCGTCGCTCCCGTCCGGCAATTCCTGGCCAATGACGAGACTCTCGATCACTTCGGGCAGCTGCTCGACCTGACGGTAGATCTCGGCCGTGCCGATGCGCACCCCGCCGGGATTGAGCGTCGCGTCGCTCCGGCCGTAGATCACGACGCCGTCGTGCTCGGTGAGCTCCGCCCAGTCGCCATGCCGCCACACGCCAGGAAAGTCATCGAAATACGCGGCGCGGTATTTCTCGGACGCGGGATCGTTCCAGAAGTAGATCGGCATGCTCGGAAAGGGCGCCGTGCAGACGAGCTCACCCGGCGTGCCGCGGATCGCGCGTCCCTCGTGGTCGAAGATCTCGACGGCCATGCCGAGCCCGCGTGCCTGAATCTCGCCGCGCCATACGGGGCCAATCGGATTGCCGAGGGCGAAGCAGGAGATGAGGTCCGTGCCGCCACTGATGCTGCTGAGACGAACGTCGGGCTTCACTCTCTCGTAGACGTAGTCGAAGCTGTGCGCAGCGAGCGGACTCCCGGTGGACAGAATCGACCGGAGCGGTGACAGGTCGTGCGTGGCCCGCGGCTCGAGCCCTTCCTTCTCCGCGAGGGCGAGCCATTTCGCGCTCGTTCCGAACGTCGTTAGGCGCTCGGCGTCAGACATCTCCCAGAGGATTGGCCGGCGACGGAGCAGCGGAGCGCCGTCGTAGAGGACAACCGTGGAGCCCACGGCGAGCGCCGAGACGAGCCAGTTCCACATCATCCAGCCGCACGTCGTGAAGTAGAAGACGCGGTCGTCGCGCCCAAGGTCGCAGTGCAGCACGTGTTCCTTCTGATGCTGCAGCAGCGTGCCGCCGGCGCCGTGGACCATGCACTTCGGCAGCCCGGTCGTGCCTGACGAGTACATGATGAAGAGCGGATGGTCGAACGGCAGGCGCGCGAATGCCGGCGAGCGCCCCGCGCCCTCCTCCACGAACGCCTCGTAAAGCGTCGCGCGTGGGACGGAACCGATCTGCGGCGAGGCACTGCGATACGGCACGACGACGACCCGTTCGATGCTCGTTATGCGCTCGGCAATGCCCGCGACCGTGGGAAGACTGTCTATCTCCTTGCCCGAATACTGGTAGCCGTCCGCGCAGAAAAGGATTCGCGGTGCGATCTGGCCGAAGCGGTCAAAGACGCCCTGCACACCAAAATCGGGCGAGCACGACGACCAGATCGCGCCGATGGTGGCAGCGGCGAGCATCGCGATCACCGTCTCGGGGATGTTGGGCATGAAGGCCGCAACGCGATCGCCGGGGCCAATACCATTGGCCTCGAGCGCGGCGACGAGGCGCATCACCTCGCGATACAGCTCGGCGAACGACCATCGCCGCTGAGCACCGAGCTCGTTCCACGCCACGAGCGCGTCGCGGTCGTCACGAAAACGCAACAGGTTCTCGGCGTAGTTCAGCCTCGCCCCATCGAACCATCGCGGTCCACGCGTCGGGTCAGGCGGCGTCATGCGATCGCCACCGACGAGAACCGAGCGCCATTGCGCGCCTGTCGCGTCTCGATCGGCGAGGATGCCGCAGAAGTCCCAGACGCCGCTCCAGAACGCGTCCGGTTCGTTTATCGACCAGGCGTACAGAGATGCGTAGTCGGCGACATCGGCCGCGCCATGCGCGCGCGCCGCGTTCATGAAGCGCGTGAGATTCGCCCGCGTCAGATCCTCGGGCGACGGCGTCCAGAGCGGCGCTGTCACCGCGCTCAGATCACAATCAGGGATTGATCGCCAGCAGCTCGATCTCGTAGACGAGCGTGGTGTTCGGCGGAATAGGACCCTTCCCGCAGGGGCCGAGCGCAAGATCCGACGGCACGACGAGTCGGCGGCGTCCGCCTACGTTCATCCCCAACATGCCGTCGAGGATGCCGAAGGCGGTTATCGTCCGCAGATCGAACTCGAACGGGCGCTGCAGCTGCTGATCGACGACAGTGCCGTTAGGCAGGTATGCGACGTAATACACCGACACGTTGGTCGCCGTCGACAGCGTCTCGCCGGGCCCGACGACGACGTCCTGCTCGTAGACGCCGGCTGCTGTCTTCGTCCACTGGGCGAGATTGATGTTCAGACTCGGATCGAAGGTCTCGGTCGCCGGGTTGCTCGGGTTTATCGTCGCGCATCGGTCCGGGCTGGTGCAGGCGGCAAGGGCGAGGCTCAGTACCAGACAGGCCAGATAGCGCATGAGATTGCAGGAGAGCGTGAGGGCGCCGGTTCAGTTGATCGCGAGGAGCTCGACCTTGTACACGATGGTCGAGTTCCCGGGAACGGGTCCGTTCTCGCACGCGCCGAGGCCGAGCTGGGAGGGGACGACGATGAGCCGCTGGCCGCCGACCTGCATCCCCAGCATGCCGTCCGCGAGACCAACGGTGGCGCGCACGTTCAGGTCGAGCGGGAAGGGCTGGTCAATGACCTGATCGATGAGCGTTCCATTGGTCAGGTACGCCGAGTAGTGAATCTGAACGGTGGCGAGCGTCGTGAGCGCCGCACCGGTCCCCGCGACGAGATCCTTCCGATAGTCGCCGAGCTCCGTCCGCTCCATGGTAGCGAGGTTGACGCCCAGTTCGGGCGCGAACGTCTCGTGCGTGGGATCGCTCGGGTTGACGGGGCATCGATCCGGCGTCGTGAAGCACGCCGCGAGCAAAAAGCAGGGAAGCACTGTGAGGACAAGGCGCATCGTCGCGGCAGGTCTGGGTGTCGTGAGGCGAATTGGCATAAAGAGGAAACTGCGTCAGGAATCCGCGGGACGCGAGGGGGATTCCCCGGTACCGCGAAAACAGCTATAACCCGGCCGCGTCGCACGCGGTCACCCGCTGCGTCGCCGCTCCCTCGCCTCGCGTTTCCGGCCTTCCTTCACGCCTACGACATATGACACGCAGCCGCGTTCGTTCCCCCTTCCACATGGGCATAGCATCGCTGCCCTTCCTCGCGGGAGCCCTGCTCGTCCTCGCCACCGCGGCTGGCGCCCAGCGCCCGCTCAAGGTCTACATCTCCGTCGACATGGAGGGAATCGCGGGCGTGGTCACGGCCGACCAGCTCGGCCCCACGGGCTTCGAGTACGCGCGCTTCCGCGAGTTCATGACGGGTGAAGCCCTCGCGGCGATCGCGGGCGCCCGCGACGCTGGCGCGACGCAGATCGTCGTCAGCGACTCGCACGGCAATGGTGAGAATTTGCTCATCGAGCGCTTCCCGCTGGACGTGACGATCATCCGCTCCTGGCCACGGCCGCTGATGATGATGCAGGGCATCGACTCGACGTTCGACGCGGCCGTCTTCATCGGCTACCACGCGTCGACGACGAATCCGGCCGGTGTGCGCGCGCACACGATCTCGAGCGCGCATCTGGCGGAAGTGTCGCTCAACGGCACCGCTATGCCAGAGTCGGGAATCAACGCCGCGATCGCGGGCTATTATGGGGTTCCGATCGTCGCGATCTCGGGCGACAACGTCGCGGTGAGCGAAGCGCAATCATTGATCGGGAACATGGAGGGCGCGGTGGTGAAGCAGGCCATCAGCTTCCACTCGGCGGCGACGATGACCCCGGAGGCGGCGCAGCTCCTCGTCCGGCAGAAGGTGAAAGCCGGCGTTCAGCGGCGCGCGTCGCTGAAGGCGTATGTCGTGCGTACACCCGTCCGCCTCGATGTGACGTTCAAGAACTACACGCCTGCGGAGATGCTGACCTTCCTGCCTAACGTGACGCGCACGACGTCGCACGGCATCCGCTTTGAGGGCCGGGACATTCTCCAGGTGTCGCGCTTCCTGGAGTTCATCAACACGTACAATCCCGATATGACGCCTTAAGGGCAGCTATCAGTCCTCGCTACGCTCGGACCGAATCTATTTGGAGTCGCGCGCGCTGCTCGCGCGCGCTTCTGCTCCTCTCACCAAATCAACGCTTCGTTCCGGACTCCCTGATAACTATGGACTGATAACTATGGACTGAAAGTTATGGACTGTAGTTAAGCGTCCTCTCATCACGATCACTCGGCCGTTGCGCAGGGTCTCGACGACACAGAGACCGGCGGCGGCATCCTCGATGACAACGCGCGTCACTTCGTCTTCCTCGTCGCCATCGGTCGTCGAGACGACGAGTTTGGCGCCTGCTTTCAGCTCCTTCGCTTCCATGGCACCTCCGGCCGTCTGAAGGTGCCAATTTTCTTGCGGCGCGCGGTGATGGCCCTCACACGCGTCGCTGCCGGCGACAAACTTTGTCAGACCCGCTCGCGCACCTTCGCACCTGGCGAAGCCAACGCGTCTGCCGGCGCCTTGGCGGGGCGGCCTCGCCACATGTAGTACGCCGGTACGCCGAGCACCATCAGCCCGATCGCGAACATCACATTTCGCGGTTGCGTCACCACCGTGTTGATGACGATCGCCGCGGCCGAGAGCACGAACAGAATCGGCGTCACGGGATAGCCGGGGGTACGGAAGGGACGGTGGAGCTCCGGCTCACGGCGGCGATAGACGAAGATGGCGAGCGCTGCCAGGGCGAAGAAGATCCAGCCCACGAACACAACGTACGTCAGGAGTTGCTCGAAGGTGCTGCCCGGCAGCGCGACCAGCACCATCGCCCATACCGAGCTCGCGATGATCGCAGTCGCCGGCGTATTGAAGCGGGGATTCACCTCGGCGAGCTTCGAGAAGAAGACGCCATCGCGCGCCATCGAGTAGTACAGCCGCGGTGCCGTGAGAGTGAGTCCGTTCGTGGCGCTGAACATCGAGACGAGGATGATCGCGGCGATGAGCTTGCCGGCGGCGGGGCCGAAGAGCGCACTCACGGCGTCCGCCGCGACGCGCTGACTCGCCATCACGCCGTCGGGCCCGATCGCCGCGACATAGGCGATGTTGGCGATTACATAGATCGCGATCACCAGCGCCGTGCCGGCGACGATACCGCGGGGAAAGATCCGCTGCGGATCCTTCGTTTCGCCCGCGGAGAAGGTCACGTACTGCCAACCTTCGTACGCCCAGAGCACCGAGATCATCGCGAGGCCCACGCCGGTGAGCAGCGAGACATTCCACTGCGCCGGCCAGAAGCCGGCCGCGCCCGACGAACCGTGCCCGAAAATCAGCAGGCAGGCGCTCATCACGACAATGGCCAATACCTTGATCGCGGTCGCAACACCTTGAACGTTCGCGCCCTGCCGCGCCCCGCGCACGTTGATCACCATCACGACGGCGATCATGGCGATCGCGACGGCTTTGCCGCCGAGCGGTGGAAGCGTCACGAACGCCCCGAGGTAATCCTTGAACGCGACGGCGAGCGTCGCGGCCGAGCCGCTGGCGATCACCAGAAACATCGTCCAGCCGTACAAGAATGCGGGCAGCGGTCCCAGTGCGTCCCGAATGAACACGTACAGTCCACCCGCATCCGGCTTCGCCGCTCCCATTTCCGCGAAGGTGAGCGCGCCTAACAGCGACAGGATGCCCGCCGCGAACCAGACGAGGAGCGAGAGGCCTACCGAGCCGCCGGTCTGCTGGAGCACGGCGCTGGGAACACGAAAGATTCCCGAGCCTATCACTGTGCCGACGACAATCAGCACGAGGTCGGTGAGCCCGAGAGTGCGACGAAGGGTGGTCATTTGCGGGACGCGGGAACGAGGGGCGCGGGACGCGGGGCGGGAACGCGCCAAGTTAACTACCGGTCGGAGCAATGCTAGCAGTTGGCGACCCTCGTCCCGCTACCCGCGCCCCGCATCCCGCGCCAGAGCTTCCGACGCGACACGCGCCGCCTGGGCCAGTACCGCCGCACCGACGAAGATGCTCTCCTCCGCGGCGTAGAACTTCGGGGCGTGTGCCGGGATGGCCACCCCGCCCGGCTCCCGCGCGCCGATCCGTAAAAAGCAGCCGGGAATTCGTTCCATGTAGTGCGCGAAGTCCTCGCCCGCGAGGTTGAGAAAGCCGAGGGGGACGACGTTCTCCTCGCCGACGATCGACACGGCCGCGCGACGCGCCCACGCGGTCGCGTTAGGCGGGTTGACGATCGGCGGTGTCCCGAGGTCCAACGACACCCTCGCCGACAGTCGATAGGCAGCGGCCACGCTCTCGGCGAGTCGACGCACCTCGTCCAGCATCAGCGTGCGGGACGAAGCATCGACGGCGCGCACCGTGCCTTTCAGCGTCGCGCGATCCGGAATGACGTTCGACGCCGTGCCTGCGTGCACGGCACCGATCGTCACCACACCAGGATTCGCGGGATTCAGCCGCCGCGACACGATCGTTTGCATCGCCCCGATGAGCGCCCCGAGGCCGACGATCGGGTCCGCGGACTCGTGCGGCCGCGCGGCATGTGCGCCCTGTCCCAGGAGCTCGATCTCGAACATGTCGGCTGACGCCGCAAGCGGACCGTCGTCAGCCACGACCTGGCCAACGGCGAAGCGCCGGTCCACGTGTCCACCGAAGATCGCGCGCACCTCGTCGAGGGCGCCGCTCTCGATGATGGCGGGCGCGCCATGTCCCGTCTCCTCCGCGGGCTGCAGTACGACGAGCACGTCTCCCGCCGCGGGAGCACGCGCGAGCAGCGCCGCCGCCGCTACCGCCCACGTGGCGTGGACGTCGTGGCCACAGGCGTGCATCACGCCGTCGTTATGCGACGCGTATGGCAGGCCAGTCTCCTCCCGAACCGGCAGCGCGTCGATGTCGCCGCGGACCGCGACTACCGGAGCATCGCGACGTCGACCCGGAACGCGCGCGACGACCCCAGTCTTTGCGACGCGTCGCACGTCGCGCGCGCCGATCTCACCGAGCGCGCGCTCGAGCTTCTGCGCCGTGCGCTCCTCCTGAAACGAGAGCTCGGGATCCGCGTGGATCGCCCGCCGCAGCGCGACGAGTTGGTTGCGCAACTTCTCATCAAAGAGCCGCGCGACCTCGACGAGCACTTCCAGGGCGGCGGGCGCCGCCGTCATCGCGTGGCCATCGACTGGCTCTCGAGCCCCTCGCGCTTCACGGTGAGATCATCAACTCGCCCGGTGTCGATGGTGATCCCGATGCCCGGCTCGTCGCGCGGGACGCGCACCATTCCCTCGGCATCCATCGTCCACTCGGGAATCACGACATCGCGCTCCCAGTAGCGGGCGCTCGGACTGAGGTCGCCCGGCAGACTGAAGTTCGGCAGCGACGCGAGCGCCACATTGTAGGCGCGGCCGACGCCGCTCTCGAGCATGCCGCCACACCAGACGGGAATCTGGTGTCGCTCGCAGAGATCGTGAATCGCCTTCGAGACGGCAAAGCCGCCGACCCGTCCGGGCTTGATGTTGATGATCTTCCCTGCCCCGAGCTCGATCATATCCTCGGCGCGATCCGCGTCGGTGATCGACTCGTCGAGACAGAGGCGCGTCTTGAGCCGCTTTTGCAGCTTCGCGTGGCGAACGAGATCATCGCGGCCCAGCGGCTGCTCGATCATGATCAGATCGAACGCGTCGAGCTGCGCGAGGTGATCGGCGTCGCTGAGGGTGTACGCCGAGTTGGCATCCGCCATGAGATGGACCTCGGTGCCGAGCGCGGCGCGCACCGCGCGCACGTACTCGACGTCCTGCCCAGGCTGGATCTTGAGCTTGATCTTGCGATATCCCTGCGCGAACGCGGCGCGGGCGCGCTGCACGAGCGCGTCGGGGGAGCTCTGGATGCCTAACGAGATACCGGTCGGGATCCGCTCGCGCGTCCCGCCGAGACGCTGCGAGAGCGACACCTCTTCCTTGGTCGCCGCCAGCGCCCACATGCCCATCTCGAGCGCGGCTTTCGCCATGTTGTGCCCGCGCACGTTCTGATCGAGCACACCGCGAATCACTTCCGGCCCATCGAAGCTCCGGCCAAGAAGACGCGGCGCCAGCCACTCACGAATCGCGAACCAGGCGGTGTCGATGGTCTCGGGGCTGTAGTTCGGCATCTCGCCCGCAACACACTCCGCCCACGTCATCGCGCCGTCGACGTCGTAAAGCTCGAGCAGGAAGATGCGGCGCTCAGTGACGATGCCGGACGAGATGCGGAATGGTTCCTTCAGCGCGAGACGAATCTCGCGGAGCACGAGGCGGTCGAGGCGGAGCATGCGGGACGCGGGGTGCGGGACGAGGGATGCGGGACGCGGGTTGCGGGACGCGGGATCGATTTAATATGGCGAGAGGAGCGGGAGCGCGCGCGGGCAGCGCGCGCGACTCCATATTGATCAGCTCCGAGCGAAGCGAGGAGCGGGAGCGCGCGCGACCAGCGCGCGCGACTCCATATAAAACTTCTGCGAGCGCGAGCGAGCAGGCGCAAGCGCGGGTACTATCTGCTCGCTTTCGCGAGCAGATAGTACCCGCGCGCGTCGCAGTCGTCGATTACGAAGCCTTGCACAGTGAGGCCCGCATCCAGCGCACGCCGGAAGGCCGCGCGGGTGGACTGCCGCCAGCGGATTGCTTGATCGCGATCCGCCTCCTGCATGCCGTTGATGTCCGCTGGCACCTCGACACGTGCGGCTGCTCCCACGTTCCCGGTCGGCAGCGAGTTGCCCGCATTCAGGATCGGAGCCGTGGTGAGCTCGCGATCCACGCCGGCAGCGTGCGTCTCCTCGAGGCGGTTATGCATCTCCGCGTCGGGCACCGGCCAGGCGACGATGAAGCGATCGGTGCCGATGCCACGGTGAAGCGGACTCTCCGTGTCACCGTACATGTCCTCCACGTACTCGTGAATCCGCACCCCGAAGATGTTGAAGTTGAGGTGTGCGTTGCGAGCCACGAGCGGATCGTACGTCCAGTAGATCACGACGCCGCCGAGGCGCTGCACCTCGCGTCGCTGGAATTCCTTGAGCCGGCGGCCGAGTCCGAGGTTTCGCGCTTCGGGTCGCACTGCGAGCATGTCCGACCAGTGTACGATGCGGCCATTCTCGACGCCGGTGAGCCCGTACACGAAGCCGAGGAGCGCGTTCTCGTCATCGAACGCGCCGGCGGCGACACCGCCGACGCGCTGTGAGACCTTGAGAATGCTCGTCGGCACGACGTCGGTGAACTCGTTGCCCCAGGTCTCGCGTTGCAGCGAGACGCAGGCGCGGAGCTCATCGAGAGTGCGCAGTGGGCGGATATCTATCTGAGCCATCGCCGGAAGCTAGCCGCGCAGTGAGTGCCTCTCAATCTCGTGTCGGCAGCGATCCGGACAACGTGCCCTACCCGGAACGCGCGTCCGGTTCGCGTTCTTTGAAACGGCGCAAGGGACACTGTTACCGCGCTTCGAGTCGCCGCGTCTGCTTTGCGCAGGCGCTTCCCTCATGCGTTGTCATCGCGTCGCGCAGCGGCGACGCAGCTCTCCTCCCTCAACACGGTCATTCGGATGCGCACATTCACAGCACGGGCTGTCACGACGAGCCTCATCGCTCCCACCAGGACTGACATTCCGCGCACGCCACGCCTCAATCGCGAGCAGCGCGAGGCCTGGGTGATGGCGCTCTATCTCGGAGGCGCGACGGTGGAGGAGATCGCGTTCGTGCTCGGCAGCGCGCGGACGGCGATCCGCCAGTGTGTGATGGACTGCGGCGTGGCGCGGCACCGCGGCGCCCGCAACATCGACGTGCTCGCGATCATGCGCGAGGTGCGCATGACGGGCACGCTGACGCTCAAGGAAGTGGCCGTGCGGCTCGCGTATTCCGAGGAGACGATCCGGCACAGCATCGCCGCGCTGGGAATGACCGAATCGGTTCGCCGGCTGTTCCGTCTACGCCGGCGCGCGGCACGCCGCGCCGCCGCCGCGAATGCCGACCTTGCCATCACCACAGTCGCCATCCGCGCGCTCGCGACGCAACGCACTCCCGCCGTCCGCGTCGCCTAGCGAACGGTGAACGGTGAACGGTGAACGGTGAACGGTCCACGGTCCACGGTCCACGGGTTCAGTTCCGCGCTCGCTCGAGGGTGAACACCGTCAGCTCCGGCACCGCATTGAGACGGAGCGGAAAGTAGCTGAAGCCGACGCCGCGATTGACGTAGATGTGATTGCCCGGCTTTCCGTTGGGCGCCGAGACCCAACCCTCGAGGCCGGAGCCGCTGTCGCTGAAGTAGTGCCGCCACGCCCAGTCTGACAGCCAGGGTACCACGATCTGCATCGCGTGCGTGTGCGCCGCGACCACCAGCGGGCCCTGATTCGCCGGCACCTTCGTGTACGAATCCGGGTCGTGCATGAAGATCAGCCGCGGTGCATCGGCCGGCACCGCGGCCAGCGCGCGATCCACGAGATCGTTCTTGGCCCACTTGTCGCCGACGCCGACGACGTAGAGCACTGACGCCGCGCTGTCCGTCGCGCCGGGAGCCGGCACCGGCACCGCGCGATTGTCGATCATGTGAACGCCGACGCTGTCGAGGGCGACGCGGATTAGATGCGCATAACGGTTCTCCTGATCCGAATGCTCGTTCATCAAGTTGTAATCATGATTCCCGAGCACGCTATAGGTGCGAATATGATTGTCGATGAGCGGCTTGACGATCGACAACACCGTGGTGATCTGCCCATCGACGTTCCCGTCGTCGGGATTGTAGAGGTAGTCGCCAGCGAGGAGGACGAGCGCGGGATGCATGTCGACGACGCGATCCACCATTCGCCGCGCCGCATCGGTATTCGACCACCACATTCCCACCTGCAGGTCGGCGAAGACTGCGACCTGCTTCTGCTCCCACGCCGCCGGGAGGTTGGGAATGGTGCCGCGTTCGTCGAGCCGATCGACGAGACGCGGCTCGATGGCGGCGCCATAGAAGACAATCGCCGCGATGATCTTGAGAGCGAGGAGCATTCGTTAGGTATCCAGGGTGGCATCAATCCGGGCGCTGGACGCCGCGCGACGCGGCGCCCGTTGTACCAGCCTGCACAGCCGGTGCCCGCGCGCCGTCACTCCCCTTGTTGTATGCCTTGAGCATTCGCTGGCGCGCGAGATACGACTCCCCATGGGTGATCCACTCCGCGGCTGGCTCGCCCTTGAGATAGTGCGCGAACCACTCGAGCTGCCGCCGGTGATAGTCGATCTGGCTCTCCGGGCGCGCGACACCATGATTCTCGTCGTTGTAGATCAGGAATACGACCTCCTTTCCGAGACGGCGGCCGAAGTTGTACAGCTCCATGCTCTGCCAGTAGTTCACGTTGCCATCGGCATCGCCCTCCTCGAGCAGGAGAGGTGTCTGCAGTGAGTCGACGGCGAAGACGGTCGAGTTGCGGATGTACGCTTGCGGGTCCTCCCACAGCGGCACCTCCATGCGCTCCTGACCCGTTTCGTAGTGGCCCGTTTCCGGCTGCCCGGTATTGAAGGACGTGTAGCCGTACATGCTGATGAGATCCGTGAGTGGCGCGCCGGCGATCGTCGCCGCGAACATGCCATGGCCATGCACGGCATAGAAAGCCGACTGGTACCCGCCCCACGAGTGACCCATGTTGCCGACGCGCTTCGGGTCGATCATCCCGGTCGCGAGTGCTGCCTTCACCGCAGAGGTCACGCAATCGAGTCCGGAGTAGCCCGGCTCCCGGAATCGGAAGACAACGTCCGGCCGGAGCACGAAGTAGCCGTTCTGGCTGAACACGGAGGTGTTGTACGTCGACCGCTCCGTCGGTGCGACCCATTGGTGGAAGCCCTGCGACAGCTTCTCGTAGTAGTAGACGACCATCGGATACTGCTTTCCGGGCTCGTAGTTCGCCGGATAGGTCAGCATCATCTGCAGCTTGTCGCCGTGGCCATTGGTGTAGTCCATCAGCACCTGTTTGCCCCACGCGTGGTCGCTCAGGAAGGCGTTGGTATGCGACACCTGCTGGGCGGCGGCGAGACTCGCCGTCGTCACGAAGACGTTCGGCGGCTCCTCGGCGCTCTGTGCGACGTAGGCGAGCACGTTGGGGGCGTTCTTCGCCTGCACGAGCCGCGTAAAGCTCCTGTCCGCCCACAAGAGCCGCTGCACTGGCTGGCCAATCGTTAGGCGCGCGTAGCCGCTCTTCTTGTTCCACTCCCCTGTGGTCGCCAGCATCAACGGCTTCGTCGGATCGATCACGCGCGCGTCGGGATCGAGCACCTCGATGCGGTACACGGTGGAGTCCTCGCGGCCCTGTGTCAGCCGGACGGGCTTCGAGCCGTCGGGCGCCACCTGCCAGAGGTCGTAGCGGTCATAGAGGATGACGCTGCGGTCGCCCGTGGTCCACCCACCAACACCGTAGGGGCGGCGTTCGTGGATCGGATGATCGTCCTCCATGTTCACGAAGGCGGTCGGAATCTTCCCGGTGAGATCGGCGCGCGCCTTCGTCGTGAGGTCGTACGTCCACCAATGGCCGCCCTGCGGATAAAGCACATACCGCCCGCCGGGACTGACCGCCGCCGGATACACCGCCTTCGTCGCGACACGTTCGCGCTGGCCGGTCGCCGGATCGATGCGATAGACGTCGCGGTATTGGCGGCCGGAGATCACCTCACTGAAGTACGGCCGCTCGTCACTCGTTAGGGCGACGCCCTGATTCTCGGACAGCTGCACGGCATCCGTCGAGTCGTCACCGAGGCGCACGACGCGATTGTCGGCGAGGTGCCAGGCAACGAGCTGCGTCTTCTGTCGGTCCTGCGGTGCCTGACGATCCTGCTGGTGATACTCGCGCAGATCTTTCCAATGCCACACCTCGACGCGCGCCGGCGGCGCTCCGTTCCACGTTCCGGTCTCCCTCGGCTCGCGCGGCGCGATCCCGAAGAAAAGTGACCCGCCGCCGTCCGCCCACAGAGGTCGGCGATACGGTGCCACGCGCATCCCGCTCGGAAAGGAGCGATCTGCCGCGAGATCGTACTCTGTCTTCACGGGACGTGCGCCGACCAGGCCTCGCCAAGCCAATACCGTATAGGCCGTGTCGACGAAGGCACTGTCCACGCGGCTGCGTAGTACCGCGAGATCGTCGCCGCGCTTCCGCCAGGCGATTCCAACGTACTGGTGATCGCTGGCGTCCAGCCCGCGCAGCGTGCCGGAGGCAGCATTGAGCAGTTGCACTCCACTCCCGGCGGATCCCTCGACGTCGATAACGAGGGCGAGGAGTGGGCCCTCGTCGCTCCACGCGTATTCGGCAACGTTGCCGAGCGTGAGGTCAGTGCCCTGCTCCAGATCCCGGATCACGAGATCGGCGCCACGAGCGCGCCCCGCGGCCGGTGCATAACGGCGGAGCGCGGCGTGTGTTCCATCCTTGCTCAATGCGAAGGACTGCACGTCCTCGAGGATCGTTGTCTTGCCGGAGCGGAGATCGACAATCCCGACCTTGTTGTGGCTCGCTTCCGGTACGGCCGCAGCGCTCGCCCCAGGCCGGCCACCGCGCCCCGCGCCGCCACCCCGAGCGAGGTTCGCCGTATCCGGCGTGAGCGTGAACAACAGCCACTGGCTGGTCGAGCCGAACACCGGCGTGTGACCCAGCGGCACGCTCGATTCCGGACCACCACCGACAGCGCGGTAATGGAGCTCCGTCGGTCCCGATCCACCACGACGGAAGTCATATGCGATCCATTTCCCGTCCGGGGACAGCGCAGTCGCGCCTAACGTCTCGATGCGCGCGAAGTCGGCTTCGGTGAGGAGCGGCTTCGTCGTGGAGACGGCCGCCGCTGCGGTGTTCCGAGGCTCTTGCGCCACCAGTGGCACGGCACATACGGCGATCGCGAGTGCGGCAATACGCGTGGGCGATGACATCGTCTCTCCGGATGGGTTGCGGCTCAGGAGTATTCTAAGCACGAAGGACACAGAGAATTGACAGCGTTCTCCGTGTCCTTCGCTCGACGGTACTGCGAAACTAGCCCTCGGTGTTAGGCATTGCGGTCGATGCAGCCGTGGAACTGCGGGTTGACGAGCTCCGCATCCGGCACTGGAAAGTTGACGTCGGATCCGTAATTGCCACCCTTGTAATGCTGCCCACTGGGAAAGACTGTGTTCTGCGCCCGGCTGTACTGACGCACCTGACGTCGCAGATCATTGAGCCGCTGGCCACGGCCAAAGGTCCAGAACGCCTTCTCGCGGAAGAACAGCGTGATTGCATCGGCCTGGTTCGCCGGTGTCGCCAACGGGGTCATTACGCCGGGCTGGAAAATGCCAATCTTCGGCGGCGCGGCGCGTAACCCGTTCAGGATGGTCATCATCCCTGGAATGTCACTCGCGTTGAGCGCCGCCTCGGCCTCGATGAGCCGCGCATCGAGGCCTGAGACCATCGGTTGCGGATCGTCGCGGCCCTTCCAGATCTGCTGCAGGAAGAATGGGGTCAGTCCGTCCTCGGACGAGAGCCCGGCGGATTTGCCGACGAGGACCGGAACGCGCGGATCGTTCGCCGACGCGAAGGGCACGGCGTTCAACGTTTGATATGTCGTGCCGGAGATCGTGATCGCGCTGTCGCCAACGGTCATGCGGCCGACGGAGTTGTTGAAGCGCCAGATTCCCAGATCGTCGCTGTTCGTTGAAGATGACGTCGACCACAAGTACTGATAGCTGGTCGGCACGGCAGTCGCCGACACGAGGGCGGCGGCGGCACCAGCGTTATTGAGACCTTGATCGAGCATGATGCGCGCCTTGGTAACGAGCGCCGCACGACGGACGTACACGATCGAGTCGTCAGTCGAGGTCCCGAGCAGCGTCAGCGCGCTGTCGATATGCTGCCGGGCGATCGCATACACTTCCGTATTGGTAAACGGCTTGAACTCCGGCTTGCTATAGTCGATCACGCCATTGCTCTGACTGCCGAGCGGTATGCCATTGCAGAAGTTTTCGGCGAGCGTCATCTCGTCGAAGGCGAGCGCCACATAGAGCTCACCCAGATTCATCGTCTGCAGCGGCTCGAATTGCTTTTCCGCAACGATGGCGTCGCGAATGTAGCCACGGATCTGGGTGAGGTTGCCGTAGTCGCTCGCGCCATTGTCGGGGCTCATCGTGCGCTGATCGATGTCGTTCTGTGAATTCTGAAAATCAGAATTCGAGAACTCGTCGGTCATGAGACCCGACGCCACCCAGATCGACGAGTAGGCAAAGCCGGCGCTCGGGCTCGGGTCGCTGCCGATGAGCTTGAGCTTCCCCATCGCGCCCACCTTGAGCGCTGCCGCCGCCGCTGGCGACCCGGCTGCTCCCTGATCGACAATGCCCGGATTCTGGGGCTTGAGAAATTCATCCTTCAAGTGGTCGCACGCCGAGAGACCGAGGACGCTGACCGCGAGTAATGTCGCGGTCACGCCCACGATTCTCCTGCCGTGGCTCATCTCGTTCCGCATTGAATATTGTCCTCGCATCTCAGTATCTCAGGTTCAGGCGGAAGGTGAAGTACGTGGGAGCGCCCGCCGTCTGGAATTCATTCTGGGTCTCCGACTGCGTCGTGCCGTAATTGGCTTCAGGATCGATGCCGGTCCACGAGCTCCACGTGTGGATGTTGCGGACGCCGAACACGAGCGACGAGCCTTGCTGCGCACGAATGCGCGACAGCGCGGCGTTAGGCAGCTGCCACACCGCCGAGAAATCCCGGAACTTCCAGAACTGGTTGCTACGGAAGTAGCCGAGCGACGACTTGTAGCTCGTGCCGGCGATTGTCGTACCGAATCGCTTCGCGATCGCTGCCGCCTGCCGGTCCAGCGGCGCCGTCGGATCCTGCGTGTCGCGGCAGGCGAACGGCCCCGTGTTGCACTGGAAATTGTTCGCGCCGTCGAGAATGCTCGCACCGCCCTTGTAATCGATCGACGCCGCTAGGCGGAGCGCACCACCGAACAGATCGAAGCCGTTCTGCACGGAGAAGATGTCGCGCGGCACGCGATAGCCGAAGTACTGAAACGACGAGTCGACGTGCACCTCGTTGATCTGGAGAATGCCATCCCCGTTCGCGTCAGCGTAGGTGTAAGGGTGGTACCACTGCGAGTTGATCGGAAAGCCGACCTTCTCGAGGACCTGGCCGCCAGTCCCGCCAGAGGTCACGTTCAGAACGCGCGATTTACCCGTGGTTGGGTCGACTCCGAGATCGACCACCTTGTTGCTGAAGTGCGAGCCGGTGACGTTGACGTCCCAGCCGAAGC
>JAJKIR010000133.1 GCA_021154325.1 Gemmatimonas sp.
CCCACCTCGGGCAGATCCAGACGGCCGATGTAAAACGGCCTGGATGCTCTCCTGCCCTTTCCCCTTTCATCCTCGATGCACGACAACGATCTCGCCATCGACATTCGTGGCGTAACGAAGAAGTACGAGGAGCACGTCGCGGTACGCGACCTCTCGCTCCAGGTACCTCGAGGCGCCGTGTACGGACTGCTCGGTCCGAACGGCGCCGGCAAGACGACCACCATCCGCATGCTGCTCGACATCATCGCGCCGGACGCCGGCTCCATCGCGATCTTCGGGCGGCCGAATCATGAAGCCGGTCTCCTCAACCGCGTCGGGTACCTGCCGGAAGAGCGTGGGCTCTACCGGAAGATGCAGGTGCGACGCGTGCTGCGATTTCTCGCCGAGCTCAAGGGACTGAAAGCCGGCGACGCCGACAAGCGCATCGACGAATGGCTGGAGCGATTCGGCCTCACCACGAAGGAGCGCGATTGGGGCAACTCGAAGATCGACGAGCTCTCGCGCGGCATGCAGCAGAAGGTGCAGTTCATCGCGACGCTGATTCACGACCCTGAGCTCGTCATTCTCGACGAGCCGTTCAGCGGGCTCGATCCGATCAACGCACAGGCGTTGAAGGACACCGTCGTGGACCTGAAGCGGCGCGGCAAGACCGTCGTCTTCAGCACGCACGTGATGGAGAACGCCGAGCGGATGTGCGACGCGGTCTGCATCATCGCCCGCGGCGAGAAGGTGCTCGACGGCCAGGTGACGGACGTGCGAACGAGCAGCGGACGGCGGAACGTCGCGCTGGCGCTCGTCGGCAACACGGCGGCTCGGCCGAGCGAGAACGGTGTCGGCCACGTGCTCGGGGATCCGAAGCTCGTCCGGCACTTCGACGACAACAATCGTTACTTCGAGATCGAGCTCGCTCCCGGCGCCGACGCGCAGGATCTCCTGCATCGCCTCATCGAGGCGGGCGCGCGCATCGAGCGGTTCGAGCTGATTCTTCCTTCACTTCATCAGATCTTCATCGAGCGTGTCGGCGCCAGTGGCGTCGAGACCGGGATGTCAGGCCATGGATAAATTCTGGGTCGTCGCGAAACGCGAATATCTCGAGCGCGTCAGGTCGCGCTGGTTCGTGGTGATGACGCTGTTCGTGCCCGTCTTCATCACCGCCATCTTTCTGATTCCCGCGTGGGTGACGGCGCGAAGCGCTGCCGGCACGGCGTCGCGGAACATCGTTATCCTCGACGCCACCGGCACTGGTCTCGGCAAGCGCGTCGCCGATCTGCTGGCCCGCGACTCGAGCGCCGCACGCGTGCGAAACGCCGCGCCCGCTGCGCAGCCGCAGGTTCGCGAGGTCACGCCCGCCGCGCTGCCCGCGGCCGAGGACTCGGCAACGCGCGAAGTGATGCGTCCGAATGGGGTGGTCGGCTACCTCGTGCTCGACGACAGCACGCTGTCGACGCGGCGCATCCGGTACGCCGGCCGCAATGCCTCGTCGATCGTCGACACGGACAGGCTCAAGGCCTCGGTGAGGCAGGCGTTCACGGGATATATGCTGCAGCGCGAGGGGGTGAAGCCGGAGACGATCGCGTTGATCAGCAATCTCTCATTGAACATGTCGCAGACGCGCATCGACGAGCGCGGGAAGGGCGGCTCCGGCCAGGCGGCGATCTTTCTCGGCGTCGGTATCGGCGTTCTGCTCCTGATGTCGATCATCTTCCATGGACAGAACGTGCTCCGCGGCGTGCTCGAGGAGAAGTCGACGCGCGTCGCCGAGGTGGTGATCTCGAGCATCAAGCCGGAGATGCTTCTCGCCGGGAAAGTCGCCGGCGCAGGCGCGGTAGGTCTCACGCAGCAGGTACTCTGGATCGCGATCTCGGCTTATCTGATGACGAACTTCGCGCCGCTCGTGCTCAAGTCTGCGGGAGTTCCGATCTCCGGCGCCGGCGGCTCGGCGATTGGTGCGTCGTTGGGCGGTCTCACGGTGGGGCTCTTCGTCGTGATCATCCTGTACTTCCTCTTCGGGTTCATCTTCTACGCATCGCTCCTTGCCGCGGCAGGGTCGATGGTGAACACGGAGCAGGACGCCCAGCAGGCGGCGATGCCCGTCATGTATCTGCTCATCGGGAGCTGGCTGTTCGTGAACTCGGTGATCGTAAACCCCACGGGGACGATCGCGCGCGTGCTCTCGTGGCTTCCCTTCTCCTCACCGATCATCATGCCGATGCGCATGGGCCTGTCGCCGGTGCCGTGGACGAGCGTGGCGGGCTCGCTCGCGGTGTGCGCGTTAGGCTGCGTGTTCGCGATCTGGCTGGCGGCGCGGATCTATCGGGTGGGGATGCTGATGTACGGGAAGAAGCCGTCGCTGGCAGAGGTGGCGCGGTGGGTTCGGTACGCTTAGCGGCTTTCTCGGCTGGTGAGTGGAAGGGCGGGCTGGAACTGCGCGCGAGAAAAAGCGCGCGAGAAAGAGCGCGCTAGGAACTGCGCGCCAGGAACGGCGCGCTAGAAAGTGCGGGGCAAAAAAGCGGGCGCGCATCGCGCGCCCGCTTCCTTGTCAGATCGGTGTTTCTCGCGCGCCCTTCTTCGCGCGCTTTTTCTCGCGCGCCCTTACCAGCGCCCTTCCAGTCAGTCAGCCCGACCGGGCTGCATGCTCGACACGTCCGAGGTCGGCCCTGTACCGTAGCCGCCGGACGTGGCAACCATGTTGGGTCGGCGAGAGGTGCTCGCGCCGCCGTGCGGCGCGCCGATAGCCGACTTGAGCTCGCCGACCCAGCCGTCGATCCGATCCTGGAGCGCGCCGTGCACGCCCGTCATCAGATTCGCGACGATCTCGTCGAGCGCGCCGCCGATCTTCGACCGCGAGCCTTTCGTTGCCGCGAGTGTCGCGACCGCGGCCTTGGTGTCGCTTCCCGATGCACTCAGGGCGAGGCCCGCGCCGAACGCGAGCGCCAGCACCGGCCACGGATGATCGCGCACGACCTGCATCACGTTGAGTCTCTGTTCCAACTCGGTGAGTGTGGTAGACATCCGCTCGCGCGTCTGTTCGATGTCGCGGCGGACATCGGCCGTCGTCTCAGCCATGAGGTCCTCCAAATGAGGGGCTAGGGTTCCAGGGCCCTGGGTTTAGGAACTTGATAACTTCCCTCGCGCCCCAGCTCCCGTGCTATCGTTTCGGCGAATTCCATCAAAAGGCCGCGCGACGACTCAGCGCCGCGCGGCCGAGACCAGCTCTTCCTTCGTCTCGCGAATCGTCGCGACCGTCTCAACCGGCGCGAGCCGCGCCGGCGTGAGTTGCGCCAATCCGCGCCTTGCCAACAAGGCGGCGATGGCGCCCGTGATCACGACGACGATCAGCGCCGCGAGCCAGTACAGATCGCGCGGCAACCATTGATCGCCGACGAGCAGGATCAGGCCCGCGAGAAACGCGAGTCCGCCGAGCAGGGCGAGCACCGCCGCCATTGCCATGAGCGCGGAGCCGCGCCCGATCGCGCTCAGTGCTTCGACCGTCTCGACGCGAGCGAGGCGCACCTCGCTCCGCACCAGGCCCACGCCCCCCTCCGCGAGATCGCGAAGGAGAGCGCCGACCGAGCGACGGCCGTTCTGATGCACTCCGACCGTCATGACGCCCCCCTACTTGCGGAAGGCCTTGCCGAGCAGATAACCGAGACCGACCGCGATGAGCAGCGTGCGGCCCGGATGCTCTTTCACCTGACGCTCGACACCCATGCGCATGCTGTCGATGTCCGCATCGCGCAGCCAATCGGCGGTCGCCTGCATTCCACCAGCGACGCGATCCGTAACTTGACTCACGCCATCGCCGCTGCTGACCGTGATGTCTGCCGTGCCAGTGGAGCCGCTGAGTTGGCCGCGGCCACCGCGCTGACGGAGCTTGTCCGCGCCTGTCGAGAGCGCATCAGCGAGCTTGTCCTTCGCCGTGCCCGCGCCCTGCCGCACGCTCGAACCAACGTCGGACAGCTTGTCCTTCGCGTTTCCAGCGATGTCGCGTGCGCGATCGGCCATACCGCCGCCGCCCGCATCCGTGCTCGACGATCCGCCGAAGCTCGAGCCGCTGGCGCCAGCGCCCGTGCTTCCGCTCGTGCCAGCGCCGTAGCCGGCCGAGCCGGTGAGATCGCCGCTATTGCCGTAACCACCACCAGTCGATCCTGCGGCGCCCCCAGCCCCACCGGAGCTGCCGCCCGTGAATCCATCCGCGTTCCGTTCCATACGCCGCATCCTCCAGAAGTTGGCACACACGTGTGTGCAGGCGGCGTGCCGGGTGGGTGATTGGTGGACGGTGAGCGGTGAACCGTGAACGGTGGACCGTAAACGGTGAACGGTTCACCGAGAACCGATCGCCGACCACAGTTCTCGGAACACGTGTTGCACGCGTGGCACGCGTCACAAACGGAGCGATGCATCATGCCACGCGGCGACAAATCGAAGTACACGGACAAGCAAAAGCGAATGGAGGAGCACATCGAGGAAGGCTACGAGAAGGACGGCGTCGGCCGGCATGAGGCCGAGCGGCGGGCCTGGGCCACGGTGAACAAGCAGACGGGCGGCGGGAACAAGCCCGGCGGCTCGGGACGCGGCAAGCAGGACTCGAGCGCGGGAAGCATGACGCACGCGGAACGAAGCCGCGCCGCGAAGAAGGGGTGGGCCACGCGACGCCGCGAATCCTAACGACGGTGCTCTTCCTCAGCGGAAGCGTCGGGTCCTAACGAGACTCCTCCGCCGCGAGTACGCTGCGTCTGTACGCGGGCATGCCGGCGACGAGCAGGACGATGGTCGCGGTCATGCCGATCGCGTTCACGATCGCGAGTGAATAGCGAACCGCGAGCGGATCGCCAAAGACGTGTTCAGTGAAGAACGCGACCGCGGTCGGCCCGAGGCTTCCCGAGATGAGACTGAGCAGGAAGAAATAGAGCGCCGCGCCCTGCGTCCGGATCGACGGCGGGACGATCTCCGCCGCCGCGGCGGACGCGGGGCCCCACGGAAATGCCGCGAAGAAGTTGACGATGACAAGCCAGATGACGGCGAGCGTCGCCGACGGCATGAGCGGATACACGGAAGCGCTGACGAGCATCCCCGCCGCTCCGATGACGCCGACGCGAAGGGGGGCGTCGGCATGTCCGCGCCTAACGAGCATGTCCGCCGTGCGGCCGCCGGCGAGGGTGCCCGCGACGCCGATGGTCATCGTCAGCACGCCCTGGACAATGCCCGCGCGAGCCGGAGTCCACCCATAGGTGCGCACCAGAAAGGTCGCGAGCCAGGCGGCGATGCCGAAGTTCACCGCGGCCGAGAGCGCGAAGCCGATCCCGAGTGTCGCGAAGGTCCGGAGGTGCGCGCGCACGTACGGGAAGAGCGCAACCCGGGCCGCGCTTTGCGTCGCGGCGGGGCGGGCACGTCGCGGATCACGGACGGTGAGGAGCAGCAGCGAAATGAGAAGACCCGGCGCGCCAACCAACACGAAGACCGCCTGCCAAGGCCGGAGCGCGCCGACGATCGGAAGACGCACTCCCCCCATGGCGCTGACGGCGCCGACGACCCACCCGCCGATGAAGTACGCGAGCCCCGATCCAAGAAAGGTGCCTAACGACCAGACGCTCATCGCCAAGCCCACGCGCTCCCGCGGGAAGTAGTCGGCGACGAGCGACACCGACGGCGCGTTGAGCGTCGCCTCGCCGACCCCGACGCCAATCCGCGCCAGCAGCAGCCGCGGATAGGTCGCCACCAATCCGGAGAGCATCGTCATCACGCTCCAGAGCGCGACGCCACCCGCCATGATGTTCCGCCGGTTCGCGCGGTCCGCCCACCACGCGATCGGCAGTCCCAGCACCGTGTAGAAGACGGAGAACGACAGGCCGATGAGATAACTCATCTGGGTGTCGGTGATCCCGAGATCGCGCTCGATCGCGGGCACGAGGAGGCTCAGCACCTGGCGGTCGAGAAAGCCGGAGACGTTCGCCAGCGTCAGCACGCCCACGACGTACCATGCATAACGAGTCTCGACGGGGCCGGCGCCGGTGGCGGGCATCGTTAGAAACTACCCCTGCCAGCCGCAGGGAGGGATCGTCGGCCGCGCTCAGTCCTCCTCGATATCTACCGCGGGCAGCGTCAGCACGAAGACACTTCCTCCACCCGGCCGCGGCTCGTACGTCAACGAGCCCTGTTGGATCTCGGCAAGCCGGCGGGCGATCGAGAGGCCTAGTCCGGCCCGGCCGACGTCGGGCGCCGTGTCAGCATGGCGATAGAACGGCTGAAAGATGCGCTCCGACTCCGCGGCCGGTATCCCAGGGCCGTTGTCGGCGACAGTGAAGACGAGCGCGTCGCCGTCGCGGCGGACGCCGAGCTCCACGCTGCCGGCCGCCGGCGTGTAGCGCAGCGCGTTCTCGAGAAGATTGCCAAGGATGCGAAGCGAGTGCGTGAAGTCGAAGCGGCCGACGAGCGCGGGGCTCTCGAGGTCGACAACCGTGCGGATCATCTTGCCGTCTCCCAACAGGCCCTGCGCCTGGCGCTGCGCGGCACCGATGAGATCTTCGGCCGTGTTGATGTCGGGCGTGACGCGAAAGGCGTCGCCCTTCATCCGGGACAGATCAAGGAGATCGGCGACGAGTCTCGTCAGGCGGTCGGCCTGCTCCTCGATCGCGGCGGCGGCGGTGTCGCCACGGAGCGCCGCCGTCTGCGCCAACGCCTTGATCGTCGTGAGCGGCGTACGGAGGTCGTGGGACACCGAAGCGAGGAGGTTGTCCTTCAGCCGGTCGGCCTCACGGAGCGCTGCGGCGTGTTCGGCCTCGCGCACCAGTCGCGCGCGGTCGATGCCTAACGCGGCGTAGTACGTGAGTGCCGCGAGAAACCGCTGCTTCGGTGGGTCGAAGACGATCGGCTGCTCGTCAGAGAGCGCGAGCACACCGACGACGCGCGACTGTACGCCAAGGGGGAGAAAGAGCTCGCGTGCGCCCGGCGCAGAATGCTCGGCGCCGAGGCCGTCGTCCACTGAGAGGGTGAGCGGCTCGCCACGCTCGGCGACGCGCTGAACGAGCGGGTTCGGCGCCCGGCGCTTCGGCTCGATGCCGTCTCTCGTTATGCACTCTCCGACGCCGCGGTCGGGCGACCAGGGCCAGATGACGCAGCCGCTCACGCCGAGCGTGCTCTGGATGACCTCCAGCATGCGCACGAGCGCGTCCTCGGCGCGTCCGGCGTTGAGCGTCTCGGACGCGAGGCGGGAGAGCGACGTGACCTCGATGGCCCGTGCGCGCGCCTCGATCGCTTCGGCGCGCGCACGCGCGAGGAGCTGTGTGGCGACGATCGCCGTCGTGAGGAACGCGAGCAGGACGAGCCAGTCGAGGGGCTTGCCGATCGCGAACTCGTTGTAGGGCGGCTGAAAGAGATAGTCGATGAGGATGAACGCGACGACGGCGAGCGTGAGGCCGAGTGCACGCCCGCCGCTCGCGCTCGCGCCGAGGACGATGAGGAGGTACAGGAGGACGACGTGCGCCTGATCGATCCGTGCCTGCACCGAGTACATGGCGAAGGTCCCGATGCCGAGGACAGCGAGCCAGAAGAACCAGGCGAGGCGGGGAGGCGTCTGGGTGAGTGGGATGTCGAGCGAGGCGAGGCGCTCGCGGAGCCTGCCTAACGACGTGCCGGCGCCGGGGGGCGCGCCGCGCGGCAAGGCGGTCGTCACGTCAGCGCACGACGTCGGCGCGATAGCCGACGCCGGGCTCCGTGATCACGATCCGCGGCGACGCCGGATCGCTCTCGATCTTGCGCCGGAGGTTCGTGATGTGGACCCGGAGGTACTGCTGCGGGCTCCCGAACTGCCGGCTCCAGACGGCGTCGAAGATTTGCTGGTGGGTGAGCGTGCGACCGCCCGCGGTCACGAGCGTGTGCAGGATCTGCCACTCGATCGGCGTGAGGTGGATCTGCCGTCCGTCGCGATCGACGCGGCGGGTCGCGGGTTCGATCGTCAGCCCATGGAGCGTGACCGGAGACGGCGCCGCGGCGGAGCTTCGCGCGCGGCGCAGCTGGGCCCGAGCGCGAGCCGCGAGCTCGAGGACGCTGAACGGCTTGGTGACATAGTCGTCGGCACCGGCATTGAGAAGTAGAACTTTCTCATCTTCCGAGTGCCTCGCCGAGAGCACGATGATCGGCGATGTGAGCAGGCGTCGCAGCTCGCGGCAGACGTCCACGCCAGCCGAATCGGGAAGGCCCAGGTCGAGGACGACGAGCTCCGGCCGCTCGGAGGCCGCGGCATGCAGCCCTTCCGCACCGGTCGCCGCCTCGCCGATCCGATCCGCGACCTCGCGCAGAGCGTCGCGAACCGCGACACGAATCTGCGGCTCGTCCTCGATGATGAGAATGCTGGCGGCCTTGTCCACGTAGTCGAAAGATCATGGGGCCGCCCGCTTGCGCCGGCGCGCCGTGAGAAAGACGTCGATCTCGTCGGGCCGCGGATTGATGAAGTCGAGACGCACGCGCCCGTCCGCGGTCTCGCTGATGGTTCCTGGTATCGTGCTGTTCGTGAGGTACCACCCCGCCGGCAGGACGACGGCGTTCGCCGGCCGGCCGAAGGAGCGATCCCAGAGGAGCGTGTCACCAACGAGGCGGTAGCGCGCGCTGTCGGTGTATGTCTCGTACATCCGCAGCCGCACCGACCCGTTCGGCTTCACCGCCGCGAAGTGAAAGACCACCACCTGGGTCGTCGGCGTCACGTCGGCGACGTCCAATCCGGCGCGGCGAATCGCGTCGCCCGTCAGAATCTCCCATTTCAGCTCCTCGCCGGTGTCCAGAACCCGGGCCGACGGGCTGGAGACGCTGCTCCCGGTGCGCACGACGTTCAGGTACTTGTCGATGCCCACTCTGGATTCTGTGTAGTCGTGGTAGAGGTCGAAGGCGTGGGTCTCCGGCTGTTGAAGGAAGTAGACGATCTCGCGATTCTGGTGCGCGCGCTCGTCCGGAAGGATGCGGCGCTCGCCAGACGCCGACGCTGGTGTCGCGTCCCGCGCGAGGAGGAAACCACGAGGCGTGCTGGCAGTCTGGACGACATCGTTCGCGCGAATCACGGCGTTCGGCAGACGGCGAGCCTTGAGCACGAGCGGGGCTTCCGCCGGAAGGGCGTTCCAGAAGCTCACTGAGAGCCGGCCCGGTGTCTCCTCGATGATCTGTGACGGCACGTTGCACGAGACGACCTCGTACCCTTCCGGGAGAACGATCGCGTTGCGCTTGATGCCGAGCGGCCGCGCGAAGACGAGAAGTCCGTTCTCCTCGTAGTAGCTCTTCGGATCGAAATACGTCTTGTCGATGAGAATCCGCGCCTCGCCATCTTTTGGGACTCGGCGCGCGAGATGGACCCGGATGTATTGCGACGTGGAGTCCGCATTTCGCACTCCGCCGGCCCGGGCGATGTCACCGCTGACGACCTCGAACGCGAGTGGAGCACCGGTGAGGCGATCGTACACGTGCTCGTTGCTGGCGACGCTTCCCTTTCGAATCGGATTGAAGAACTGTGTCGCACCCGCCGTGGTCGCCGTCACCTCGTAGTAGACGCGGAAGCTGGCCGAGCCCGGGGCGAGGAGCTCGTATCGGGTGTAATCATCTGATTGCGTCTGCAGCGCGATGGTCGCCTGCTGGCCGAACGCCGCCGTACCGGCGAGCGCACTGATGCAGAGAGGAGCGAGAGCGAACCGGATCATGGGGCGTCCTTGACGGTGGGATCGTCGGCAATTCTACGGCGGCGAGCGCGCAGCGATAGTCGCGTCCCGCGTCCCGCGCCCCGGACATGGCATGAGGCATGAACCTGATCTCTCAATCGACACGGCGGACGCGACGACTGTGATGCGACAGCGATGACACGGAAGGGTGTGGGACGGGTGTGCGATGCGAGTGTCATCCTCGTAGCGTTCGTCGTGCTCGCCTGCCGCGATCGAGGTGGCGCGGCGAGCGCCGATTCCACGACTGCACTTGGTGCGACCGCAGCCGCGGCGGCGCCCAGGGGAGAATCCGCGGTAGTGCCGCAGACGAAGGCACCGGCGCGCGTGAGCGGAGCGACGGCCGCGACTCGCACGACGACGACGCCGCCCAATGCCCCCACCTCGCCGGCAGCGCCGAAAGATTCAGTGGCCGCGCACGCCAAGGCCGAAGCCACGGCGGCGCCGAGCACTACGGCCACGCCGGCGGCTCCAGTTGCGCCGTCGGCGCCCGCGCCGCCTCCCGGTCCGTCCGCGCTCGAGCTCGCGCTCGCCCGGCTCCCATTCGGCAACACCGAGCGACTCGACTACCAGGTGAAATACGGTTTTCTCGGCGTCGGGAGCGCGGTGCTCGAGGTGCTCGGCCTCGATGCCGTGCGCGGCACTCCCGCCGTGCACGTGACGTTCACCGTCAAGGGCGGCATCCGCGTGTATCGCGTGAACGACACCTACGAGAGCTGGTTCGATCCCACGACTTACTCGACGCTGCGCGCGGTGCAGAATATCGACGAGGGCTCCTACGACCGCGAGCGCAACTTCGAGTTCTTCCCCGATCGAAAGATGTTCAAGGAGAACGACAAGCCGGAGGCGTCGACCGTCGCCGATCCGCTGGACGAGGCGTCGTTTCTCTTCTTTCTGCGCAGCATACCGCTCGAGGTCGGACAGACGTACGAGTTCGCGCGCTATTTCCGGGCGGAGAAGAATCCGGTGCGGGTCGTCGTCGTGCGCAAGGAGTCGGTGAAGGTGCCGGCAGGGAACTTCAACACGGTCGTCGTTAGGCCGGTAATCAAGACCTCCGGGATCTTCGGCGAAGGCGGGCGCGCCGAAGTCTGGTTCACTGACGACAGCACGCGGACGCTCGTGCAGCTCAAGTCGCAGCTGAAATTCGGCTCGCTCAATCTGTATCTAAAAAGCCGGCGGCCCGGTGTGGCGTGGCAGGGCGCGGCGACGGTTGCGTCGCCAGCGCGGTGACGAGGCGACGGCGATGAGATGGTCGTGGCGTATCGGCCGCGTGGCGGGGATCGGCATCTCCGTCCATGTGACGTTCCTCCTGATCCTGCTCTGGATCGTGGTGGAGGAGTACACGCTTGGCGTGCGCGCGATGGCGGGGACGGCGCTGTACGTGGTCGCGCTCTTCACGATCGTCGTGCTGCACGAGCTGGGTCACGCGCTCACAGCGCGACGATTCGGCATCGTGACACGCGACATCATTCTGCTTCCGATCGGCGGGGTAGCGCGTCTCGAGCGGATGCCGCGCAACCCGCGCCAGGAGCTGCTCGTTGCCGTCGCGGGACCGGCCGTGAACGTGGTGCTGGCGCTCGCTCTCCTGGCGATTGTGCGGCTCACGGGGACGCTGCCGGCAGCGGATCTCTACGACTTCGATCCGTTGTTGTCGGTGCGCGGCTTTCTGTTTCAGCTGGTGTTCGTGAACGTGGTGCTCGCGCTCTTCAACATGCTCCCGGCGTTCCCGATGGATGGCGGCCGGGTGCTCCGCGCGCTGCTGGCGATGCGGATGAGCAGCTACGCGCGCGCGACGGGTATCGCGGCGCGTGTCGGCCGCGTGCTGGCTCTGGCGCTGGCGGCGGCAGGGCTGTATGAGCTGCGCAATCCGTTCTGGGTGCTGATCGCGATGTTCGTGTGGATGGCGGCGGGCACGGAGGCCGCGGCGGTGCGCGAGGCGTGAGGCGGGGGCGGGGGCGGGGGGCGCCGTTCCGGCGTCAGTCCTCGTAATAGCGATCGATGGCGCGGCGCACGAGGCGATCGTAGAGCGACGCGAGCTGGAGTCGGTCGAGCTGCGAGAAGGTGAACTCCCGCCAGAGGGCCCGGAGCGAGATGAGCATGCGTTCCGGTGTGTAGCCAGCATCGTGCGCGGCCGTCGCGAGCCCGGACGCCACCCGCTCGACCTCGGCGCCGAGGTCGCGCCGGCCGTCGAGGTATCCAGTGATGACGACGCGCAGCTCCGACAGGACAGCGGCGGGAATCCACGCGTGCTCGCGCTGGGCCGACTGATTCTGCTCCAAAGGACGCTCGTCCACGCCCACTCCTCCGTCCGCGATCTCGCAGTCGTTATGCATCGATCCCGCGGCGCCCGCATCGCAGCCCGGTCGGTGACGGCATCTGCTGGAAGTTGCGAGATTGCTAATCATGGGGTGAAGGCAAGACGTGTGCCCTCGATTCGACGTCCGTTCTCGCGCCGCGCGCACAATGTTTGCCCGACGAAGGGGTTCGGTTCGACTCGCCGCCGTCAAGGAGATCGCGATGTCCACGGAAAACGGGAAACGCCAGCGAAGACGATCGACGCGCGTCCGTCGCGCGAGCAGAACCCCGCCCGCCGATGCGGCTCTCCCGGCTGCCGACGACGAGTCTGGCCATCAGGCCGCGCGCGAGCACTACCGTCGCGAAAAGGCGCGGCGCGCCGCACAAGTGCGGCCGGCGGAGCATCCGCTGGAGCAGGCTCGGCGCGCGTATCACGCGCTGCTGGCCTCTGATGCTGAGCGCGCAAGGGGGGGCCGACCCAGAAAGACGGGCGCACCCGCGGCGAAAAAGCAGAAAGGGTCCGAGCCCGACGCCGAAAGCCAGGATTAGTCCTTGGCTTTGTCATCAACGGCCGTAACCGTTCACCGGTTCAGCGAGTCCTAGAGCGAATCCAATTCGACGCCGAGGACGTGATGGTGACTGATGGCGGCCGTACCACGGCTCCCCCCGAGCTGCTCTATCTGCTGCATGGCGATCCCAGCGAGCTAGCCGAAGCGCTCGCGGGGATGCGCGCCGCCGATGTCGCGGACGCGTTGCGCGATCTCGGGCCGGACGCGGGCGCGAAGGTGATGGCGGCGCTCCCCTTCGATCTCGCGGTACAGGTGTTCGATGAGCCGGAGCTGGATCGGTTCCGAGCCGACATCATCCACCGCATGGCACCCGAGTCGGCGGCCGCACTCGCCGAAGCGATGTCGGCGGATCAGCGCGCGGATCTCGTGCGCGAGCTGCAGGAGAGCGATCGCGTCAAGCTGCTGAAGCTGCTCGACGCCCCGACGCGCCGGTCGCTCGAGATGCTTCTCGACTATCCGCCCGAGAGTGCAGGCGGGATCATGACGACGGAGTTCGTCTCGATCCCCGAGACGTGGCGCGTGGAACAGGCGCTCCGCTACATCGGTGAAGTAGGGCGCGCCAAGGAAACCGTCTACGCGGTGTACGTCCTCGACGGCGAGCAGCGACTCGCCCACGTCGTGTCGCTGCGCGAGCTGATGGTCGCGGAACGAGGGGCGGTGGTCACCGACGTCGGCGACCAGCGTCGGCCGCTCACGGTTCGACCGCTGACCGATCGCGAAGAGGTCGCGCGGATGATCTCGAAGTACAATCTCCTCGCCGTGCCTGTCGTGGACGAGGGTGGCCACGTGCTCGGCATCGTCACCGTCGACGACGTGATCGACGCGATCGTGCGCGAGCAGACGGAAGACGTGCAGAAGTTCGGCGGTATGGAGGCCCTCGACGCACCGTACATGGAGATCAGCCTCGTCCGCATGATAAAGAAGCGCGCCGGCTGGCTCTGCGCGCTCTTTCTTTCGGAGATGCTGACCGCGACGGCGATGCAGCATTTCGAGGGGGAGATCGCGCGCGCGGTGGTGCTCTCGATGTTCATTCCGCTGGTGATGAGCTCCGGCGGCAACTCGGGGTCCCAGGCGACGTCGCTGATCATCCGCGCCCTGGCGCTGCACGAGATCCGGCTCGGCGACTGGTGGCGCATCGCGATGCGCGAACTCCCGACCGGTCTCGTCCTCGGCACCATCCTGGGCGTGATCGGCATCATCCGCATCGAGGCGTGGCAGCACTTTCATCTCTTCGATTACGGGCAGCACTACCACCTGGTCGCGCTCACGGTGGGCGGCGCCCTCGTCGGCATCGTCTGCTTCGGGTCGTTCGCGGGGTCGATGCTTCCCTTTCTCCTCAAGCGCATCGGCTTCGATCCCGCCAGCGCGTCGGCGCCGTTCGTCGCAACGCTCGTGGACGTCACGGGACTCGTGATCTACTTCAGCGTGGCGTTGCTCGTATTGCGGGGGACGCTGCTGTAAGAGCCGCGGGATGACCGGCCGGCGCGCCGGCGGGTATCATTTCGTCATGCGCAGGAGATGGATCGTCATCATGCTCGGGATCGCGCCTCGGCTGCTCGGGGCGCAGGCACAGCCGCCGCGGATGCCTGTGCCTGACGAGTGCTTCGGCTTCAAGTTCGGGAGCTGGGATCCGCCGCTGAAGAGTGTCGCGAGCACCTACAACCCGGGGTACGACCCGGTGTCGAGCGCACCGGCGGGATCACCGCGCGATTGGGCGGCGCGCATACCGAACGGGAAACCGGAGACGGCGGCCGACTCGGTGCTGCTGCTCTTTCCGGGGTGGTGGCCGGCGGGCGTCGCCATCGAGTGGACGGAGCAGCGCGGCGACACGCTCCTTGGCAGGGCACGCGCGCTCGTCGCCGACGGACGGGTGAAGAATCCGGTGACGGCCGTTCGGGGAATGCATGTGGCCTGCCGGCGACCCGAAGAGCCGCGGCGCGACACGAGCAGCGTGCGGGGTTCGTGACCTGACCGGCAGCGCCGCTGTCCATTCGGTATGCGATTCGATCGAAAGTTCTACCTCATCGCGCCGACGCTCGTCCTGGTGTTCATCGTCGCCGGCGTCTTCTACACTGCCAGTCGGTTGCGGCAGATCGTCGCGGCGAGCGACAACCTGCAGCGGCGCTTGGACTACGTCACGCAGATCGAGCACGGACAGCGCCGGATCACGAACGAAAAAGCGGTGCAGCTCGTGCGCCTCTCCCTCGAGGCCGAACAGGTACGGTCGAGCGCGATCGTCGCCACCAATGAGCTGCTGCTGACGCTCGGTGTGATGACCTTCCTCTGCTGCGGCGGGCTACTCTGGGCGATCAAGGGGGTTCCACGCACGCTCCCGCTGCGCGGCCCAGTGCTCTTCAGGATCGCTCCCCGATCGAGCGGATCTCGATGGTCAGGGCAGGATGCTTCGCGGCGCCTGCCTCGATGATGTCGCGGACGGCCTTGGTCGTGGATTGCGCGAAATCGTGCGCGGGCTCGTCCTCGCCTTCGATCCAGAGGCGGACGTCGAGGGAGATCGCTTTTTTCATGGCATGACCGGTTGGGAGAAGCGGAAAGGTGGCTGAGACTGAGTGTTGAGGCCTCAGAGCTCAGATCGATCTTTTTCGAAGTGAGGTGCGAGCATCTCACCCACGACAGCGAGTCCAGCCTCGAGATCTCAGCTCCGAGTCTTCAGACGTGAGACTCTGCATCTCGATCTCACGTCCGACACCTCGAGGCCGAGGTCTCGATTCTGGACTCGCAATACCGGGCGAGATGCCGATACCGCCGCACCGAGAAGGAGTGATCTGAGCTCTGAGATCTGAAGCCTCAGTCTCACCGCATCTCCACCCATTTTCCCTCCCGCTGGACCTCGATGCGCATGACGGGGTGAATTTCCCATAACGTTCCTCGAGTCTTTCCCAGTTGATCGGGATGCTCGGGATCGAGCATGAGCCAGCCGCTCACGCGTACGAGTGTGCTATCGCGAACGAGCTTGCGGATGTCTCCGATCGACCATTCGGGGTGGCCGGCGCGAATCACGGGCGTCGTCTCGACGACGATCGAGCGGCGGCGGTCCTTTCCTGGTGAGGCAGCGAGCCAGAGGTGCCAGTCCCGGAACTTCGACGCGGCGCCGTGACAGTTCGGCGACTCGGGCCCCTCCACCTTTGCGCCGACGAAGTAGCCCTCGATGGCCACCGGCTTTCCTTCATTCGCCGCGACCCGCCGCGTGTCGCCCCGGCTCCAATTCGTGCGTACGCGCCTAACGACGCCGGGCGGCCAGTCGAGGTCGACGATCTGTGCGAACGGCGTCGGCACCCAGGCAGCGGTGTCGACGCGATTCTTGAGGCGATTGAGCTCGCGGTCGCCACCATCCCCAGCGGCGGGACACCCCTCGAATCCCGGCGATTCGGGGGCAGGGACGGGGCGCCGCGCGATCGTGGGACGCCCATCCGTCCGCGCCGGTGTGACGCCCGCGCTCGACTGGACGACGACGCGCCGCTCGGAGAGCCGCCGCGCCACGAGCAGGAGGGTGAAGGCGAGGATCGCCAGGAGGAGCGCGCGCCTAACGATTGGACGTAAGGGCATCAGCGCGACATATTTAGCGCGGTCCAACGCGGCGCGCCATGAGCACACAACGACTCTATCACACGGATTCATATCTGACCGAGTTCGACGCTTGCGTCGTCGAAGTGGCGGACGACGGACGCCGCGTCTACCTCGACCAGACCGCGTTCTATCCGACCTCGGGCGGCCAGCCTCATGATCTCGGTGCCCTGGGAGGTGCGCGTATCTCCGACGTGATCGACGAGGGAGAGCGCATCGCACACCTCGTGGAGAGCCCACTTCGCGACGAGAGCGCCGTCCACGGAGCCGTCGACTGGGAGCGGCGATTCGATCAAATGCAGCAGCACACCGGCCAGCATCTGCTCTCGGCCGTGCTCGAGGAGCTCTTCGGCTACCACACGGTGAGCGTGCACTTTGGCCGTGACTACTCGTCGCTCGATCTCGACGTCGAGTCGGTGAGCGGCCAGCGGATCGTCGAGGCGGAGACGCGGGCGAACGCAATCGTCGCGGAGAATCGCGCCGTGATGACGACCTTCGAGGACGCTTCGGAGGCGACGGGGCTGCGAAAGGAGAGTGGCCGTACTGGAATGCTGCGCATCGTCTCGATCGCGGGGCTCGACCGGAGCGCGTGCGGCGGGACACACGTGCGCGTAACGGGCGAGATCGGCGCGATTCTCATTCGCAAGGTCGAGCGCGTGCGGAAGTCCGCCCGGCTCGAGTTCGTCTGCGGGTTGCGCGCGGTACGTCGCGCGCGCGCGGATTTCGAGTCGCTGACGCGCATCGCGGGAGCCCTCTCGGCGTCGCTCGACGACGCGCCGGCGCTCGTGGCAGCGCAGAGCGAGCTGCTGCGCGCGGCGGAGAACGAGCGCCGGCGAATGGAGCGCGAGCTCGCTGGCTATCGCGCGAAGGCGTTGTACGACGCGGCGCCCGCGGACAGCCGCAACCTGCGTGTCGTTAGGCAGGAGGCCGCGAGCATGGACGAGCTGCGCACGCTGGCCCAGGCGACGATCGCGCTGCCGCGGGCGGTGCTCGTCGGCACGATCGGGGAGCCGCCGTCGCTCCTCCTCGCGACGGCCGAGGATACGGGGCTCGACGCCGGGCGGCTGCTGCGCGAGGGGGTGACGCGCGTCGGCGGGCGTGGCGGCGGCTCGTCACGCATCGCGCAGGGGAGCGTCCCGGACGCTGGGCGGCTCACGGAAGCGGTCGCGAGCGTGTTGAGCGCGCTCTAACGTTCGGAAAGCGTAGGGAACCGGGCCGAGCGTTGACCGGTATGAGGCTCGCTAGGCATACTTCTGTTCCTTCCATAGCTTTCGTCTGCCCTCCAACATAGGACGCGCATAGTGTCTCGGATTTTCCGATCCCCGGCGCGGGCGTACGGGCGCGGCGTGGCGACGGCGCTTCTCGGTGTGGCTCTGGCCGCTCCGATCGCGCCGGCGCAGAAGCCGTCGAGCTCCGCGACGCACGGCCAGATCACCATCCCGTTCGAGAAGTATCAGCTCGCGAACGGACTCACCGTCATCCTGTCACCGGACCACTCGGTGCCGACGGTCGCCGTCGACGTCATGTTCCACGTCGGCTCGAAGAATGAGGTGCCCGGCCGTACGGGCTTCGCGCACCTCTTCGAGCACGTGATGTTCACCGGATCCGGCCACGTCCCCTATGGGCTGCACGACAAGCTCACGGAGGGCGTCGGCGGGTTCAATAACGGCTCCACGAACAACGACATCACGACCTACTACGAGATCGTGCCGTCGAACTATCTCGAGTCGGCGATCTGGCTCGAGTCCGACCGCATGGGCTATCTGCTCGACGCGCTCGATCTCGACAAGCTGAACGCGCAGCGCGATATCGTGAAGAACGAGCGCCGGCAGCGCGTGGACAACCAGCCGTACGGACGCACGAGCGAGATCCTCGACGCCGCCACATACCCGAAGGGTCACCCGTATTCCTGGCCGGTGATCGGGAGCATGACGGATCTCTCGGCGGCTTCGGTAGAGGATGTGAAGAACTTCTTCCGAGTCTATTACGCGCCTAACAACGCCACGCTCACCATCGCGGGGGATTTCGAACCGGCCCAGGCGAAGGCGTGGGTCCAGAAGTACTTCGTGGATCTGCCACGCGGTAAGGCGATCGTGCGACCGCAGGTGCGGCTCGTGACGCTGGCGGGGGAGAAGCGGCTGGTGTTCGAGGACCGCGTGCAGGTGCCGCGACTCACTCTGTCGTGGCCGACCGTAGGCGAGACGAACGACGACGATCACGTGCTCGACGTGCTCGCGAGCGTGCTCGCGGGATCCCGAACCTCGCGCCTTCAGAAGGAGCTCGTCTACGACCGACAGTGGGCGACGAGCGTGATCGCGGGCCAGGGCACGAGTGAGAACGCGGGCAAGTTTTTGATCACGCTCACGCCACGGCCCGGGCACACGCTGACGGAGCTCGAGCTGGCGGCGGACTCGATCATCGAGCGACTCCAGCGCGACGGTCCGACGGACGACGAGGTGGCGCGCGCGAAAGCGGGCATCGAGCTCGGTTTCGTGAGCGGATTGGAATCCAATCTCAACAAGGCGTTCACCCTCGCCCAAGGGCAGGTGTTCCATAACGATCCCGGGTTCTACCGCAAGCAGTACAGCGAAGCCCAGAGCGTGACGCCGGCGGAGGTGAAGCGCGTGGCGAACCGCTATCTCACGAAGGGCCGAGTCGTGCTCTCGGTCGTGCCGGTCGGCAAGAAGCAGGACGCCGCCAAGGCCGAGCAGAGCGTGACGGTCTCAGACGATGGAGCGAGATGATGAGCGTTTACTCTATCCTGCGGCGGACCGTCGGCAGCGCGTTGATCGCGCCCGCGGCCGCGGCCTTGCTCGCGGCGCAGCAGCCCAAGACACCGGCGAAGCCGGCGTCGCTCGATCGGACGGCGATTCCCACTCCCGGCAGCGCGCCCGAGCTTCGCGTCCCGACCTGGACGTCGATGAAGCTGGCGAATGGCGCGCAGCTCATCGTGTCGTCGCGGCACGACCTGCCGCTCGTCTCGTTCGACATCAACTTCGTTGGCGGGAGCAATCAGTATGATCCCGCGACCAAGCCCGGCGTGGGCGAGTTCGCGGGCGCGATGCTGAGTGAAGGGACGGCGACGAAGAGCGGCGACGACATCTCGAACGCGCTGCAGCTCCTCGGGACGGGGGTGCGCATCGGCGTTGGCGACGAGTCGGGCTCGATCGGATTTCTCGCGACGAGCGACAAGGTCGAGCGCGTGCTCCAGATCGTCGAGGACATGCTCGTGAATCCGTCGTTCCCGAACGACGCCATCGAGCGCTACCGGGCGCGCCGCCTCGTCGCGCTCACGCAGGCGAAGGATCGGACGTCGGCGATCGCGGGTCGGGTCTTCCCGAAGGTGTTGTACACGACGGCGCATCCATACGGACGATCGGTGACCGAACAGTCCGTGGCCGCAATCACGCGCGACGACATCGTGAGCTTCGCCCGGACGTACTTCACGCCGGGCCATGCGATCATCACCGTCGTTGGTGACGTCGAGCCGAACGCGGTGCGGACGATGATCGAGCGCGTGCTCGCGCCCTGGAGCAGCGGCGGCACGATGCCGAGCTTCAATTATCCGACGGTCACGGAGCCGAAGGCGACGACGATCTATCTCGTCGATAAGCCAGGCGCGGCGCAGTCGAGCTTCGCGATCGGACTGCCCGGTCCGGCGCGCAGCACGTCCGACTACTTCGCGCTCGAGGTGCTGAACACGATGTTCGGCGGGATGTTCCAGTCGCGGCTCAACGCGAACATCCGCGAGCAGAAGGGCTACAGCTACGGCGTCGGCTCGCGCTTCTCGTACGGCAAGGGGCCGGGCCCGTTCGAGGCGGGCGGCGAGATCGTGACGGCAAAGTCGGACAGCGCGCTGATCGAGTTCATGAAGGAGCTGCGCGGGATTCGCGGCGGTCGTCCGATTACCGATGAGGAGCTGAAGACGGCGGAAGACAATCTCGTGCAAGGCCTGCCGCAGAACTTCTCTTCGGTGCGGGCCGTGAATGGCTCGATCAGCGACATCTATCTCGAGGATCTGCCGCAGGACTACTATCAGAACTATGCGCGCAGCGTTCGCGCGGTGACGAAGGACGATCTGGCGCGGGTCGCGAACAAGTACATCGACCCGGACCACCTCGCGATCGTGATCGTCGGCGACCGGAAGCAGATCGAGGGCCCGCTCAAAGCGACCGGCATCGCGCCGATTGTGCTGCTCGATCTGAACGGGGATCCGGTCGCGGTACCGTAGAGAGCAGAGAGTGGAGAGTAGAGAGTGAACTGCACTACTCTCTACTCTCTACTCTCTACTCATCCGCGCACATCAATGCGTCGTGCGCGGGATGCTTGCTGTGGCGGCTTCGGGAGTGTCACCTCGAGCACGCCATCCTTGAATGTCGCGTTGCAGCGCGAGGCGTCGATTCCTTCGGGGAGCGGGATCGCGCGATAAAAACTTCCGTAACTCCGCTCGCTGCGATAGAACCCCTCGTTGTCGTCCTCGACGTCGCTGCGGCGCTCGCCGCGGATGATCAGGGCGTCCTCATCGAGCTCGACGTCGACGTTCTCGCGCGACAGACCCGGTAAATCGGCGCGCACGACGAGATTGTTGCCGCGCTCGAGGACCTCGACCTGAGGCGCCCAGAGACTTCCGAACGACGATTGCTGCACGCTGCCCTGCCCACGGCGCTGCACACTCTGCTGCCCACGTTGTGTCGCGGGAGCACTCGAGCTGCCTGACGAGGGCGCGCCCAGCGAGCGCTGACGCGACGATGGCCAGAGCTCCGCATTGGCTTGGCTGGAGCCGAACATCCCCGGATGTGTGAAGCCGAAGTCCGAGAAGAGGCGATCCATGTCCTCCATCATCCGACGCATCAGGGCGAAGGGCGTGTTGTTCGCGCCGGAGCTCGGCGCGGTGTTGCTCCTACCCTCACGACCGACATTACCGCGCTGGGCGGACGCGCCCGGCCGCATGTTGCCCTGCTCGTTGGACGTGCGCAGCTCACGCTCCTGATCGCCGCGGGCTGACGAGTCAGCCGTTCCGGAACTCGCTTCGGTTGCCGCTGTGCCTTGCGTCGCCGTGCCTTGTCGTCGCGTGGTGCCTGCGTTGTCGCCGCTCGCGGTGCGGCCGCTCGACCGCTCATCCCCGCGACCACTCGTTCGTGATGCCATGATGCTCTCCTCGTTCGAGCCCAACCGTGCGCCGACGACCAATTCGCGCCGGCGCGTTGATCGTTTCATCAACCTCATGTCAGTCGCGGCAAGTGAAATGCCAACCCGGCATTGTGCGCTCCGCCGGCCACGCATACATTGCGCGGACCTGTCGGGCAAATCAGCTGCCCGGCTCACTCGATCAGGCCGATGCGCAACCTCACGCACAACCCGGGATTTGTATCCGCTGGCGTCACCAGCGCTGCCGTCACGGCCGCGCCGGTACGCACACGATTCCTGCACTGATCGATCGATCGCCTGAGCATGCGAAAGGGGCGGCACCGATCTCGGTGCCGCCCCTTCTCACGTTTCACTCCAGGCATTCCCGTCATGTCATCCGATATCACTGAAACGCTCGATCCACGCGCCGCTGCCGCACCGCCCCCTGCGCTCGAGGGGTTCTGGTCCGGCGTGCGCGAGGCGTTGCGCGGGTCGCGACGCGACTACACCGAAGGCGCAATCGGCCGTGCGATCCTCGTGCTCGCCGTGCCGATGGTGCTCGAGATGGTCATGGAGAGCATCTTCGCCGTCTGTGACGTGTTCTTCGTGTCACGGCTCGGGGCGGATGCCGTCGCGACGGTGGGACTCACCGAGTCGATGCTCACGATCATCTATGGGCTGGCGATGGGGCTCGCGATCGGGGCGACGGCGATGGTGGCGCGCCGTACCGGCGAGCGCGACGCCGATGGTGCCGCACGCGCGGCTGTCCAGGCGATCGCGCTCGGGATCGGTGTCGCGATCGTCCTCGGTGTCGCCGGCGTGTTGGCGGCGCCCTGGCTGCTGCATGCGATGGGTGCGTCGCCAAGTCTGCTCGCCGTGGGCACACCGTACGCGCGCATCATGTTCGGCGGCAACGCGACGATCCTGCTGCTCTTCCTGGTGAACGCGATCTTTCGCGGTGCCGGCGACGCGGCGATCGCGATGCGCGTTCTCTGGCTGGCGAACGCGATCAACATCGCGCTCGGGCCGTGCCTCATCTTCGGCCTCGGCCCATTCCCCGCACTTGGGGTGAAGGGAGCGGCAATCGCGACGAACATCGGGCGCGGCATCGGCGCGTTGTTCGCGCTCAGCCGACTCGTGCGCAGCCGCGGCGCGCGCGTCTCGATCGGGCGGCGGCACATGCGGCTCGAGCCCGCCGTGCTCATTCGGCTCGTGCGTCTCTCGGCGAGCGGTACACTGCAGGCGCTGATCGGCACGGCAAGCTGGATCGGCTTGATTCGCATTCTCTCAACGTTCGGAAGCTCGGTGCTCGCGGGCTATACGATCGGCATTCGCGTCGTCGTCTTCGCGCTGCTGCCGTCGTGGGGGCTGTCGAACGCCGGGGCGACGATGGTCGGACAGGCACTGGGCGCACGGAAGCCCGAGCGGGCCGAGCGCGCGGTGTGGATCGCGGGGTCTTACAACGTGTGCTTCCTCGGCGTGGTCGGTGCGCTGTTCGTGCTCTTCGCGCGTCCGATCGCGCACATCTTCACGACCGATCCGGCAGTGGTGCCAAGCGCGGTCGACGCGCTGCGCATCATCGCGCTCGGCTTCGCGTTCTACGCGTACGGGATGGTGCTGTCGGCCGCCTTCAACGGCGCCGGCGACACGACGACGCCGACAGTGCTGAACATCGTCGTCTTCTGGCTGTGGGAGATTCCGCTCGCCTTCGTGCTCTCGAAGACGCTCGGCTTCGGGCCGCGCGGGGTCTACGTCGCGGTGGCAGTGGCGTTTTCGACGCTCGCGGTCGTGAGCGCGGTGATCTTCCGGCGCGGGAAGTGGAAGACGCGCGCGGTGTAGTGATCGTGAGCAACTAAGATCTCTCGTTAGGCGGCCGTCGAATTGCATAGCACGGACAGGGCTGGACACGGCGCGGACAAATCGCGGATCAACTCCAACACTACAGTGGTCCGCGACGCGTCCGCGCTTTGTCCGGCTTTGTCCGTGCTATGCAGTTGATCTCCGCTATAGGAACGGCCTTTCCAGGCCCGCGGAACCGACGCGATCCGAACTACGGAGTCTTCGTCGCCCCGCCGCCAGTGCCGCCGCCAGTCCCACCAGTGCCGCCGCCGGACCCACCGGAGCCGCTCCCACCAGACTGACCCGGCACGTTCACGTTGAGGTTCGTCGTGCTGGAGCGGTGGAAGCCGCCGCCAAAGATGAACCAGCCGATGACCAGCAACAGGATGATCACCACGACCGCCCAGACGGCTCCCGAGCCGCCACGCGACTCGCCGCTCGAGGGCGTTTGCTGAATGTTGACGTCCGCCATCTTTCCCTCCGTCCTATGGACTCCGCCGGCCCTCTTGCCAGCGGATTGCGCGATCGCCCGCGGCTGCCGAGCGTCTTGCCGGTCTCGTCATATGCTTGGCGCGTGCCAGAGACCGCCGGGACCGGCCTCTTCCGGCATCTAGCCGACCCGGCGATCGGCGTGCAGCCTTATGCCGATTCGATTTCCGGGGATGGCCCATGCGCCGATTCGTTCTTTCGAGCCTGTTCCTGCTCGCCGCGAGCACCCTGCCCGCCCAAGAGACGCCCACCGAGCGCGACGCTGCCCGCGGCGTCGTGCGAAAGCTCGACTCGCTCGAGCGCTCGCTCGACGTACCCACGCTCGTCGCGCGGCTGACCGGACCGAACGCCGCGCGCGACGCGGTCGCCGCTCGCGCAAAGGCTCTGATGGACGGTGAGCTTCTCGCGCTTGGCGATGACATCACGCGTCACCCCGAGATCGGGTTCGAGGAGACGCGGTCAGTCAAGCTCCTGACCGATTATCTGCGCAAGCACGATTTCGACGTGCAGATGGGCGCGGGCGGCCTCAAGACGGCGTTCGTCGCGCGCTACACGAAGTCCTCGGGAGCGCCGAACCTCGGCGTCATCATCGAGTACGACGCGCTGCGTGGAACCAAGGGCGCCTTCCATGGCGACCAGCACTCGACCCAGGGGCCGATCGGCATCGCCGCCGCCATCGCAGTCGCCGAGTACCTCACGCGCACGAAGACACCGGGGACGGTGGTCGTCTTCGGCGCGCCGGGTGAGGAGATGATGCCGCCTAACGCGAAGACGGTGATGTACGACGCGGGCGTGTTCAACGGCATGGACGTGCTCGTCCGCAGCCATTCGACAAGTGCGACAACGCGCGCCGCACCCGGCTTCGGCACCTGCTGCATGAACATCGATGGCGTGAAATACACCTTCTTCGGCGCGCCGGCACATCAGCTCACGGCGTGGAATGGACGCAATGCGCTCGAGGCAGTGATCCATCTCTTCAACAACATCGACGCCATCCGGAGCAATCTCCGGCCCGAGGCGCGCATCCAGGGCGTGATCACCGAGGGAGGCGCGGCGCCTAACGTCGTGCCCGACCGCACGGCGGCGGACTTCTACATCCGCTATCCGGACGAGGTGTATCTCGCGCAGGAAACGGAGATGGTCGACAACGCGGCACGCGCCGCGGCGCTCGCGACGGGCACGCAGGTGAAGATCGACCACTATGGGCATAACCGCGACGGCGTCGGCATCGCGACGCTCGACGAGGTTGCCTTCGCGTACCTGAAAAAGTACGGCGCGACGGGTGCGCTGCCAGAGCCGGGCAAGCCTCAGGGATACGAGGAGACAGGGAGCGTCTCGAGCAACATCCCGGGTGTCGGCTTCAGCGCGAAGACATCCAATTCATCCAACCACACGTACGAGATGGAGGCCGACGCGCTCACCGAGGTCGGCCACCAGGGATTCCTCGCCGACGCGCAGGGAATGGCCGCGCTCCTCTATGATTTCGCGACCCGGCCCGATTATCGCGCCGCGGTGAAGCGGGAGTTCGATTCGATCAAAGCGCTTCACACCGAGTACCTCGACGCGCTGCGACGGGTGTACGTCGTGCCGAAAGTGGTCGGAGATCGATAGGCGCTTCGACGCTCGTGTCCCTTCCCGCCGCCGCGCTTCGCCGAACGATCGGTCCGCTTCAGGCCACGGCCATGGTGGTCGGCACGATCATTGGTGCCTCGATCTTCGTGCAGCCATCGACGGTCACCGGCGCGGTGCCATCGGTGGTGGGCATCATCACGGTGTGGCTGCTCGCGGGGCTGCTCACGTTAGGCGGATCACTCATCGCCGCGGAGCTGTCCGCCGCCTTTCCGGCCACGGGCGGCGTCTACGTGTATCTCACGCGCGCCTTCTCACCCGCGCTGGGGTTCCTCTGGGGTTGGGCGATGTTCTGGACGATGCACACCGGGATCATCGCCGCCATCGCGATGGTGTTCGCGCGCTACCTCGGTGTGCTCGTCCCCCTGAACGACGCCGGGCTGCGGCTCGTCGCGGCCGCCGCGGTGGTCGTGCTTTCGGCCGTCAATTACGTCGGCGTCAAGCAGGGCAGCGGCCTGCAGACGGCGCTCACGATCGCCAAGCTCGTGGCAGTGGTCGTCGTCATCGCCACCGCATTCCTGGTTGGACCTCGTGTCGCGGTCTCGTCGCCGATGTTCGCTGGCACTTCCTCGGGTGGATTTCTCCTCGCGGTAGGCGCGGGGCTCTTCGCCTTCGGTGGCTGGCACATGGTGACCTACGCCGCCGGTGAGACGATCGACGCGGCGCGCACGATCCCGCGCGCGCTCGTCATCGGCACGATGGTCGTCACCGGTTGTTACGTCCTCCTCAACGCGGCATACCTCCACGTGCTGCCACTCGCGCGTGTTGCTGCGTCGACGCGCGTCGCCGCCGACGCGGCCGACGCCGTGCTCGGTCGCGGCGGGGCAGTGTTGATGGCAGTACTTGTCGTCGTCTCCACCTTCGGCGCGTTGAGCGGGATCGTGCTCGCGGGCCCGCGCGCCTATCTCGCCATGGCCGCCGACGGGATCGTCTTCAAGCGCCTCGGCGCGATTCATCCGCGATTCCAGACGCCGTCGTGGGCAATTGGCGCTCAGTGTGTCTGGGCGTGCGTACTCATCGGCACCGGGAGCTACAGGGTGCTCGTCTCACGCGTCGTCTACACCGAATGGATCTTCTTCGCGCTCATGGCTGCGGGCCTCGTGCTCCTTCGCCGCCGGCCGGGATTCGCGCCGGCGTTCCGTGCCCCGTTAGGCGCCGGGCTGCCGATCGGCTTCGCGGTCGCGGCGCTGCTCGTCGCGTCCAATCAGATCGTCTCCGCTCCCGCCGAGAGCCTGACCGGAATCGCCCTCGTCCTCGCGGGCTGGCCCGTCTACCGCCTGTGGGTTCGCCGCGCGGATGTGCCCGTGCCGCTCCCTGCCGAAGGCGACTGAGCTCACATACCATGCAAGCGACCACGCGATGATCATCGACGTCCACAATCACTTCTATCCCCCGGAATATCTCGACGCGCTCCGCAACGAGGACAGCGTCGTGCGCGTCACGATCGACAGCGAAGGGAATCCCTGCGTTCACTATCCCGGCGACTACAACGTCGCTGTGCGGGGACATCGCGACATCGCATACCGCGCCGACGTGCTCGCGCGCGACGGTGTGGACACCCAGATCATCAGCCTCACGACGCCGGGGACGCACGTGGAGGAGCCGCGCCGCGCCGTCAGGCTCGCGCGTCTCGTGAATGACGCGTTCGCGACGATCGTCCGCGAGCGGGGCCCGCGCTTCGCCGCATTGGCGACGCTCCCACTCTGCGATCCCTCGGCGTCCGTCGCCGAGCTGCGGCGCGCTGTCGAGGAGCTCGGCTTTCCCGGGGCGATGCTCTTCAGCAACGTGAACGGCATCGCCCTCGCCGATACGCGCTTCGAACCGCTCTATGCGGAAGCCAATCGCCTCGGCGCGGTGCTGCACATTCATCCGACGAGTCCCGTCGGAGTGGAAGCGATGACCGAGTACTGGCTGATGCCGCTCTGCGGCTTCCTCTTCGACACGACACTCGCCGCGGCGAAGCTGGTCTTCACCGGCGTGCCGGAGCGGTATCCTAAGATCAGATGGGTGCTCAGCCACCTCGGTGGCACGATCCCCTACCTCGCCGAGCGGCTCGATCGCGGGTGGCGCGCCTTCGCCGAATGCCGCGAGCACATCGGTCGACCGCCGAGTGAGTATCTACGAAACTTCTTCTTCGACACGGTGAACTTCGATCCGCGCGCGCTACGGTTCGCCGCCGATTTCGCGGGCGTCAGCCAGCTCCTCGGCGGCAGCGATTATCCGCACGCGATCGGCAGCATCGCGCTGATGAAGGAGAGCATCGCCGCCGCGGGTTTCAGCCCCGCAGAGCGCACGCAAATACACGGTGAGAACGCAGCTCGGGTGTACTCAGTCACTGGGTGAGATCAGCGCCGCGCTTGGCCCCGTGTGCAGTGAGTAACGTAGCGATGCGGCTCGCATTGGCTGCGGTGGCAACGTCGAGGGGTGTGCGGCCGTCGCCGGCGACGACGTTCGGATCCGCGCCATGGTCGAGAAGGAAGCGAACCAGCTCGAGGCGCTTGCTCTCGTCCAACTGGTGCTGGCCGTCGACGTCGCCGATCTGAGTGTAAGACGCCCAGTAGAGTGGGGTACAGCGCGGAACCTCCCACTGATCGCACAATCGATTGACGGACGCGGGGTCCTCGCGCACTCGCGCCTCGACGTGCTCGCGCAGATCGAACGCGACGGCGTCATGCAGGTCGATGGCGCAGTGCGCGCGGAGCCAGTCGAAGACCGCCGTCTGCTTGTTGTGCTGCGCCCACGAGAACGGCGTCGACATGAATGGATTGTCCCGGTTGCCGACGTCCGCGCCTAACGATACGAGTCGCTGCACCATCTCCAAGCGGCCGTCCCAGGCGGCGCGGTGGAGCGCGGTGCCGTTGTTCACACCCGTCATGTTCCAGTTGCCGTTCTTCTCGAGCAGAAAGTCCAGCGCGTCGGCACGCTCATTCACGTAGGCAAAGAGCATGGCGAGGCCGATCGCGTCCCGCTCTGGCATCTCCGCCCCGTGACGCCGAGGCCGCGCGCGGAGGTGTCCCTCTTCGTCGAAGAAGCCGCGGAGGAGGTCCATGCGGCCGAGCGCCGCGGCGGCGCAGATGTCTGGCTTGGCCCCGAGCTCGATGAGCTTCTCGGCCGCTCGCGTCGCGTGATTCGAGAGGGCGACGTCGAGCACGTTGCGGGCGCCCCACTCGGGAATGACCGCGTTCGAGGTGCCGAGGTCGAGCGTCGCGCCGCGGTCGATGAGGAGCTGCATCAGCGGGCCGGAGACATTCGCGTCGCTCGCCTGCTTGCTCGTAACGAGGAGACCCATCGTCGTGCCGGCGCTGGGGCCTAAGGTCATGGCATCGACGTCGGCGCCGCGATCGATGAGGAACCGCGCGACGTCGAGGATGTTGGTAGGTACTGGCTCGCGACGGCTCGGATTCCACGCGACGTGATGGAGCAAGGTCGCGCCGGTGAAGTAGTGATACGGCGGCTGGAGATTCGTGCGCGCCCGCACCAGGTCGGGCTGGCGCGTGAGCAGCTCGTCGAGACGCGGGAGGTCGCCGGACACGAGTGCGGCGACGGCGTCATCGAAGTGCGGGTGTGGTTGGAATTTCGCGACGCGGTCGCCCGTCTCGACGACGTGCTTGAGGGCGGCCCAGCTGTCGAAGCCGTACTCGCGGGCGATGACGAGCAGGGCGTCGGCGAGGCTGAGTGGCTCGGCGAGGACCTGTTCAGTCGTTAGGCGCGCGAGCCGGGGATGGCTGGCGACGAATCGCGCGGCGGCGGCCACCTTGTGGTCGCGGTGTTGGCGCTGGAGCTCGTACGCCTGCCGCTTGAGTTGGGCGAGGCTCGGACGCGCCGGAAGGGACCGGACGGGCATGTGCGCTCCTTTCGTGAAGAGCCCGATGTCCGCGGTGCGGGCCGAAAGAAGCGAGACGCGATGGTACGCTGTACTCGTTAGGTGGGACTCGGTCCCTTTCCGCGGACGGGAGGCACCCCAAAGCGCCGTTCCGGGGAAGATGCGGCGGGCTATGTGGCGGGTCAAGCTGGTTCGGCATGGCGGGTAAACGGCGGAACCCGCGTAAACGGCGGGAACCGCGTAAACGGCGGAGACCGCGTGAAGGGCGGAGACCGCGTAAACGGCGGAGACCGCGTAAACGGCAGTGCGAAAAAGGAAGGCGGGCGCTGCGCGCCCGCCAATCCGAATTCAACGTCGTTTACGCGGTTTCCGCTTCTTAATGCGGTTCCGCTTTTCACGCGGTTTCCGCTTTTCACGCGGTTTCCGCTTTTCACGCGGTTCCCGCTTTTCATGCGGTTCCCGCTCCCGCTTCTTTCATGCGGTCTGCCAACTGCTCACAGCATTCGCTTATGCCGCTTCCGGCGGCGCGATTTCGAGGACGGCGGGCGCCGAATCCGGGCCGGCGGCCCTTCGATGGCACGAAGCGCCATCTCGGCTGTGTGGCGGCCGAGGGACCAGCGAATGCGACCGCGGTGCTTGCTCTGCACACCCTCCACGACCGCCGCGACTTCGGCCGTCGTCGCCATCGGCACGTCGTCCTGCTCGTTAGGTGCGTCGTCGCGCTCGGTCGCCATCATCGTATCTCCCCGTCAGCGGCCCCGCCCCGGCGCCGGCATGGCGGCGAGCTGGCGGACGGGGCTCACTGACTATAGCCAACGGACCGCCGCCGGACACATAATTCCCTGAGCCACATCGGCTCTCCCACTCTCAGCACCTGACCCTCATGGCTAGCTCCACCGCGCCCTATTCGGCCCAGGAAATCGACCTCGCGAATCTCTCGCTCGAGGAGCTGTGGATGCCGTTCACGGCGAACCGTGCGTTCAAGCGATCGCCACGCCTTCTCACGGAGGCAAAGGGGATGTACTACACCGCGGCCGACGGGCGGCGGATCCTGGACGGGACGGCCGGTCTCTGGTGCGTGAACGCGGGCCATTGCCGCGAACCGATCGCGCGCGCGATTGCCGAACAGGCGGCGCGGATGGACTACGCCCCGGGGTTCCAGATGGGGCATCCGCTGCAGTTCGAGCTCGCGGCGCAGATCACGGAGCTGCTGCCGGGAGATCTCGATCGCGTTTTCTTCACGAACTCGGGATCCGAGGCCGTCGATAGCGCGCTCAAGATCGCGCTCGCTTACTGGCAAGCGAAGGGGCAGCCTTCGCGCACGAGGCTGATTGGCCGGCTGCGTGGATATCACGGCGTGGGTTTCGGGGGGATCTCGGTTGGGGGCATCGAGTCGAACCGGAAGCAGTTCGCGTCCCAGCTGCTGCCTAACGTCGATCATCTGCCGCATACGCATGACAGCGCGCGGAATGCGTTCAGTCGCGGGCAGCCGGCGCACGGAGCGGAGCTCGCGGACGAGCTGGAGCAACTGGTGCAGCGACATGGTGCATCGTCAATCGCGGCGGTGATCATCGAGCCGGTCGCCGGCTCGACGGGCGTGCTCATTCCGCCGAAGGGTTATCTCGAGCGCATTCGCGCGATCTGCACGAAGCACGACATTCTCCTCATCTTCGACGAGGTCATCACCGGCTTCGGCCGGATCGGCGCGCCGTTCGCGGCGGAGTACTTCAACATCGAGCCGGACATGATGACGGTCGCGAAGGGGATCACGAATGCTTCGGTGCCGATGGGCGCCGTCTTCGTGCGCCGCGGGATCTACGACACGGTGGTGAACGCGACCGAGCAGGGGATCGAGTTCTTCCACGGCTACACCTATTCGGGGCACCCGCTGGCGTGCGCCGCCGGGCTGGCGACGTTAGGCGTGTACCGTGACGAGGGGCTCTTCGAGCGCGCGGCGTCGCTGGCACCGTACTTCGAGGACGCGGTACACTCGCTGCGCGGCGCCAGAAACGTCGTCGACATCCGCAACCTCGGACTGGTCGCGGGAATCGAGCTCGCGTCGCGGCCCGGCAAGCCCGGTGCGCGCGCCTTCGAGGTGTTCACGCGCTGCTTCCAGGATGAGAATGTGCTCATCAGGACCACCGGGGATATCATCGCCCTCTCTCCGCCGCTGATCGTCGAGAAGCGCCAGATCGACGAGATCATCGGCGCCGTCGGGAAGATGCTCGCCCAGGTGGAGTGATCTCGTCGTGCGCCGACCTCTCGTTCTGCTCGCGCTCCTGCACATCGCTGGCACACAGGCAGCCGCCCAGAGCGCGCCAGCCAAGCCACGCGCTCGCGACCTCGGGATCGCCGCGCAGATCGGTGGTACGCCCGGCGCACTCGACGCGATCACCGACGTGGCTGGCGTCGAGGTCGGCCACACGACGCTGATCAGCGGCAACGGGGCGCTCGTCGTCGGGCAGGGTCCGGTGCGCACCGGCGTCACCGTCGTTCACCCGCGGGGCAAGGATGACCCCGACCCGGTGATGGGCGCGTGGTTCACGCTCAACGGCAATGGCGAGATGACCGGAACGACGTGGCTTCAGGAGTCCGGCTTTCTCGAGGGGCCGATCGCCATCACGAACACCCACTCCGTCGGTGTCGTGCGCGACGCGATTCTCCAATGGCAGGTGAAGCGCCCCGGTCTGCAGCCGTGGGGGCTGCCCATGGTCGCGGAGACGTACGATGGCCGGCTCAACGACATCAACGGCTTTCACGTGAAGCCGGAGCACGCGCTCGCGGCGCTCGACGGCGCGCGGCCAGGCGTCGTGCCACGGGAAGGAAACGTCGGCGGCGGCACGGGCATGATCTGCCACGGCTTCAAGGGTGGAATCGGGACAGCTTCGCGGAAGCTCGACCCCCGCGACGGCGGTTATACCGTTGGAGTGCTCGTCCAGTGCAACTGCTGCTCGAGACGCGAGCTGCGCGTGGCGGGCGTGCCCGTGGGCCAGGAGATCCCGGACCTGTTGCCGTGCACGGCCACGAACGATCCGACGGTGCGCGCTCCCGGCCCGCGCTGCGACGCCGCACCCACGACGCCGACGAATCGCGACGACAACGCCGACGAGGGCCAGGGCTCGATCATCGTTGTCGTTGCCACCGACGCGCCGCTCCTCCCGCACCAGCTCAAACGGATCGCGACCCGCGTGTCGTTAGGCATCGGTCGCATGGGCGGCGTAGGGGGGAACAGCTCGGGCGACATTTTCGTCGCCTTCTCGACCGCGAACGCGCACACTGCCGCCGACACGGGCCTCGCGCACCTCACGATGATCCCGAACGGCCGCATCAATCCGCTCTTCTACGCCACCACCCAGGCGACGGAAGAGGCGATCGTCAACGCGATGCTCCAGGCGGAGACGATGACCGGGGCGAACTACGCGCGCGTGTACGCATTGCCGGTCGATCGGTTGATGGCGGCGATGCGTAAGTACGGGCGGTAACTGACTCTTCACCGCAAAGAGACGAATTACCGGAGGTCTCCCACTTTACCGAACTCCTTTCGGTAATCGACTCAACGCGAACTGCACCGCCAGCGACGTCGTATTCCAGAGCTGCACGTCCGAGCTCGTCCCGTAGCGCACCGGCTGCAGCCGGTTGCCGTCGATGCGGTAGCTCCAGAGCTCGAAGTGGCGGAGGCCCGACGCGTCGACCGCGCCCTGGATGCGGCGGAGCGCGCTCGTTAGGCTCGTGACATAGCCGGCGAGCGACGGGTCGCGCGGGCGGCCGCGCGCGTCCACGGCGGCGGCCAGCTGGTGGGCGAGGCCGAGCGTGATCAGGTTCACCTCCCTGCCCCACACGACGCGCGGCGAATGGTACCGGTCGCGCTCGAACGCGCTCCACACCTCGGGCGCCGCGTAGGCGTCGTTGGCCACCAGCGGCCCGAGGCCATCGACGAACAGCCCCACCGGATACTGCTTGACGAACGGTTCGAGATTGCGGAAGGGCTCGACGCTCATCGGCGTCAACGTCTTGCCCGTGAGATCGACGAGGAAGAGTGCCGTCGCCGGATCGGTGTTCATCACTGGAATCGGATTGCCCGCCGCATCGAGCGAGAGCGCGAGGAAGGAGAGCGAGTCGCGCTGCGCTCCGTTCGCGGCGATGACTCCTTGCCAGTACCGTCGCTCGTTCTCCGGAAGTGACGCGAGCTTCGCACCGATACGTGCCTCGATCTCGGCCGGCGACAGCCTCACGATGAAATGGCGCACCGCGCCGCCCCACGCGCGCTCTGCCGCCTGCAGCGAGCCGCGATCGGAGAGATATTGCGCGAACGTGGGACCGAGCGTCGTGCCCGACATTCCAAGACCGATCGCGTGGATCGCGTCGATGATCTCGCCGATCGCGTCGAGCGCCATCGGAACCCAGATGGCGTTGATGTCCATCGCGAAGCGGCCATTCGCGTAGCCGACGCCGCTGTCCCGCCAGCTCTCCGACTCCCAGTGCGTCGCGTCGCGTGGAGCGAAGCCGACGAGGTTCGTCGCGTCCTGCCGTGCGGCGTACGGCGCCGCGCGCGCCGCGACGACCTCGAGCTCCTTTACGAGAAGCGCCAATCGTGACTGGCCATTCTCACGGCCATTCAGGAAGTCGCGCTTCGCCTCGGCCGTGAGACGGCGATCTGCCAGGTAGCGCGCGACGAGCACCGGGAGCTGGAACTCGTCGTCGATCATGTGGTAGTTCTCGCGAACACGCTCGATGTTGCCGAGGACGATCCGCGCCCGTGCCATCAACACGGCCGTATCCCTCGGCGCGTTCCGCGCCAACGCACGGGCCGAGTCGATCAGTCGCACGTACTCAGCCGCGCCCTCGCGAATGGCCTGGCCGCCGAGCGCCTCTTCGTGGCTCACCTCGCCGTTAGGCGCGAGCTTTCGCAGCACGCTGCCGATGACGTGCTCCATCATCGCCGGCGTCCACACCGACTGCATCATCAGCGCGCTCATCATCTGATCGCGGCCGAAATACGTCGCGAAGTTCGGCAGACCCGCCATCAGCTTCTCGCGCGAGCTCAGAAGCTCGACGGCACGCAACTGCCGCTCGACGCGGGGATCACGTCGTGACGCCGAGTCCGCGAAGGCGAGGAACGCTCGATCGAAGATCTCGGATCGCGTGAGCGGGGTGAGCGGCGTTGCGTCGGTCGACACATTCACGGCCAGCACGATCGGCGCGGCGGCTCTCGCGTCGATCTCGATCGCGCGTCCGACCTGGCGAGTCCGCGCGCGCGTGGTGTCGACGGCGATCTCGATGGCGAGGGTGTTCCGCGCGTCGAGGCTGCGCTGGACCACGCGGACGATGTCGCGGCTGCCCGCGTGCACGATGCTGACGGACGGCTCGAGCCGCCCGCGCAGCTCGCCGATGGTGCGCGCCCGGAGCAGGGCCAGCTCGGCCCGCCGCTCCGATTCCGGCAGCGCCGCCATGCGATGCACGAGCGAGTCGAGCTCGGCGACATGGAAGGCAGGCGCGCTGTACGGATCGAGGTGCTTGCGCCAGTACTGGAAATCGCGCTCGACGCGCATCGTACCGAGGAGGAACCAGCCGAGGACGAGCCGCGGCGTCTGGCTCGTGAGGCGGTAGCTCACGACGCGCATGCGTCCGGAATCGGCGATGAAGGCAATGTCGCTCGCGAAGGCGAGCGTCGCCGGCGCGCCCGCCGAGTCGCGCGCGCTGAAGCCGATGCTCTCGTTCGCCGCGTCTGCCCACAGATTGACGACGCGTCCCTCGTTGCGCCGAAGATAGATCTGCAGCGTATTCCCTTTCGAGTCGCGATAGAAGCGCGTGCGATAGCCCTCGTACGCGGTGGTGTCGTCGAGGCGCGGATCGGGGAGCGAAAGCACCGGCAGGATGTCGCGCGTCGTCGGAACCCGCTGCGCGCGCGCGGACGGTACGCCACAAAGCGCAACCAACAAAGCGCTGGCGCGGACAAATGTGAAATTAGTCATCGCTGAACTTGCAGGATCTCGAGGGTGTCGTCGTTGCGCGCTACGGCGATCAGTATCTTGCCGCCAGCCGCGCGGAGTCGCGCCATGTGCCGCACCTGCCCTTCGATCACGAGCCGCGTCGCTTCCATGTCCGCCGCCACGAAATGGCCATCGCCCGACCCCCGGAGCAACAAGCCGTGGCTCGCGTCATAGCGGCCGAGCATCGGCGTGACACCGAAGAAATTGCCGGCCACGAGGAGATCAGTGTGGCCATCCCTGTCAAAATCGTCCGCTACCGAGGCGGCGATCGGCGCGAACTGAGCCTCGATGGGGAAAGGTCGGACCGTGAAGGTGCCATGGCCGTCGTTCATCGCGACGGCGCTCGCGAACTGATGCGCTTCGAGCACTTTCGCCTTTGCTAATTCATCCGCGGGCAGAATGTCATCGACCCGGCTCGCGCCGAATGAGGCATACGTCGGATACCTGCTTCGCAATTGCGGCATCAGCCGTACGAGCTCGTCTCGGCCGGCAATAGGATAGCTCACGCCGTGCTGGTAGGAGGTGAGGATCTGCTTCAGCGTTCCGGTCTCGAAGAAATCACCGATGTAGAGGCGGGCCGGCTCCTTTGCCGATGCGTGAATGTACGAGTTGAGACCGAGATTGCCGAGGATGAGGTCCTGCCGGCCGTCGCCATTCGCGTCGACCGCGGAGACCGTGTTCCACCAACCTTCGGTCCCCGACAACCCAACGGTGCTGGTACGGTCCACGAAGTGCCCGTTCTCCTGATGAAAGACGCGCACCGGCATCCACTCGCCGACGACCACGAGGTCGAGCTTCCCATCACCGTCGTAGTCGAGCCACGCCGCGGAGGAGACCATCCCTGCCTCGACGAGCGCGGGCGCCAGCTCTTCCGTCACGTCGGTGAAATGTCCCCTGCCGTCGTTCCGGAGGAGATAGCTGCGCGGCGTTAGGCCGTAACGGCGCGCGACGGCGCGACGTCCCACGAACAGATCGACATGACCGTCGCCGTCGAAATCACCGGGAATGACGACGGAGCCACTCTCCGCCAACCGCGGCAGCGCCTCACGATCGCGACGAAAGTTACCGCGGCCATCGTTCAGGTAGAGCCGGTCCTGGAGCGCGTCGTCCTCTCCCCAGAACTCGTTTCCGCCGCTCACAACGTAGAGATCGAGACTGCCGTCGCCATTGGCATCGAAGAACGTGGCATCGACGTCCTCCGCCAAGCTGTCGGCGCGGAGCGCAGGTTGCTCACTGGCCCGAAAGGTTCCGTCGCGTTGCTGCAAGTAGAGACGCCCCGGCTGCCATTTCGCGCCGCCGATGTACAGATCGTCGAGGCCGTCGCCATTCACATCGCCCACCGCCACCGCGGGCCCTTCGGTGGAAAGGAGATGCGGCATGAGCGGCTCGCGGTTGTAATCGTAGAAGCCGTTCTCCTCGTGCTTGAAATCGATCCCCACTCGCTTGGTGACGTCCGTGAACGTCGTCTGCGCGGCGGCGTGGGCAAACTCGTACCGGCCGCGCGCGTCGGCCTGCGAGAGCGTCATGATGCGGTCGACGGCAATGTTGGTGAGCGTTTGATAACGTCGGTCCGGCCAGACGATCGTCAACGAATCGACGCGCGCCGATGCGCCGACGCCGAAGTGGAGTCGCGGATCGACGGAGGACTCGAAGCCGCGCGTCGGCATCTCCTCGAGCATCTGCCTCTTGCCGCCGTGAACGATCATCACGCGCGCGCCGATGCCGCCGGTGTTCTTCCCCTCGCCGCGAAGCGTGAGCGTGAGATAATGCGCGCCGTTCGCCGCGCGCGCATGGTTCCGATAGATCGACGCCGGCGCGCCGACGTTGTTGACGACGAGGTCGAGCGCGCCGCTGTTATTCAGGTCCACGTAGGCAGCGCCATTGGAGAATCCGGGCTGCGCCAAACCCCACCGTGCCGCGACGCTCGTGAAGGTGAGATCGCCGTTGCTGCGGAAGGCGTAGTTAGGCAGCGGCACCGATGGCATCCGGTCGAGGAGGGCGAGATTTTCCTTGGTTATTCCCCGCGCGAGAGACGCCTGGATGCTCTCGTTCCCGATGTAATCGATGTAGTCGAGATCGTTCGGCCGCCGATAGATGCCGTTCGTGATGAACAGATCCTTGTTGCCGTCGTTGTCGAGATCGGCGATGAGCGGCGACCAGCTCCAATCGCTCGCGGCGACACCGGCGAGGTAGCCGATGTCGCTGAACTTTCCCGCGCCGCGATTGAGCTGGAGCGTGTTGCGCGCATACTGCGGATGGTAGCCGGCCCGGATGCGGCGAGCGAACAGATCGAAGCTCTCGGTGATCGCGGTCGTCTTGAGAATATCCTCGCGCTCGGGGAGCATGTCGGCGACGAAGAGATCGGGACGGCCATCGTTGTTCACGTCGGCGGCGTCGACCCCCATCGAGAAGCGGCTCGTGTGCCCCGTCGCCTTGGCTACCGACTCCGTGAACGTGCCATCACAGTTGTTGATGTAGAGGTAGTCGTTCTCCTGAAAGTCGTTCCCCACATACAGGTCGGGGCATCCGTCGCCATTCAGGTCGCTGGCGACCACGCCGAGTCCGAACGCTCCGGCCCGATCAGCCACTCCAGCCCGTTCGCTCACGTCCACGAAATGTCCGCCGTCGTTCCGGAAGAGTCGGTCGCTGGCGCGCGGATTCCCGCCACTGTCGGAGGTCGCCCCGCGCTCGCTGTGCGTCGAATGGTTGAGGAGGAACATGTCCAGATCACCGTCGCCGTCGTAATCGAAGAAGAGCGCCTGCGTCGCGTAGCCGACGTGATCGAGCCCGTATTCCTTTGTGCGATCCGTGAACGTGCCGTGACCGTCGTTGATGTACAGCACGTTCCGTCCATGCATCGTCAGGTAGTCGACGGCCGAAACGTAGATGTCGACGTATCCGTCGCCGTTCACGTCCGCCATCGTCACGCCAGTTTTCCAACCGATCGAGTCGGCGACGCCGGCGCGCGCCGTCACGTCCTCGAAGCGATAGTTGCCCTTGTTGAGGTAGAGGCGGTTCGCGCCGAGGTTGGAGGTGAAGTAGAGATCCGGGAGGCCATCGTTGTCGACGTCACCGACGGCGACACCGGCACCGTTGTAGTAGTAGAGGTAATTCAGAATGTTGAATGACGAGTCTTCGGCGAGGCGGTTCGCGAAAGTCACGCCCGTGACGCTCTGTGGAAGCAGCTCGAAAAGGGGCGCTTGATTGGTCGGCGCCGCCGACCGGCAGGCCAGGAGTCCCGCGACCGCAATGGCGAACGTCTGCCAGTGGCGCCGGATTCTGGAGATTATCAGCAATCGGCTTCGGGGCAGATCTTGCGCGCTCAGCTGCGGCATCTTCAGTTATAGGAGCCCACGGTCCGGCGGCATACCAGGAGGATTTCCATGCCCTCGCTCGTCCAGCGTCGTCTTCTTGTTCTCGAGCTTTCGATAGCGTTGGTAGCCGGGTGCGCGCATGGCGGAGGCGCTCCAGGCGCGACCGCAACACCGCCTGCGCCAGCAGGCAACACCATCACGGCCGACAACATTCGCCCGGCGCCGGGCGATCCGATCGAGAAGGTACTCGAAGGACGTGTCTCGGGAGTCGTCGTTACACGAGGGGCGGACGGTGGCGTCGCCGTTCAGATTCGCGGTCAGGGCTCGTTTTACGGTGGTAACGCGCCCTTGTACGTCCTCGACGGCATGGCGATCACGCCCGGCCCTGGCGGCAGCCTGAGCGGGGTCAACCCGTACGACATCGAATCGATCAAGGTCCTGAAGAATCCCGCGGACATCGCGATGTACGGCAGCCGCGGCGCGAACGGCGTCATCATCATCAAGACGAAAAAGGCCGGAAAGCCTCAATAGCGGCCCGCGACAGTCGGCGTCGGCGCCTTGGCGCGATTGCCGCGGAAGATCAGCGGTCGATCGTTGTTTCGGGCGACCACGAACATGTCGCCGTGAGCCGTGCGAACACGCGCGATGTCGCGCGATTGGCCAGGGACAACGAAGCCACTCGCGTCCCCGCGCACAGGCCTGAAGCGCCCCTTTCCGTCGCCGCGCAACACTAGCCCATGACTCGCGGCCATGCGTCCAATCTCGGGTTTGAATCCATCGAAATTGCCCGCGAACAAGAGATCGACATGGCCGTCCTGGTCCACATCGGTCGCGAGAATACCATAGACCGGCGCCAACTGCGCCTCGTCGGGCAGCGGCACGAGTGTGAAGCTGCCATCACCATTGTTCAACGCGAGTGATGTCGCGAAGGTGCTCACCTTCTTCATGACCGCGCCCGAGAGCTCCTGCGGCGAGAAGATGTCAGTCACAGTCTTCTTCGCGTAATCCTTGTATGTGGGGAACCGGTCCTTGAGATAGGGAATCGCGTTGATCAGATCGTCGCGCAGCGGCAGCGGATAGCTGACGCCGTCATTGTACATGGAGATGATCTGCTGCATCGTCTCGTTGCCGGCGAAGTCCTTCACGTACATCGTGAGTGGCTCCGCCGGCGATGCGTGGATTCGCCCATTCAATCCAAGATTGCCGATCACGAAGTCGACACGTCCATCACCGTTGAAATCCCCGGCGACGATGCGATTCCACCAGCCCTCGCTGTGCTCGAGTCCAGACACCTGGATGAGCCGGAGTTTTCCCTTTCCATCGTTATGAAAGACGACGATCGGCATCCATTCGCCGACGACAATGAGGTCCAGCCGGCCGTCGCCATCGATGTCTCTCCAGACGGCGTCCGTCACCATGCCGATGTGCACGAGCTCGGGCGCGAGTGTCGACGTGACGTCGGTGAAGTGGCCCTTGCCATCGTTATGCAGCAGCATGCTCGGTGGGTCCGCTCCGTAGCTCCAGGGTACGACGCGTCCACCGACGAATAGATCGATGGCACCGTCGCCGTCGTAATCGGCCGCGACCACCCGCGAGCCGCTCACCATTTCTCTGGACAGAGCGTCGGCTGCCTTGTGGAATTTCCCGTGGCCGTCGTTCAGGTAGAGGCGATCCTGCAACGCCGTCGCGGCCTCGTTATACTCGTTGCCCCCGCTCACGACGTACAGGTCCGGCCGCCCGTCCCCATTCGCGTCGAAGAAAACTGCGCCGAGATCCTCCGAAATGGCATCCGCGGCGAATAACGAATCATTTACATTCGTGAAACTCCCATCCCCCTGCTGGAGCAGGAGTTTCCCTGACTGTTCCTTTGCACCGCCGATGTAGATGTCGTCCAGGCCGTCTCCATTCACGTCGCCGACGGCCAGAAAGGGGCCCTCGGTGGAGACGAGTTTGGGCATCAGCGGCTCGCGATCGAAGTCAGCGAAATCATTCTCGTGGTGAATGAAATCGAGCCTGGTCGTCGCGGTGACGTCGGTGAACAGTGTGGCGACGAGCGGCCGCTGATTCGTCGCGAATGGCCGATCGACGGCATCGCTTTGGCGCGCGGTTACGAGCTGATTCGCCGCGATCTGACGAAGCGTCGTACCCTTCCCATTTGGCCACTGGACTACCAGAGAGTCGACAATCTCGTGCTTGCCGAGCCCGAAATCCAGCACGAAGTCGACGCTGGACTGGAAGCCGCGCTGCGGAAATTCCTCCTGCATCAGCGTATCGCTGCCGGCGTACGCCGTGACACGCGCACCGATGCCGAATCGATTGCCGCTCGAGCCGGCGAGCTTCACGCGCAGAAAGCGATTCTCGGGATGGAGCCGGCGCGCGTTGTTGCGATAGACAAACGCTTCTTCGTCCACGTTGTTCACCACGAGATCGAGCGCACCGTCGCCATCGAGATCCGCGTACGCCGCTCCGCTCGAGAAGCTCGGCGTCGCGAGGCCCCAGGACGCTGCTTCGTTGGTGAAGCGAAGTCCACCGAGGCTATGAAAAGCGTAGTTAGGCAGCGGCGTCGACGTCATCGCTTTCGTGAGCCTAAGGAAATCAGCCCGCTGCCGCCCGTTGTCCGTCATCGACCGGATGGTTGCGCCGTTGGCGATGAAGGCGACGTAGTCCTGTGATGTCACGTCTCTCGCGATGCCGTTCGTCACGAAGATGTCCTTGTGACCATCCAGGTCCAGATCTGCGATCAACGCGCCCCAGCTCCAGTCCGTTCGCGCTACGCCCGCAATCTGCCCAACTTCACTGAAGGTGGGAGCCTGCGCTGAGCCGGGCGAAGGATCGCGATCGTTTCGCTGAAGCATGTTGCGCATCAGCTGATGGTGATAGCCGCCGCGCACGCGGTTCTGGTAAACTTCCCAACTGTCGAAGGTGGATGTCGTTTTGAGCCGAGTCTCGTTCTCAGGCAGCATGTCCGTGGTGTAGACGTCGGGCCACCCGTCGTTGTCGAAATCGGCGATGTCGAGTCCCATCGAGTAATAGCTGCTGACCGGCATAGCCTTGTCGAGCAGTTCGGCGAAGGTACCGTCACGCCTGTTCACGTAGAGGTAGTCGCGCTCGGCGAAGTCGTTCGAGACGTAGATGTCTGGCCAGCCGTCGTTGTTGACGTCCGCTACGACGACGCCGAGTCCGAAGGCGATATCAGGACTGTAAATCCCGGCCGGCGCTGTGACGTCCCTGAAATGGCCGCCATCATTCCGGTAGAGCTTCGCGCCGCCGTATTGACTACGCTCGCTACGGTTCCCCATACCGACAGTGCGCACCGACCGCGGCGAGTTCTCGAGCACGAAGAGATCGAGGTCCCCATCGTGGTCGTAATCCAGAAACACCGCCTGCGTGGAGTATCCTTGATCAGCGACGCCGTACGCCTTGGCCATTTCCTTGAACGCCGGCAGGCTGTCGCCGTTCACACCCTGGTTGATCCAGAGCTGGTTGGCCCGCTGCTCGGGGGTACCTGGCCCCGCGCGGCAGAGATAGATGTCGAGCAGACCGTCGCCGTTCACGTCGCCGATCGCCACGCCGGTAGTCCACGACCCGCGGTCGTTCGTTAGGCCCGCGACCTTCGTAATGTCTCGAAAGTGGAAGTGTCCCTGATTGAGATACAGTTTCGGGCCGCCCTGATTCGACGTCAGCACGATGTCCGGCAGGCCGTCGCCCGTTAGGTCACCGACGCCAACGCCGCCACCGTTATAAAAATTCCGATAGGTGTAGACGTTCAGCTCACTCGTCTCCTCGAGCCGGTTCTCGAAGTGAATCCCGGTCACCGTCGCCGGCAGCCGGCTGAAGAGCTGATTCGACGGCACCGAGCGCTCATCCGCATGCGCAAGCTCGGCGCCCTGTCGGCATCCGGCGCCTGCAACGATGAACATGACCGACCCGAGCGTCGTGATCCGGCACCACACGTGACGGATGGCGAAATAATTCATAGCACGAACGAAAGAAGAAGACCTCGGGCGAGGGTTAGGCGAGTGTGGGAGAGACTGCCCGAGCGCGCAACGGCCTGCTCCGAACTGGAGCAGGCCGCAAATTGTCTCCCGAAGAGGTAGCTACGAAGGATCTGCTTTTCTCAGGGCCAGCTCAAGAGCAGATCCCTCGCTTCGCTCGGGACGACAGAGCAGAGACTCAGTAGCCGTTGTTCTGCACGAGCAATGGATTGGAGCCCAGCGCGTTTACCGAGATGGGGAAGACGACGCGGTAGGCAGCTCGCGGGCACGATGCCGCCGGAGTGGCACCGCATATACCGTTTGCGGAGTTCTCGGTCCAGCTCAGGAACGTACCAAATCGAATCATGTCCGTACGCCGCTTGCCCTCGCCCGCGAACTCGAGCAAGCGTTCCGTATAGATGGCATCACGAATCGCCTGCTTGGTGCCCGCCGCGATGGCTGTCGGCTGGTGCTTCTGGTGGATCAGGTTGAGATCGGCCAACGCTGCGGCGGTCTGGCCGAGCTCGTTCTCCGCCTCGGCCCGGATCAAGTACATCTCGGCGAGCCGGAACCAGGTGTAGTCGTTAGGCTGGGCCGAGCCCTTCGGTGGACTGGCTTGCGGCGGGAACTTGTTGAAGCGCACGCCGTTGGATTCGTTGGCCTTGTTCAGGTCTGGGATCGAGATCGTGAAGTTCAGGGGGTTGCCATTGCGGTCGTTGACTGCCAGTCCCGTTTCAAAGCTGTACCCCTGCCCCTGAAGCCACATCTTCTGGCGATCGTCGCTTGCGGGGAACTGGTTGTACACCTCCGCGGTCGTGGCCCAGCCGTTCCATGGGCCACCGTCGCCGGTGCTGAGTTGGTTGTAGTGCAGGGTACGCATCGGGAAGTCACCACCGATCGCCTGCGGGCTATTGGAGTGTACGACGACGAAAATGTTCTCGGGTGAGCTCTTGTTATCGATCGTAAAGTTCTTGAACCAATTCGAATTGAGCTGGTAGGTCGCACCGCCGGTTCCACTCGAGTTGATCACGGCATTGGCGGCGTCGATCGCTGCCTGGCAAGCATCTTTCCCACCAGTCACAGCCACGCCGCTACAGCTGTTGTACGCACTGGGATTGATCGCCGAGCACGCGGCTGGACCACAGGCCTTGTTGAACACACCCGCATTGATGTACATGCTGGCCAGGATGGCATTGGCTACACCCTTTGTGACCCGGCCATACGACGCTGACGGCCACTTCACGGGTAGGTTCGCCTGTGCCTCAGTCAGCTCTTTCTCGAGAAAGGCGAAGACTTCGGGGCGCGTGGAGCGCGCAACGCTCTTGAGCTCCGTCGTAGTCACGAGCGGGACCCCGCCGAAGAGGTCCTGCAGCATGTAGGTGTACCAGGCGCGCAGCGTTCGGACCTCGGCGACGACCGAGTCTTTGTTCGCGGCACCGGTCTTCGATACGACGTCGATCATCAGGTTGGCTTTGGCTACGCCGCTGAACAGATCGTTCCAGGAGCCGGTGAGGAAGCCCAAGGCTCCGGAGGAATTCGGGCTCCACGTCTGCTTATGAATGTCGAGCCACTGGCCGTTGTCGTACCAGTCGCTGCCACGCGTCGGCACGACGAGCACGTCGGTCGACAGTTCCTGTACCGTGGCGTAGTGCCCGTTATCCTCGGCACGGCGCATCTGCGCGTACACGCCGGCGACACCCGCCAGGATCTCCTGGTCGGTGTGGAAGGCGGTCGTCGGTGTCAGCGCGTCGTGCGGCACCTCGGTGAGATTCGTGCACGTCTCGCCAACGAAGAACACCGGAACGAGAGACAGTGCCCGGAGCCCGAACCGAAGCGCGGCCTTCCATGAGAATTTGCTCATAAACGCCTGCTGGCTGGTTGAAAAAGTGTTCGGTGTCATGACGTGTCAGAACTGGAAGTGGACGCCGAAGGTGTACGTCCGCGGACGCGGATACGTCACGTAATCGAGACCGCGCACGGCAATGCCGCCGCCGTCACCGTCTGTCGAATAGACCTCGGGATCCAGACCTTTGTATTTCGTGAGCAGGATCAGGTTGTCGCCGGACAGGTAAACCCGCGCCGTGCGGCCGCTCATGAGCCGCGCCGGAATGTCGAACGTGTAGCCAAGCGTCACGTTCTGCAGCCGCACGAAGGTCCGATCCTCGATCCATCGTGACGAGAACTTGGCAGGTTCGCTGATGCTGTCTGGATCCGTCAGCGCGGCCGCAAGGAAGTTACGCCCCTGCTTGGCGTCGCTCTTGGTCTGATAAACCAAGGCGGTGTTGTTGAATACCTTGCCGCCGAACTCACCACGCCAGAGCCAGCTCGCGTCGATCTTGCCCCATGTCAGGTTGTTGTGTAACCCGAGGGTGAAATCCGGATTGGCGCTACCGATGAACTGACGGTCCGCATCCGTCGGATCCGTCGTCACACCGTTGGTGCAGCCGGCCCCTGGGTGCGTGGCCGCCGAGCAGGCGAACGTTTGCTGGCCCGCGTTGTTCACGCCGAGGAAGCGGGGCGCGTAAAAACTGCCCAGCGGATGCCCAGGAGCGATGATCTCCGAGTACTGATTCGACTGTCCCTGGCCGTTGACGAATCCGGTTTGGATTGGCTTCCGCGAGGTGTCGCCGAGACTCACGACATTGTTACGCTCGATGCTCGCGATCAAACCGCCAGAAATCGTGCGCTGGCCGCGGCGCCACAGCTCGCCGTCGACGGACAGCTCGACACCCCGGTTCCGCAAGCTGCCGATGTTCTCGAATCGTGTCGCAACGACCGCGGGCTGCGGTACGGGGACCTCGAAGAGCAGATCCCTCGTGTCCTTCTGGTAGAATTCGAGGCTTCCCGTTAGGCGATCGCGCCACAGACCGTAATCGAACCCGAGGTTCGTCTGTGTTGCCGTCTCCCACTTGAGATTCGTGTTCCCGACCTGGGCGGCACGAAGACCCGTGACGACCGCGCCGCCAAAGGGATAGGCAGCGCCATTATCCGTGCGCAGGAGGAGCTGCGTCTGATATGGCCTGATCGCCTGGTTGCCTTGCTTACCCCATCCGGCCCGGAGTGAAAGGTTCGAGAATGGGCCGCCCTTGAAGAACGATTCCTCGCTCAAGCGCCACGACGCCGAGAGCGCCGGGAATGACTCCCAACGATGTCCCGGCGCGAGTCGCGACGAGCCGTCGTAGCGCATCACACCGGTGAGGAAATACTTGTTCGCCCAACCGTAGTTGGCGCGCGAGAAGAAGGAGACGAGCTGGCTTTCGTCCTCGTACGAACCTGGCAGCGGTGATGTCGCCGCCGTGCCCGAGCCGAGGTTATTGAACCCGAACTGGTCGGTGATGAAGCCTTGCGACTGCGCGTTGAAGCCCCTGTTGTCGAAATGAGTGTACTCGTAACCACCGACGACCTCGAGCTCGCTCTTGCCGAGGTGCGGCGCATAGGTCAACAGCTGCTGGAAGTTCTGGTTGTTGAGACTCAGATCGGCTTGGCGGGCAATGCCACCTGCTCCCGAGGCCGTCGGGCTGCTGCGCGGATAGTACGTCTGCCGAACCGAGTTATTGATGTCGACACCGAGTGTGGTCTGCGCGGTCAGGTTCGACGAGAGGCTGAGCGTCCCGGTCGCGTTGCCCAGAACGCGGTCTTCCGGCGCGCGGTCGGTAATCTCGTGAATCATTGCCACGGGATTGCGAACGTCGGTTTGACCACTAATCTCGTAGAACGACCCGGTGCCGGTCTTGATGGGGAGCGTCGGATTGTAGATGGCGACGTTCGTGAACAACCCACCGGTGAAGCCGCCGCCATTCTCGACCGGAGCGTAGGTGTTATTCACCCGCGACGCCGTGAGGTTGAGCCCCAACCTCAGCTTGCCTGTGAACGCGTCGTGGTTGGCATTGAGTCGGCCCTGGTACCGCTTGAGGCCACTGCCGATCACCACTCCCTGTTGCTCGAAGTAATTGAGCGACGCGCGGTACTGTGTCTGGGGCGAGCCGCCGGAGAATGCCAGGTTGTGGTTCGTCGCGATGCCTGTGCGGAGAATGGCGTCCTGCCAATTCGTGTTCGCCGTCCCGAGTGAGGTCAAGCTGCTCACCGGCAACCCACCGCGAACGGTTTTGTTCGCGAGAGAGTCGGCGATGTACTGGTTGACCTGCTGCTGCACGAAATCGCGGTACTGGACCCCGCTGGCGAGGTCGAGCCGCTTTGCGGCCGATGCCGCGCCCACATAAGCATCGTACTCCATGTCGCCGCTGCCATTGCGCACGCCGCGTTTCGTCGTGATGAGGACGACGCCGTTGGCGCCGCGGCTTCCGTAGATCGCCGTCGCCGCAGCATCCTTCAGAACGGTGATCGACTCGATGTCGTTCGGGTTGATCGCGTTCAGCGGGCTTCGCTGCAGCTGATTGTTGTACGGTGCACCGCCTTCCCGAGGCGCTGTCGCTTCGTTCTGGAGCGGCACACCGTCGATGACGTACAACGGATCATTGCTCGCACTGATCGACGTGCCGCCGCGAATCCTGATCTGCGCCCCGGCCCCGGGGTCACCGTTGTTCTGAGTCAACTGGACGCCGGCGACGCGCGCCTCGAGCATCTGGTTGGCGTTGGTCACCACGCCAACATTAGCCTGATCGGCGTCGACAGTCGCTACCGAGCCCGAGATTGCTTCTCGTCGCTGAGTGCCGTACCCGGTGACGACGATCTCGCTCAGCACCGCCGCCTGACGAGTCATCGTGAATTGGACGCTCACCGTCGCTCCGGCCGTCACCACCGCGGCCTGCGTTTGCGGACGGAACCCGATGCGACTCGCGCGCACCGTGTACGAGCCGGTGGGAACGTTCGCCATCGTGAAGCTGCCATCCTCCCTACTCAACGTGCCTCGCTGGCCACCCATGATCACGATGTTGACGTTCGCGATGCCTTGGGCACTCGCGCTGTCAACGACGCGACCAGCAATGGTTCCAGTGGTGCCCTGTGCGCGAAGGGGACTGCTGAACAGCAGACCGCCAACGAGCGCGGGGAAGAAATAGCGACGCCATGCCATGCGACTGTCCTCCACGGACTGAGGAGTGGGACCGCTCTCGCGACCGTGCAACACCAACTTTTCGCCAATGAAATTCGTCACCAGAGCCCAGCGACTGGACACTGGCGGAAACTGGGGCGTGATATGCGCGGCGGGCCGGCTAATGTCAAGACAGGTTTTCGCATAGAGCAAGGGCGCTGTGTCAGTTAGCGGTCATAGTCCTCCCGTCGGAACGGACCGACTCCGTAAATTTGGGTCGAGGAAGCAAACATCGCGGGCCGGCCAATGTATCCCCGCACTCCAGCGATCGTTCACCGCCGCCCGCCACATGTCGCTGAACTGCCGCAACTCCATGACGCGGATTTCGTTAGGCGCCGATTCGGCGCCCGGACTCCGCCTCGAAGAGATGGATCGCAGGCCCCGGAATCGTGAGCGACACGGGATCGTCGACTCGCGGAGTCGCCTCGGCGCCGACTGCGGCCACGAAATCCGCACCGCCGGGCACCGTCACGTAGACGATCTGCTCGCTTCCAAGAGGCTCGACGAGCGACACCACTCCTCGCGGCCCACCATTGTCAGCCGGCCCCAGACCGATGTCGTGGGGGCGCACGCCGAGAATTACCGGACCGTCGGTCGCGGGAAGGTCGGCCGTGATCGCGAAGCTGAGCCCTCCCGGCGCGGTGAATCGCGGCCGGCCGCCGTCACGCGAGATCGCGCCGCGCACGAAGTTCATCGACGGGCTGCCGATGAAGCTCGCCACGAACTGATTGCTCGGCCGCCGGTAGAGCTCCATCGGGGGCGCGACCTGCTGCAGCACGCCGTCGCGGAGCACAGCGACGCGCGTCCCCAACGTCATCGCCTCCACCTGATCGTGGGTGACGTACACCATCGTCGCGCCGAGCCGGCGATGGAGCCGCGCCAGCTCGGCGCGGGTCTCGACGCGGAGCTGGGCGTCGAGGTTCGAGAGCGGCTCGTCGAAGAGGAACGCCTTCGGCTCGCGGACGATCGCCCTGCCTAACGCGACGCGCTGCCGCTGGCCGCCGGAGAGCTGCGAAGGCTTCCGATCGAGCATCGGTGCGAGCCCCAGCGCGTCCGCAACCTCGGTGACACGCCGCGCGACAAGGTCGGCCGGCTGTTTCCTCAATCGCAGCCCGAACGCCATGTTCTCGCGCACGGTCATGTGCGGATAGAGTGCGTAGCTCTGAAAGACCATCGCGATGTCGCGGTCCTGCGGAGGAAGGCGCGTGACGTCCCGCTCACCGATCGTGATCGTGCCGCCGGTCGGCTTCTCGAGCCCCGCGATCATGCGCAGCACGGTCGACTTGCCGCTCCCCGACGGCCCAACGAGCACGAGGAGCTCGCCGTCGGCGATCTCCAGGCTCAGATCGCGCGAAGCGACGTAGCCGTTCGGGTACTGCTTGTCGATGTGCGAGAGAGTTATGGATGCCATTAGGTGCTAGGTGCTAGGTGCTAGGTGCTAGGTGCTAGGTGCTAGGTGTAGTTGCTAGGGTTTTGGACTAGCACCTAACACCTATCACCTAACACCTCCCTTCACTCATCCTTTCACCGCTCCAGCCGTGAGTCCCTGCACGATGCGCCGCTGGAAGACGAGGACGACGACGGCCACCGGCGCCGTGGCGATCACGGTCGCCGCGAGGATCTGGCCCCAGGGCACCTGATACTGGCCGCGGAAGAGCGCGATCGCCACCGGCACCGTGTACCGCTCGGGGCCTAACGTGAACGAGAGCGCGAACAGGAACTCGTTCCAGCAATAGATGAAGGTCAGGATCGCCGTCGTCGCGAGGCCGGGGCCAGTGAGTGGGAGAATCACGCGAACGAAGCTCTGCCACCGCGATGCACCGTCGACCATCGCCGCTTCCTCGAGGTCGCGCGGCAGCTGCCGGAAGAAACCGACGAGGAGCCAGACCGCGAGCGGCATCGCGAACGTCATATAGGGCAGCACGAGACCAGGATACGTGTTGATCAGGTGCAGGCTCCGGAGCAGCATGTAGAGCGGGCTCACGATCGAGATCTGCGGGAACATCGTCACCGCGAGAATGAACGCGAGCACCGCGCGCTTCCCCGAGAACTCGATCCGGGCAAGCGCGTACGCCGCAAAGGCACCGATCGTGACGCAGAAGACCGTGGTCGTCAGCGCGACGATCAGCGAGTTCTTGATCGGCGTCCAGAAGTCTCTCTCGGTGAAGAGCGCGCGGTAATGATCGAGGATCAGCTCGCGCGGCCAGAGCGACGGCTCGCGAAAGAGCGTCGCCTCAGGTGTGAATGAGGCGACGACTGCCCAATAAAACGGAAAGGCCGCGAAGAGCACGAGCAGCACGAGCCCCACGCGCGCGGCGATGCGGCCTCTCACCGGCCCTTTCCTGCGCGCGAGTCGCCGAGGTCGACGCCGAGTCCGCGCATGTAGAGCATCGCGAGACCGAAAGTCACGATGAAGATGATCACCGACAGCGCCGCACCGTAGCCGAACTCGAGATTCTGCAGGAGCGCGTTGAAGGTGTAGAGGGCGACGGGCTCGGTCGACGTACCTGGGCCCCCGCCAGTCATCACGTAGATGAGATCGAAGACGCGAAAGGCGTCGAGCGTGCGGAAGATGAGCGCGACGAGGATCGCCGGCTTGAGCAGCGGAATCGTTATGCGCGTGAGCTGCCACCATGCGCTGGCGCCATCCGTTGACGCCGCCTCGTACAGCTCCTGATCGATGCTCTGGAGTCCGGCGAGCAAGAGCAGCGCGACAAACGGCGTCGTCTTCCAGACGTCGGCAAGAATGACAGGGATCCACGCCGTCGACGCGCGCACGAACCAGACGAGCGGTTGATGAAGCAGCCCGAGGTTCGAGAGCACGACATTCGCGATACCGGCCTGCGAATCGAAGATGAATCGCCAGAGGAGGGCGGCGACGACGGTCGGGATCGCCCATGGCACGAGCACCGCCGCACGCACGACGCCGCGGCCGCGGAACGCGCGATTCATCGCCAGCGCCAACGCAAGCCCAAGCGTGAGCTCCACGGCCACACTGATTGCGCTGAAGAGCGCGGTGTGGCCGAGCGATTGCCAGAACCGCTCGTCGCGCATGATGGTGAGATAGTTCCCCAACCCGACAAATGGTCGGCCGAGCCACGGCATGCGGAGATCGTGCTCGTGCAGCGACTCCCACACGGTCCAGCCGAGCGGAAAGAGCGCGATGAAGAGAATCGTCGCCAGCGCCGGCGCCGTCAGCAGCCATCCGGCGCGTGCCTCAGAGTTGTCGGGACGAGGCGCGTGGGACGCGGGACGTGAAACCCCGGATGCGCGATTCTTCATCGCCCCGCGCCCCGCGGCCCGCGCCCCGCGGTGAGCTCGCGCACGCGCGTTCGTTCGACGAGCGCATTCATCGCGCGAGCCGCATCGTGCAGCGCACGCTCCGGCGGCACCTGGCCCGAGAGCGCGCGATGCAGATCGATCTGCAACAGCTCCGAGAGCTGCGAGTAGATCGGCGTCGCCGGCCGCGGAACGGCGCGTTCGACGATCGACCGCGCGAGCGTCACCGGGATCGGGAGGATTGTGGCGAGCCGCGGGTCATCGTAGAGCACTGGGCGCGGCGGGTAGCCGCTCAATCGCGACCGGTCGAGCATCTGCTCTGGTGCGGTGAAAAACTCCACCACCTTCCACGCCGCGTCCGGATGCGCGGTGAATGCATTAATCGCCAACGCCGAGCCGCCTAACGTGGCGGTTGGCGCGCCCGCGGCGGCGCCCGGCATCGGTGCAACACCGAACTTTCCCGCGACGCGCGAGTCGCGCGGCTGCTTCAGCAGCGTCACCGCGTACGGCCAGTTGCGCATCATCGCCGCCGCTCCGTTCTGGAAGGCGAAGCGCGACTCCTCCTCGTGCCAGGTGAGAATGTCGGTCGGCGCGGCGCCGCTCGTGATGAGATCGCGCATGAAGCTCAACGCGCGAACGCCCTCCGGCGAGTCGACGACGACCCGTCCGTCGTCGGAGAGAATCTTTCCGCCGAAGGCGCCGAGGAACTCCACGAACGACGTGACGAGGCCCTCGTACCGGGCGCTCTGCCAGACGATGCCGTACGGCACCCTCTTCGCCCGCGCGCTCCGCGCCTCTGCCGCGAGCTCGTCCATCGATGCTGGCGCGGCGCGCATGAGATCCGTGCGCCAATACAACATCCCGACGTCCATGAACCACGGCACCGCGAACTGCGAGCCCGCCCACGTGTTCGCGGCGATCGTCGACGGAAAAAAGTTGCCGGCGTCGGGTTTCCAGCGGTCGAGCGGGAGCAGCCATCCCGCCGCCGCGAACTCAGGCGTCCATACGACGTCGAGTTGCAGGATGTCCGGCTCACCGGCGCGCGCGTTGAGCCACTGCACGAACAGCTGATGACGTTGCGTCGCGTCATCCGGAGTGCGTTGAATGCGGACGTGGATCCCCGGGTTCGCCTGCTCGAAGCGCGCCACGTGCCGCGTCAGCAGCTCGCCCTCGGCGCCTAACGCGCTGCCGGAGAACGTGACGACGGTGCGACGATCGTCGGGTTGGCCGCTGCGACAGGACGTCGCGACGAGAAGGAGAGCGGCCAGGACGAGGGTTCGCATGCGCGGGCAAGCTTACGCCTGGCGCGGCAGCCCTGCCAGTGCCACCAGGACCCACGTATGGAAGTATTGGCATATGCCATTATTGCCATACGTGGCCTGCTATCGACTACGTCACCTACGTTCAGTCGAACGGAAACGAGAAGGAGAACGTCAATGGCGCTGGCGGCGTTTGCGCGGACGCGCGCTCCCGAGCCAGCATCCGCCCGCTGATCGTCCGCCCCACCACATACCCGAACAGCGCGCCGAAGACGGTGTCCGACAGCCAGTGCCGTCCGTCGACCACCCGGCCGGCGCCAATCGCGGTCACGTACCCGTACATGACCGGCTCCGCGAGATAGAGATCGAAGCGATGCGCAAGGAAGCTCGCGCATCCCATCGAGTTCGCGATGTGCCCACTGAAGAATGAGTGCTTGTTCCAGTCGCGCGTCCCGCGAAGGCGAACGTTGAACGGATCGTCAGGGGAGAGCCGTGGCCGATCGCGTTGCACAAAGAGAAAGATGAGGCCACGTACGCCGGCCGTCGTTAGGTGCGCGGTTGCGCAGCCGAGCCCCGCGTCGCGCAGCCCCTGGGATTTGGAGAAGGAGCCGGCGAGGTAGAGCGCCGCGGAAATCGGCAGCAGATATTGCCCGCTTCCGAGCTCGTACGCGGGGTAGTGAGCGCTCTCCCGCAATGGTGCGAGCATGGCGACGGGCCATGCATGGGGGTGGGTCGAGATCCAGTGCTGCACCGGCTCATCCAGCGCCGCGGCAATGCCAGTTGCCGCCACCACTGCCGCCACGCCTTCGGCATCCCGCGCGCGAGCGTGGGCCGGCGCGGTCCACACGCTCCACGCGTCCCCGCCGAGGCGCTGCAGCGCTCGCCAGGTGGAGTCGCCCCGGAGCTGCGCCGACGCAACGCGGGGACCCCAAACCAACACGAACAGGGATAGCAGGAAACTCGATTGTCGCCGTATCGTAGGCTGCACTGTGCGGGACGCGGGATGTGGGACGCGGAAGTTTCTCTACTCTCTACTCTCTACTGATTGTCATGGATCCTGATGTAATCACCTTCGCCGCCGTCTGCACGACGATCGTCGCCACCATCGGCTGCCTCGTAGGCATCGGCGTTGCGGCCCGCCTGCTCCTGATGCGCGCCAAACGCCTCGCTACGCGACCGCCAGCAGACAACGACCGGCTACTCCATCTCGAGCAAGCCGTCGACGCGATCGCAATCGAGATCGAGCGCATCTCGGAAGCGCAGCGGTTCCAGACGAAGCTGTTAGCCGATCGGACGGCGGACAGCGAACGGTGAACGGTGAACGGTGAACGGACCACCGATCACCGTTCACCGACCACCGATCACGGCACGATCCGGTTCCCTCCCAGGCGTTGATTGAACGAGTTCACGTCCAACGTCATCAGCTTCTCGAACTCCGCGCGCACCGCGGCGAGCTGCTGCTCGAGGAGCACGCGCACCGCCTTCTGCTGGTCCGTCGGCGCCCAGTCCGCGCTCGCCGAGCCAACGTCCGAAGCGACGCTCGCGAGCTTCTCATATAGCTGATTGGCCGACCGGAAGGCGTCCTCGCGCGCGCCCGTGAGATCGGTGTCGAAGAGCTTGCCCTCGAGCGCGAGCGTCTTCTTTTCCAGATCGCGGATCGATGCGAGTGATGAATCGATCGAGGCCAGAGCGAGCGTGGTGTCGCGCGTGGCACCGGCGAGCACCACGCCATCGGCGCCCGTCGCGCGCTCGCGCGTGTCGCGCTTGCGCTCGCTGAACATGTACGACAGGTCGGCGAGCTGCTTCCGTACCCATTCGGCCTGGTCGATCATGTCAACGACGGTGTTCATGTCGCGGCGCAGCTCGAGTGATTCGGCGAGCTGCGCGGCGATGTCGGCATCGGTCGCGCCGCTGTTCGGGTCGCGCAGCACGCGCACGGGAGCGGCAATCGAGTCACGGCCGATCATCGCCGTCACGGTGTACGTGCCCGGCGCCACGAGCGGACCGACCTGACCACCGACGATGTCGAGGTCCCAGGTCACGAGGGGGCGCACGCCGCTCGATCGAACATGGGCGTGGGCCGGCGGCGCGGCGCGCAGCTTCGCCGCGCGCGGCGCGTCGTAGCGCAGATCCCACCAGGCGCGATTCAATCCCGTTCGCGCCGGCGCGGCAGTGAATCGCCTAACGACTCGGCCCTGCGCGTCGGTGACGGTGAAGCGCACGGAGTCGCGACGGGCAGTGGAGTCTCGTCGCGCCAGCGTATCCCGGCCGGCGCTGTCGCCGCGTGAGCGCGCCGAGTCGGCGCGCGCGCTCGGCACGGCGGGGGTGTTGCGGAGTCCGGTCCTGCGATCGTTAGGCTCCGTGGCACCGGTCGTGCGCTCGACGGCCGCCGTGATCACGGCCGCGCTCTCCGGCTCGACGCCGCGGCGCACGAAGAAGTTGATCGCCGCGCCGTACTGCGGGTCCTCGCCCGAGACGAGCGAGTTGGGAGCGGAGTGGTGGTTCTGGAGCTTGCGGAAGCGATACGTGTCGCGGAGAGGCAGCATCGCCGCGCGCTGCGCTCCGCCAACCGCGCGATCGAGATTCCGGACTGCCGCGATGTCGTCGAGGATCCAGAAGCCGCGGCCGTATGTAGAGATCACCAGATCATTGAAGTGCGGCTGCACGGTCAGCCACGACACCGGTGCGTGGGGCAGGTTGTTCTGGAGCGGCTGCCACGTCGCTCCATCGTCGAGGGAGAACCAGACGCCGTTCTCCGTGCCCGCGTAGAGCATGCCTCGTCTCACGGGATCCTCGCGGACGCAGTGCACGTAGCTGAAGACGGACTTCGGGATCCCGCCCGAGATGAGCTTCCATGTCTTTCCGTAGTCCGTCGTCTTGTAGATGTACGGATCGCGATCGTTCATCTGATGCGCGTCGACGGAGACGTACGCGGTGCCGACGTCGTAGCGCGACGGCTCGACGTTGGAGACGGCCGCGAACTTGACGGCGCCGTTAGGCGTGACGTTCGTCCACGTCTTGCCGTCGTCGCGCGTGAGCTGGACGAGCCCGTCCATCGTTCCAGCCCAGATCACGCCCTTGGCGACCGGGGATTCCGCGATCGCGAAGACGACGATCGAGCTCTCGACGTAGAGATTGTCGGTGACGAGCCCGCCGCTCGACCGCTGCTTGATCGTGTCGTTGGTGGTGAGGTCGGGGCTGATGACCTCCCAACTCTGCCCGCCATTGCGGGTGCGATGGACGTACTGGCTGCCAACGTAGACGGTGTTGTGGTCGTGCGGTGAGATCGCGATCGGGAACGTCCAGTTCCAGCGGTACTTCAGGTCTCTTGGCGACACGCCGTAGCCGGCCTCCGGCCACACCTCGACGGCGCGGGCCATACGCGTGCTCTGATCGTAGCGCTCGAGACCCGCGTCGTAGCAACCGCTCCAGACGATGTTCTGATCAACGGTGTCGGGCACGGCGAAGCCGGACTCGCAGCCGCCAACCGCGGTCCAGAGCCCGATCGAGCGGCCGTTCTCGCGCGAGTTCGATGTGCCCATGTACGAGTAACCGTCCTGCCGATTCCCGTAGACGTTGTAGGGGACGCGGTTGTCGACAAAGACATGGTACATCTGCGCGTTAGGCAGCACGATGCGCGTCCAGCTCCGGCCGCGGTCGACGGAGATGCCGACGCCGCCGTCGTCGCCAACCATCATCCGGTCCGCGTTCTCGGGATCGATCCAGATGTCGTGCAGGTCGCCGCCGGCGCGGGGCGGGGTCGGTGCCTTCGTGAGGCCGCCGTCCAGCGACCAGGAGAAGCGCACGCTCACGAAATAGAGTCTATTCTCATCATCGGGCGCGACGGCGAAGCGTGTGTAGTAGTGCGGCCGCTCGAGGAAGTCGTGGTCCTGATTGACCAGCCGCCAGTGGCGACCAGCGTCGTCAGACCGATAGAGCCCGGGATCCTTCGTCTCGATGAGCGCGTACATGCGATTGGGATCGCGCCGCGCGATCTGCACGGCGATCTTCCCCATCGCCTCGCGCGGCAAGCCGTCGGTGAGTCGGCGCCACGTGGTGCCGCCATCCTTCGATTGATAGACGCCACTCCCCCGCCCACCGCTCTCGACACTCCAGGGGTGGATCATGAACTGCCACATCCCAGCGATGAGCACATTCGGATCGTGCGCGTCGAGTGCGATGTCGGACGCTCCGGTGGAGTCGTTCACGAACAGGACTCGCTCCCACGACGCGCCGCCGTCGCGCGACCGATACACGCCCCGCTCCTGTTGCGTGCCATATCCCGCGCCTAACGCCGCGGCGTAGACGACGCGCGCGTCGCGCGGATCGACGACGATGCGGCCGATGCGGCCCGACCGCTCGAGCCCGGCGTGCGCCCAGGTCTTTCCCGCGTCGGTCGACTTCCACACACCGTTGCCGATCGAGATGTTGCTCCGCACGAACGTCTCGCCGGTACCGATGTACAGCACGTTGTGATCGGACGGGGCGATCGCGATCGATCCGACCGACGAGAATGGCAGGCTGTCGGTGAGCGGCTCCCATCGCGTGCCGCCGTCGGTCGATTTGAAGAGGCCGCCCGAGGCCGCGCCCGCGTAGTAGACGCGCGATTCACCGGGCTCCCCAACGACGGCGATGACGCGATTCCCGTCCGGTCCGATGAAGCGCCAATGGAGAGACTCGTACAGCTTGGGATCGAGTCGTTGCGCGCCGGCGTTCGCGGCTGCACCGAGCGCGAGAAGAAATGCGATGGCAAGACGCTGAATCATGGTTTTTTCCAGCGAGATGAGCTGGAGCGCGCGCGAGCAGCGCGCGCGACTCCATACAGGACCGCTCATGCACGCGCCAGCGTGCATGAGCGCGCTCAAGCATAGCTCGTCGGCGCGCTCGTTGCACCACCCTCGGCCACACTGTGACTCTCAACGAGGAGGACTTCAGGGATGGCAACCAACAACCTCTACGGCAAGCGCGTCGCGATTCTCGCGACGGATGGCGTCGAACAGGTCGAGCTCACCGAGCCCCGGAAGGCGCTCGATCAGGCGGGCGCGAAGACGGTCGTCGTGTCGCCCAAGAGTGGCAAGATCAAAGGCTGGCAGCACGACCACTGGGGCGACGAGATTCCCGTCGACCTCCCGCTCGAGAGCGCGACCGCCGAGACCTTTGACGCGCTGTTGCTACCGGGCGGCGTGATGAACCCCGATCACCTGCGCCAGAACAAGCAGGCCGTTCAGTTCGTCCGGCGCTTCTTCGAGGCGGGCAAGCCCGTCGCCGCGATCTGCCACGGTCCGTGGCTGCTGGTCGAGGCGGACGTCGTGCGCGGGCGCACCGTTACGAGCTGGCCGTCGCTCGAGACCGACCTGCGCAATGCCGGCGCCGAGTGGGTGGATCGCGAGGTCGCGACCGACGAGGGGCTCGTCACCAGCCGCAAGCCCGACGACATTCCCGCCTTCAACAAGAAGATGATCGAGGAGTTCGCGGAAGGCACGCACCAGGGCCAGCGCGATGCAGCCCGCGCGAGCGCTCGTACCGAAGCGCGTGCCTAACGCTTCACTCGCCCGCGAGCCGCGTCGTCAGCGGCTCGCGACGCCGAGGCGCGACGTGGCTCGCACGAGGTCGACGAACGACGCGCGATAATGATCCGGATCCGCGCCTAACGACTCCCGCGCCAGCGCCTCGACGTCGCCGTAGGTGAAGTGGCCGCGGTGCGGCGAGTCGCGGAGGATCATCCCGTAGCCGGCGACCGCGAGCGCGAAGCCGAAGTCCGTCGACGCCGGCGTCAGCTCGTCGCGCACGGTGTGCTCCATGAGGCGGCTCGCGGCGCCGCTGTCGCGCGGCGGCTTGTAACGAATGCTCACCGTCAACAGCTCGTCGGTTCGCGCCGCCGTGGTCGTGCGTCCCGGCTGCTGGTACCGGAGCGGCGCCACGCTCCCGCGGGCGTCCGCCGAATCCTTCCGCACGGACGCGGGAATGATCTCGTAGATCGCCGTCACGGAATGGCCGGCGCCCATGTCGCCGGCGTCCTTCGCATCGTTGACAAAGTCTTCGGTGCGCAGCAGCCGGTCCTCGTAGCCGATGAGCCGATACGATGCGACGCGCGTCGGATTGAACTCCACCTGCAGCTTCACGTCCTTCGCCACCGTCACGAGCGTACCGCCCATCTCCTGCACGAGCACCTTTCGCGCTTCGGCGAGACTCTCGATGTACGCGTAGTTGCCGTCGCCTTTGTCGGCGAGCTGCTCCATCCGCGAATCCTTGAGATTCCCCATGCCGAAGCCGAGTACCGTCAGCGCAGTCCCCTCGGCGCGTCGCTTCGCGACGAGATCGACGAGCTCCGACGTGCTCGAGACGCCGACGTTGAAATCGCCGTCGGTGGCAAGGATGACGCGATTGTTGCCGCCCCTGATGAAGCTCGACTTCGCGATGTCGTAGGCGAGCCGAATGCCTTCACCGCCGGCGGTCGAGCCGCCCGCCTCGAGCCGATCGATGACATCGAGGATCTTCTCCTTGTCCGCGCCCGACGTCGATGGCAGCACGAGCCCGGCGCTGCCGGCATAGACGACGATCGCGACCCGATCCTGCTGGCGCAGCTGCGCCACGAGCAGCCGCAGCGCGCTCTTCACGAGCGGCAGCTTGTTAGGCGACCACATGGAGCCGGAGACGTCGATCAGAAACACGAGGTTGCTCGCGGGCAGCTGGGCCGTCTCGATGCGAGCCGTCTGGAGGCCGATGCGCACGACGCGATGCGTCGGCGTCCACGGCGCGGCCGCGACGTCGGTCGTGACGGCCACCGGCTCGCCGCTCGTCGACGCCGGCGCGGCGTAGTCGTACGGAAAATAGTTTATCAACTCCTCAATGCGGACGGCGCCGCGCGGCGGGAGCTTGCCGTCGGTGATGAAGCGCCTCACGTTGCTGTACGACGCGCGATCCACGTCGACAGAAAAGGTGGAACGCGGGCTCGCGGTAACGGCAACGAACTCGTTGTCCGGATGCGCGTCGTATTCCTCGGTATTGAAATTCGGATCACGCTCCAGCGCCGCGGCGGGCGTCGCGACGACGATAGCGCCATTAGCCGCCGTCGCTCCGTACACCGAGGCTGACATGCTGCCGCGGATGCGGATGGAGCTCGCTCCTTCAGCGGTGACGACCACCTGCTCGAGCTGAACGGACATCGGCAGCAGCGCGAAATCGACACGCGTGCTGTCTGGCGCGAGCGTGATCTCGCGTGCGACGAGCTGATAACCGAGGCGCCGAGCGATGATCGTGATGCGCTGTCCGGCAGTCGCGTTGGTGAGCGTGAGGCGGTACCGGCCACCGGCGTCCGTCAGCACACCACTGGAACCGTTCTTGATCTGCACGGCGACACCCGCGATTGCCGCCTTGGTGCTGCTGTCCCTCACGGCACCGTACACGACGATGACGGGTGCCGGAACGGGGGGAGACGCCAACGGGTGCGGCGCGAGCGATGCAACCGCGAGCGCCACGAGCAAGGGAGCGCGCATGAGACCCTCCTCGGTCGTTGAGCAGCGACAACAACATTCGGATATGCTCAACAACTACGGGATCATCGGGCCGCGTCACGCGTCGAAACGGTTACGGCTCCGTGTCACACGGACAATCTGACAGATGTGACGCGACGTATGTTCGAGGGGTTGCGTCCGCCTAACGGGTAGAGGGCAGAGAGTAGAGGGTGAACTGCTTCAGCCCTCAGCCCTCTACCCTCAACCCTACGGTCCCGTGGCGACCTTCGGGGCCGGCTTCGACCGATCCTCGTACGGCCGCAGCCACCATTCCAGAAAGACCCATGTCCGATTCCACGAGTCGACCTGCTCCGGCGAGTCGACGCGCTCGAGCGTCTTGGGGTCGACCCGGCGGCTGAATGCGTGGCCAACCGATGAGCCCCACGGCGCGGGATCCACATAAATCTTCGTCTCCGCCAGCTCGGGCTTGAGCGCGCGCAGCTTCCACACGAGCTGCTGATCCTCGACGTAGTTCACGTCTTCATCGTTCGTCGCCACGTGCACGAGGATCGGTATGTTCAGATCCTCGACGTGATACAGCGGCGACCGCTTGATGTACTCCTCCGGCTTCTCGAACGGCAATCCGCCGATCGAAGGCTGGGTCGCATAGCTGCGCTGATAGCCCGGCCCCTTGTACGAGAGTCGGAAGACGAGGTTCGTCACCGGCACGATCGCGGCCGCCGCCTTGAACGGCGTCTCCTTCCGCATCGCGAGATGAGCAGTTATGAAACCACCGTGGCTCCAGCCCATGATGCCGATACGGTCCGGATCGACGTACGGCAGCGTGTGGAGATAGTCGACGGCCGTGAGCACGTCGTCCAGCTCCTTGCCACCGTAATCGATCGCGTTGTAGTGCGCCGCGCCGTGACCCGTGCTGCCGCGGTAGTCCGGCGTGATGACCACATACCCGCGCTGTACGGCTTCCTTCACGAAGGGCAGCATCAGCTCGTTCCAGTCACCGTGCACACCGCCATGCACCCACACCATTGCCGCGTGGCCCTTCGCACCGCGCTTCGTGAGCGGCGCGAACAGGTACGCGGGAATCTCCATCCCGTCGGCGCTGCTCTTGTACGTGATCTTCCTGAAGTCGTACGCGCCCGCCGCGCGCGCCGCGAGAATGCTGTCCGTCCGCAGCTTCGCGACGACCTGTCGCGTGAAGTCCGCCTGCGGCTGGTCCTCAGCGCGATCGCTGACGTACAGCTCCGCGGCACGAGCGGAGTCCATCTTCACGACCTGCCGGGGTCGCTGCGAGCGCTGTCCTTCCGGACGCGCGCCTTGCTGCGCCGAGAGCGGCGCCGCGATGGTCGCGAGTAGAGCGAGCAGCGGACGAGTGTAGCGAATGAATCCCATGAGACACTCCACAGTGGGGGCACCGATGTGAATAGAAGCGAATGTAAAGGCGTGCCGCCCTACTCGCATACCGTACACCAGCACGCGAACGGCCCGGCCCCCACAGGGAGCCGGGCCGTTCGTCTGCATTACAGCAACAAACCTACGCCTTCGACTGATCGCAGCTCGAGCGCTTGAAGTTGGGGTTTGCTTCCTCTTCCTGCGGGACGGGGAGGTTCACGTCCGTTCCGTACTTGTCACCCTTGAAGTAATCGCCCGTCGGGAAAACCTGATTCGCCGTGCGTCCATACTGCGTGATGAGACGACGCAGATCGCCAAGGCGGTGCGCGGTGCCAAACATCCAGAACGCGCGTTCAGCGAACAGCTGGTCTTGCTGTGACGCCGCGTCAGGCGCCGGCGCGAGGGCACCGAGGCCGGCGCCGCCTCGCAGGTTGTTGAGGATAGCGAGCGTACCGCCCGCGCCCGCATAGTTGCCCGCGCGCAGCGCGGCCTCGGCCTGGATCAATCGCGCTTCGATGCCATCGGCGATGACCTCGGGCGCGGCGTAACTGTTGTACTTCACGGGCGCCATGATCTCGGTCGCGCCGTCGAACGCCGAGACGTCGAGATCTTCCGTTGCCGTTCTCGGATCGTCCGAGCTGACGTAGGCGAGCCCGTTGCCACCTTCCTCGTCGGCCGTCGTGAGCCGCGTGTTGATCCACATCAGCTCGTACATGCCGCTCTTTGTGCGGTCGTTCGCGGCATCGTGCTCCGTGGTGAAGCGGAAGCTCGTCGGCACCGTGTCGACCGTTGCCGACGCCTGGGCGGGTTGATTCAGATCCAGCAGAGCGCGCGCCTTCCCGACCAGCGCGGTGTAGCCCATCAGGTTGTTCTTCGCTGCCTTCGCGACCGTGATTGCGGAATCAAACTTCACAATCGCGAGGTTGAGCAGCTCGGTCGTGCTCCTGGAGGCGCCGTACACCGTGTTGCCGCTCGCGTCGATCACGCTGCCGACGGGAACACCGCTGCAGAAATTCTCCGCGAGGAAGAGGTAGTCGAAGCCGGCGAAGTTGAGTACGCGCGCAAAGCCCGGATCGGCCGGCTTGAGCTGCGCATACCGCGCGGCGGCGTTGTTCGCGCTCACCAGAGACCGCTGGATGTTGCGCATGACCCGCGAGATGATGTCGTTCGTCGGGTTCGCGTCGCGCGCGTCGATCGTGACGTGCGTCGAGAAGAAGTCCGCGGCGATGAACTCGTCGGTGAACAGTCCGCTCGTCTGGATGATGGCGTCGCTGTTGTCGCCGTTGCTGTATCCGCCGTACGCGACGGAGAAGTCGCCCGATGCGCCGGCGAGCAGCGTCGGGAGCGCCGCGGCGCCCTCGACAGCCGTCGGTGGTACGACGTCCGGCGTCGAGACGTCGAGGTTGCACGCGCCGAGCGCGCCGGCGACGCCGAGCACGCCGGCGGCGACGAGCCGCCGCCGGACGCGCGAGCTTGAGTATGTGCGAATCATATATGGTTGCGGATGCGTCAGAAGGTCAGGTTGAGGCGCGTGATGAAGTACCGCACCTGAGGCTGCGTGAGGAAATCGCCCGAGCCGAGGTTGTCCTGGCCGAGGACATTCACTTCGGGGTCGAGACCGGAGTACTTGGTCCACGTGCCGAGGTTGCGGCCCGCGAACGTCAGCGACAGCGCACTCGCCCGTGCCATCGACGCATAACGAGTCGGGGCGTTGATCGTGAGTGACAGCTCACGCCACTTCATGAAGCCCGCGTCCTCGATGTAGCCGCCGAAGAAGTCGCCGTTCGACATGTAGTCTGCGACCGCATTCGCGCGCTCCATCACCGGCGCCGTCTTGTCGTTCAGGCCGCGGCAGACGAGCACGAACGGCAAGCAGCGGAACTGCTCGCTGCTGTTGTACAGCTTGTAGCCGCCGCGGTACTCGAAGAGCGTCGAGAAGCGGAAATACTTGAACAGTGTCAGGTCGCCGAGCAACGAGCCCTGGCGCGACGGCAGTGAGCTGCCCAGATAGCGATACTTGTCCGGATCGGTGCTGAAGAAAACGTTGTCCGGAGTCACGTCGCCATTCGCATCGACCTTCACACTGTCGACGGTCGTGCCCCAGTAGCCGCCGAGGGGGAAGCCCGCGACGTTCCGCTGGGAGTAGCCGAAGAGGATCGGTGGCTGGCCACCGAGGTTGGTGACGCGATTGCGGTTGCCGGACCCGGTGAGCGTGAGCCCGAGCACCGCGTTGTTCATCTGCAGCGGCGTCATGTTGAGCGTGATCTCGAGGCCCTTGTTCGTGACCGAGCCGAGATTCTGGAACTGGCTCGACGGACCGCCTAACGACTGGGCGAGCGGCACGAGCACGAGGGCGTCGCGCGACCGCTTGTCGTAGTACGTGACGCCGATCGACGCTCGGTCGCGGAAGAAGCCGGCGTCGAAGCCGACCTCGTACTCGCGCGTGCGCTCCGGCTTGAGGTTGGGGTTCGCGAGGTTGCCGCTCGTCACGCCGGCCTGGCTCGTGGAGTCGAGGCGCGCCGGCGCCGCCGTGAAGTACGCGATGGCGTCGAGCACGCCGGGCCGGAGCCCCGACTCGCCGTAGGCCGTGCGCAGTCGGAGTTGGTTGAGCGTCGTGCCACCCTCGGTGACGACGTATGACGCCGACGCCGACGGATAATTGATGTAGCCGAAATTGTGCCCGAAGGCGCTGTTCTTGTCTCCGCGCAACGCCAGTGTTACGTAGAGCTTCTCGTTCCAGTTGAGCTGCTGCGAGAGGAACCCGCCGACGGTTTTGTTGTCGATCGTCGTCTCGTCGATCGTCTTGTCGCTCACCGTTCCGCCTAACGACCCGCTGCCGGACGTGAGGGTGCGCCCGAACGCCTCGGTGCCGCGACTCTGTGCCTGCTGATACTGATAGCCGGCCTGTGTCACGCCTTCGAGCGAGGACAGGATGTGGTACCGACCGGTGAGCGAGTAATTGCTCGTGATGTTGACGATCTGGAACCGGTTCGCCGTGCGGCTGCCGAGGTTGTCGTTCGAGAAGAAGACCATGTTCGGCGGGATCGTCTGCTCATCGGAGCGGTTCACGACGTCGATGCCCAACGTGGCGTTGCCGGACAGCCACGAGTACGGACGCCACGCGCCGTTCGCGCCACCGGTAAAGCGGTTGACGAGCTGCCGCGTGTCGATATTGTCGAACTGCTGCGGCGGGACGGGATTGTATCCGTTGTTGCCGTTCGGATTCTGCGGCGTGATCGGATTGTCTCCCGGCCAGCCGGCGAGTCCGTTGGAGATCGCGCCGTAGTAGTTGTTGTCGTTCTGCGGCAGTTGCAGTTGGCTGCGCAGGAACCCGGTCGCGATGTTCAGGTCGACCTTGTCCGTCGGGTGCGCGCTCACGTTACCGCGGAGATTCAGCTTCGCGAGATTGCTCGTCGTGTAAACGCCCGCCTCCTGCTCGGCGTCCGCCGACACGAAGTAGGTCGACGCCGGCACTCCGCCCGAGACCGACCCGCCGAGCTTCTGGCGATGACCGGTACGGAATGGGCTGTGCTGCTCGAGCGGATCGAAGGTGCTGAGTGAGTCGATCGTGCAGTTCCCGGCGAACTCGTC
>JAJKIR010000134.1 GCA_021154325.1 Gemmatimonas sp.
CCTGCGCTGTCGGCCGGTCCGCTGGTGCTGACGAATGGCCGACAGGTCGGAACGCATCAGGGCTACGCGCGATACACGATCGGTCAGCGGCGGGGGCTGCCGGGCGGCTTCCGCGAGCCGATGTACGTCGTCGACATTCGGCCCGCCGAGCGGGCGGTGGTGATTGGACCACGCGCCGAGCTGCTCGGACGTGGCGTCGTGGCGCGGGAGCTGAACTGGCTCGGGGACGCACCGGTCCTCGGCGCGAACGTTCTCGTCCAGATCCGGCATCGGGCGACGCCGGCGGCGGCGGAGATCCTGCGGATTGCGCAGGACGAGATCGAGCTGGCGCTCGACGAGCCGGTGGCGGCGATAACGCCAGGCCAGTCGCTCGTGCTCTATGACGAGACGCGTGTGCTCGGCGGCGGGATCATCGAAAGCGCACGCCGCGCGCGAGCAGCGCTCCCGATCCTCGCTGCCTGAAATCCGAGTCGTTAGGCCGAGGAAGATCGCCTAACGATCCTGGTCCTCGCGACGGCGCTGCTCGGCGACGCTCGACCGCACGGCCGCGGCGACGCATTCCTCCAGAGACGACGCGGAGAAGCTGCGCCAACCTTCCGGAATGGGCGTGTGGCGCCGCCGCTCACCGAACTGCGACTCGAAGAGAAGCCATCCCTGCCGCCGCTCCGGGTGCGGGAGAAGCGCCATCAGCCGCTCCGAGAAATCGAGGCGAGCGATCTCGGAGACGGTCCAGACGGTTCCACTGGCGTCAGTGAAATCGAGTGCACCGCTCGCGTGGTGAACGACGGAAGGAGAGGGCATACGGATTTGCTCCTGCGGAAACGTCGCAATCGCGGCAGCCTGCCAGGCTGTCGTGTCGTGTATTGCAATGGACAGCCCGCCCCGTGCTCCCGCAAGTGCTCCGGGCTCAGTATTTCAGGCCGCTCGCCTCCGCGAACTCCTTCATGGCGCGCTCCTGATCCTCGGTGAGCTTCTCGGGGACCTGGACGTCCACCTGCACGATCAGATCGCCTTTGGCACCGTCCTTCTCGAGCCCCTGACCTCGCACCCGGAAGCGTTTCCCATTCGAGGTACCGGGCGGGATCTTGATCGCGACGCGCTTGCCGTCGAGGGTTTTGACGCTGATGCGGGAGCCCAAGGTCGCCTGCGCGATGTTGATCGGCACCGGAGCGATGACGTCCAACCCCTCCCTGCGGAAGAACCGATCGGGCATGACCTGAAACGTGATGATGAGATCACCTGGCGGGCCGTTGTGCTGGCCGCGGCCACCCTGGCCCTTGAGCCGAATGCGGGTACCGGTATCGGTGCCGGGTGGTACGGTAATCAGAACGGTCTTACGTGTTCGGACCTCGCCAACTCCATTGCAGGTCGGACAGCGCTCGGTGGGCACCTGCCCGCGTCCCAGGCACATCGGACACGGTCGCTGAACGGCAAATCCCCCCTGTCCAAAGGAGATCGTTCCACGTCCACTGCACTCGGGACAGGTCTGCAGCTTTGCGCCGGGCGCCGCCCCAGAGCCGTGACAGGTCGGACACTCCTCGTTGACCTCGAGCTCCACCGGAATCTTGTCGCCTAACGCGGCGGCGCGGAACGGTACCTCGAGCTGCATCTCGACATCCTGGCCGCGCTCCGGTCCGCGACTGCGCGCGCGTGTGCCGCCCGTGGCACCGCCGCCGAACATCGAGCTGAAGATGTCTCCCAGGCCGCCGAGCCCACCGAGGTCACCAAGGTCCTCGAACTTGAAATTGCCGCTACCTGGAAAGCCGCCGGCTCCAGGCGCACCCGCGCCCGGTCGCGCACCAGGACGCGCGCCGCCGCCGAAGCCGCCGAAGGCACCCAGCTGGCGCATCTGGTCGTACTGCTTGCGCCGATCTGCGTCGCCGAGCACCTGATAGGCCTCGGAGATCTCCTTGAAGCGGTCGGCCGCCTTCGCGTCGTTCGGGTTTTTGTCCGGGTGATAGCGGGCCGCGAGCTTTCGATACTGCTTCTTGATGTCGTCCTGCGACGCGGACGCGGATACACCGAGAACCGCGTAAAAGTCTTTGTTTTGCGCCATGGCGCTCAGTACGTCCTCAAGCGTTCCACTGCTTCACGACAACGCGCGCGGGACGGAGCAGCTGGCCGTTGAAGAGGTAGCCCTGCTGATAGACCTTCGCGACCACGTGGTCGTCTTCGCGCGAGAGCGCGGGCTCGGTCGCGACGGCCTCCATGTGCGACGGATCGAAGGTCTGATCGATGGGATTGATGATCTCGAGCCCGATACCCGCGAGCGACTTCAGCATCTTGCGCTCGACCATCGCGGCGCCGTCGACGACGGTCTTGGTGTCGGTCGTCGCGGGATCGACGTGGGCGAACCTCGTTAGGTCGTCGAGGGCGTCGAGCAACCCGCGAAGCATGTCGGCCTGGCCGCGGTGCGACGCTTCCTGCCGCTCGCGCACCGAGCGCTTGCGATAGTTGTCGTACTCCGCGGCGAGCCGCAGATATTTCTCGTGTTGTTCGGCGAGCATGCGCTCCGTGTCTTTTCCGGCAGTGCTCGACGATGCGTCGTCGGTTGCAGACGCATCAGTGGCCGCGTCGTCAGGCGCGTCACCGGCTGCCTCGTCGCTGACGGCTGGCACAAAATCGTCAGTCATCGCGTCGCCCGAGTCACTGTCGGCGCGACGTGCGGGATCCTTGTCTGAACGCTTCATCTCGAATGGTCCTCGCGAGCAGCGCTCGCATCTCGACGCGCGAAGGCGCGAACGATCGATAGCAAACGCGAGCGTGCCGCTGTGAGAAAAGTTGGTCGGGGTAGGCGAAGGGTGCAACCTCCGTGCTGCACCTTGCCGATCGAGATCAGTCTTTTTCCGAAAGAGTGCGACGCACGAGCTCGAGCACGCTCTGAGTGGCGCGGCGCCTGACCTCGTCCCGGTCGCCGATGAGCCGCAGCTGCAACGCGCGAGTTTCCTGTTCGTGCGCCAGGGCGACCCAGACGGTTCCGACCGGCTTCTCGGGCGTTCCCCCGCCCGGTCCGGCGATTCCCGTGATGCCAATGCCGATCGATGCGCCCAGACGAGCGCGGGCGCCCTCCGCCATCTGTCGCACGACCTCCTCACTCACTGCTCCATGCGCATCGAGCTGCTGCTGATCGACGCCAAGCAGGTCGCGCTTGACGTCGTTCGCGTACGCGATGATGCCGCCGAGGACGACATCACTCGACCCTGGAATTGCGGTCAGCCGTGCCCCGAGTAGTCCGCCGGTGCAGCTCTCGGCCACGGCGATGGTGAGGTGGAGCGCACGGCATCGGTCGAGGACGACTTCAGCCAGGTCGGTCGAGCCTTCCGCGTAGATGGAGCGCCCGAGCCGATCGCGAATGACGCTCGAGGCGGCGTCGAGAATGCCGTCGGCGCGCGCGGCGTCGACGCCGCGAATCGTGAGGCGCAGATCCACACCGTCGGGCGCCGGCAGATACGCGAGGCTGATCGGTCCCAAGCTCTCGCGAATGGGGTCGATCTGATCCGCGAGCAGCGATTCCGCGACGCCCGTAGTGCGAAGGGTGCGCGACCGGACGACGGTGGGATGCCCATCTCTCGAGACACGCTGCTGCAGAATTGGAAGCAGTGTATCGGCGAGCATGCCGCGCATCTCACGCGGTACCCCGGGCAGCATCGCCACCCAGCGCCCGCGATCGTCCTCGAGCCAGATTCCCGGTGCGGAGCCGTGGTTGTTGGTGAGCTTCCTGGCGCCCTCGGGAAGCATCGCCTGGGCGCGATTCGATTCAGGCATCTTCCTGCCGAAACGCTGCTGCCATCGCTGCTCCATCCACGCGACGTGCTCCTCGTCCCGTCGCATGCCGCGACCGAAGATCGCAGCAATCGAGGGCTTCGTGAGGTCATCGCTCGTCGGCCCCAAGCCGCCGGTCGTGATTACGGCTCCGGTGCGATCCAGCGCTTCGCGCACGGCCGTCGCGATGTCCTCCGCAACGTCACCGACGGTGCCACGCCGGCGAATGCCGATGCCGATAGCCGCGAGCTCGCGAGCGAGGTGCGCCGCGTTGGTGTCGATCGTGAAGCCGAGCAGGAGCTCGTCGCCGACGGTGATGAGCTCGACGTCCATCACCCTCGGGCGCGGCTCTCCGTGAAGACGCGGCCATAGCGGCTGACGTAGAGCCAGAGCGAATACAGCGTGAGGAGCACCGCGATGCTCATCAGGATGGTGCCCGCGGTGCCGATGAAGAGCGCGGTACCATGCCAGAGGGCCCCCTGCCATTGATGGCGCAGCGCGGCGGTGGCGACGGCGAACCAGAGATATGCCCCGCCCTGCCACACGAGCTGGAAGCCCGTCTTCACCTTCGCTGGTCCGATGGCCGCGATGACCAGGCCACGCCTCGCCGCCGCCTGACGAAAGATCGTCATCGCCAGCTCGCGACCGAGGACGATGAGCACGATCCACCATGGCAGGGTGACGTCACCCCATGGGGTTATGAAGGGCAGCGACCGCGGCGTCAGCTCCGAGGTGCCGAAGGAGGAGCTGGAGAACGCGCCATTGGTGCTCTGCATCAGCGCCCACATTGGTACGAATGTGCCGACGAGGAGGAGCTTGTCGGCGAGTGGGTCCAGCAGCTTGCCGAGCGTCGTCTCCTGCTTCCGTGATCGGGCGAGGACACCGTCGGCGTAATCGGAGATCGCGGCGACGAGGAAGAGCACGAATGCGAGCACGCGGGGCGTCGTCGCGGGAGCGAACGGCAGGACGGCGATCAGCGGGGTGATCGCGATGCGGCCAACCGTCAGCGCATTCGGGAGATTCATTAACGGCAGCTATCAGTTATCTGCTTGGAGCTATCAGTCGAGGGCGCCGAAAGCACGGGCCATCACTCCTGAATTCTAGTCCGATGACCTGATAGCTGATAGCCGATAACTGCCTGCTGCTCTCACGCCAGCGATTTCAGAACGAGCTTGCTGACAGCCTTGAGGGTATCGAAGACACCCTCTCCCGTTACTGCGACGGCGTCGAAATAGGGCGCGTGCTCCACCCATTCACCGGTCTGCAGCTGCTCGACGAGATTCTCGCCGGAGCGGAACGGATTGGCGGTGACGCGCATGCGCGATGGATCCGAGATCTCCCACCCCGGATTGAGCGCGGACTGGAGATCCCTGATTGGCGCTGCGTTGGGGAGGTCGCGCTTGTTGTACTGGATCACGAACGGCATGCGCGTGAGGTCGTAGCCGTACTCCGACATGTTGTCGTACAGGTTCTGCATCGCTTCCTGGTTCGCTTCCATGCGCTCGATCTGCGAATCGGCGACGAAGACGATACCGTCGACGCCCTTGAGGATGAGCTTCCGGCTGGCGTTGTAATACACTTGGCCAGGCACGGTGTAGAGATGGAAGCGCGTCTTGAAGCCGCGGATGGTTCCGAGATCGACGGGCAGGAAATCGAAGAAGAGCGTGCGCTCGGTCTCCGTGGCAAGGGAGATCAGCTTCCCCCGCGTATCGGGCGAGACCTTGCCGTACACGTGCTCCAGGTTCGTGGTCTTTACTCCGAGCCCGGGGCCGTAGTACACGATCTTACAGTTGATCTCGCGCGAGGCGTAATTGATCATCGACATGCTGTCATTCTCCCTTACTGAAACAGCTTGTCGATCTCGTCGTCGGCGCCGGCGAGAATGTTGGGCTTTGAGGCGTCGTTCGCGCCGCGCTTGAACACTTCCTCGAAGAATTTCGAGAGCTCGTCCACAGTGGCTTTCATCTTCAAGCGCACGAGACCGAGCGTGGTACGGTTGTCGAAGAGGACGACGAGGATCACGCGGCGCGCGATGTCGGCGAGGTACATCGATTCCTTCTCGCCCTGGTGAAAGAGCGAGTTGAAATCGTTCTCGCCGATCAGCTTCGCGAGCTGGTCGTTGGCGCTGAAGTCGGCCGCGGTGAGCGTGGCGAACGCCGTCGGATCGAACTTGGGCTGTTCGCCGACTGTCGCGACGAGCTGGCCGCTTCGATCCACCAGCAATGCACACCGTGCATTGCTGTCGAATAGAAAGCGCTCGAGTGATTTCGTGATCGCGCCGAAATCATCTTCGGTGAACGACCAACTTGCCGCGCCAACGGGCATTCGTCCCTGCCGGATGAAAGCTGCGGGCTCGCGCTCGCAGCACGTCTGATTCCCCTCATGCGCGGCAGCCGCGCACTCAACCGAGTTGTGACTGCATGCGCCGCAACAACCGTTCGGCACGACGACGAAGTCCTGGTCGTCGCTCCCAGCTCACGTACTCTGTGAGCAGGCGCGCCGCATCCACGCCGGGACGCCCGCCGATGTAGCCGAGCGCCGCCAGACGGCGGACGGGACTCTTGCTGAACAGGTCACGACGGCACCGCCGGATCTGGGTACTCCAGACCAGCAGGCCGATAATAAGACCGCCAAGAAACCCTCCGGTCACCGCTTTCGCGTCAGCCCATTCTGACCGGCCCCTTCCCGTCCTCCTCACATGCTCCTCCTGGCCGCCAGGGCCTGGGCGATCGTTACTCCGTCGGCATACTCGAGGTCTCCTCCGACCGGCAGGCCACGGGCGATGCGGGTGACGGTCACGGGCCGGTCGGCGAGCTGACGCTGGACGTAGAGCGCGGTCGCTTCGCCCTCGAGGCTCGGGTTGGTGGCGAGGATGACCTCCCGCACCTCCTGGGACGCGACGCGGTTCACGAGATCGTCGATGTGCAGCTTCTCGGGACCCACGCCGTCCAGCGGCGAGAGCCGGCCGCCGAGGACGTGATACACGCCGCGGAACTCGCCGGCGCGCTCGATGGCGCCGATGTCGGACGCTTCCTCGACCACACAGATGAGCGAGGCATCACGCCGCGGATCGCCGCAGATCGCGCACAGCTCACCCTCGGTGAGATTGAAGCAGCGCTCGCACGCCTGCACGCGCTCCGTGAGCGTGGTGAGCGCTTCGGCGAGTCGCCGGCTCTGTTCCGCCGGTTGCTTGAGCAGATGATAGGTGAGCCGCAGCGCCGTCTTGCGGCCGATGCCGGGCAGCTTCGCGAGCTCCGACGCGAGATCGTCGATGATGGACACGAAAAGAGGTGCTAGGTGTTAGGTGATAGGTGCTAGAAGGGCAGAAACCCCTAGCACCTAGCACCTAGAACCTAGCACCTGGCAGGTAGCACCTAGCACCTCGTCCGCGTTAGACGCTCAGCCCAGCCCCGGAATCTTGAAGGGCAGATTCATTCCGCCGGTGAGCTTCCCCATCTCCGCCTGGGCCTGCTCCTGTGCCTTCTTCTGGGCCTCCGCGAGGGCGACGACGATCAGATCCTCGAGCATCTCGGGGTCCGCGGAATTGATCACCGACGGATCGATCTTCATGCGGCGAATTTGCCCGGTGCCACTCACCTCGGCGGTCACCATGCCACCGCCGGCCGTGCCGGTGACAGTGATGTTCTGAAGATCTTCCTGGATCTTCTGGAACTTGCCCTGCATCTCCTGCGCTTGCTGCAGGATCTTCATGAAGTCGCGCACGCGTGTGGGTGGCTGGTGGTTGGTGGCGAGTGGTTGGTGATTTGTTACTCGATCACGTCGAGATCCAGCGCCTCGATTGCAGCGCCGAGGATCGGGTCGCGCTTGCGCAAGGAGTTGAGTCGATCGGTGCGCACCATCTCGTCGGTGACGCGCGCCGGAGCCGCGGCGGAGTGCTCGGGATTCCGGCGCAAGCGAATGGCGCGCGCGTCGGGAAACCACTGTCGCAGCAGAGTGAGAATTTCCGGTCGCGCCGAGTCGATCGCCTGCGAGAGAAAGTCGTTTGGCTCATCGAGCTCGATCGTCAGGTCGCCGGCGCCTGCAACCGCCACGGGCATAGCGTGACCCAGCGCCGATGCGAGAACTCGCTTGCCGTCGCCGCGGACCTTGGCGACGAGATCGTCCCATCGCCCGGTGACGCGCGCGAGCTCGAACGGCTCGGCCGATCTCGATGGTGTCTCGGCTTCGGGTGCCGGCGCGGCAGGAGGCGCAGCGGGAACGTCCGCGAGAACGGGCGCCGGCCGGGCGATGACTGGCCGCTCGTTATGCAACACGGGTGCGGTGTCCCGGCGGCCGCGAGGCGGCTCCGTTGGTCGCGGCGCAGTCCGCGCCGGGCGCGACGCCGGCAGCTCGCCACCATCGCCGCTCAAGCCGCGCAGCAGATCCTCGATCTCGACGGTGCGATCGAGCAGTGCGAACCTAACGAGGAGAGTCTCGATGAGGAGTTGCTGCTGCCCGCTCTTGCGGAAGCGCGGCTCGAGCTCGCCGATCGCGGAGAGCATGCGCAGGAGATCCGCAGCCGCCCAGCGCGAGCGACGCTCCTCGAGCGCGGCGCGGGCGCGCTCGGGCAGATCCGGCACCTCGCCACCCAGGAGGATCGCGAGCTGCGCGCGCACGAAATCGGCGAAGCCGCTGAGGAAGAGCGTGAAGTCGATGCCCGCATCGGCGAGCCGAGCGACGAATGTGAAGACCTCGCCGGCACGGCGCTCGAGAATGATGTCGAGGATGGAGAGGAACTCGTCCTCGGGCACGAGGCCAAGTGCGTCGCGCACACGATCGGCGGTCACCTGGCCGTCGCCCATCGCC
>JAJKIR010000135.1 GCA_021154325.1 Gemmatimonas sp.
GAACCGCTCGGATTCCGTCTTCAGCCCGGTGATGACGGGCATCGCCATCCAACCTTCCATGAAGTCTCGGTAGAGCCCCAGAATCTTGCGCGCTTCTTCCTCCGCTTCGTCGTGCGTGGCGTGCGCGGTGTGGCCCTCCTGCCAGAGGAACTCCAGCGTGCGGAGGAAAAGGCGAGTTCGCATCTCCCACCGAACGACGTTCGCCCACTGATTGATGAGGAGCGGCAGGTCGCGGTAACTCTGGACCCACTTGGCGAACATCGAGTAGATGATCGTCTCGGACGTCGGACGGACAATCAGGGGCTCCTCGAGCTTCTTGCCGCCGCCATGCGTGACGACGGCCGTCTCCGGCGCAAAGCCTTCGACGTGCGCCGCTTCCCGGTGAAGGAAGCTCTCGGGAATGAAGAGCGGGAAATAGGCGTTCCGGTGGCCCGTCTCCTTGAACATGTCATCCAGCGCGCGCTGCATGCGCTCCCAGATGCCGTACCCATTGGGGCGAATGACCATGCAGCCGCGAACCGGTGAGTAGTCGGCGAGCTCGGAGCGGAGCACGACCTCGTTGTACCACGCGCTGAAATCTTCGCTGCGTGCCGTGAGTTTCTTATCGTCGGCCATGTTGCTGATCGTGAACGAGTTTCGAGAATTATGAATCGCGGACGAGGCTGATGACGCTGGCGAGCGTTCGCGGCATCGAGGCGAGCCGATCCACCAGGCTCGCCCCAGCGCCCTCCACGCGTTGAACCTCGTCGATTTCGACACCGTCATTCTCGCGGAAACCCGCGCCGACCGTTACGAAGTACGTTGCTCCGGCGGAGAATGCCGCCTTTCGTTGTTTGCTCACTGATTGGGGGCGGAGCGCATATTCGACCGAAGCGCCGGCGCGCCGCAGCCTCGTTGCCGCGAGCAGCACGTCGCGCAGATCCCCGTTCTCGGTCGCGGCCACCCAGAAGTCGGGCTCGCCGAGCGGCGCGTCCGCGAGGCCCCGCGACCGGAGCAGCTCGCCAAGAACCACGTCGCCCATCCCGAATCCCAACGCTGGCAGCTCCACGCCGCCGAGTGCGTTGAGCAAGTTGTCATAGCGACCGCCGCCACAGATCGCGCGGAACTCGCCCTGGGCGTCGAACAGCTCGAAGACGATTCCTGTGTAGTACGCGAGGCCGCGGACAATCGAGAGGTCGAGCTGGACCCACGAAGCGACGCCAAGATCATCGAGGTAGCCGTAATACCGCTCGAGATCGGCGATGCGCTCCGCGATGTCGGGCGTGTCGCCGTAGCGCGCGCGAAGCGCTTCCAGCGTGACGCCATCCATGAGCGCGAACAGCGCCTCGCGCGATTCGACGGTCATCCCCGCCGCGGCCATCTTTTCCGCGGACACCTCCCTGGGCTGCCGCTCGATCTTGTCGATCACGGCAAAGACGCCCGGCAGCTGCGCCTCGCTGACGCCGAGCCGGTGCAGCAGCGCGCGCAACAACCGGCGATCGCTCACACGAGCGCGCACGTCCGCGGGCGAGAGGCCGAACTCGCCCATGATATCGATCGCCACCGCCAGCAACTCGGCGTCCGCGGTGACGTCGCTCTCGCCGATGATATCGACGTTCAGCTGAAAGTGCTCGCGAAGCCGGCCCTTCTGCTGTCGCTCGTAGCGAAAGAGCTGCGGCAGCGAGAACCAACGCACTGGTTTGCGCAGCGCGTTCGCACGCGCGGCGACCATGCGCGCGAGCGTCGGCGTCATCTCCGGCCGCAAAGCCACCTCACGACCACCCTTGTCGGTGAAGTTGTAGAGTTGGCCGACGATCTCGTCTCCGCTCTTCTTCGTGTAGAGGTCGAGGGGCTCGAGCGGGGGGCCATCGTACTCGACAAACGCATAACGACGCGCAACCTCGCGCCAGACACGCGCGATATAGGCGCGCTGGGCGAACTCGGCGGGGTAGAAATCGCGAAAGCCGGGCAGGGCGCCTTGAGCCATCCGTACAAACTACCGGGATAGCGGAGACCGCTGCAAGCGAGCCATCGCGTCGCCGACCGTGTGAAAGGAGCCCGTCACCAGTGTCGTCTCGCCGACAGTCGACGCGCGCGTCAGCGCCTCGTCGAAATCCGGCACCGTCTCGAGAGACAACGCGGCCGAATCGGCGAATTGCTTCACGTCTTCGAGGCTCCAGACGCGACCGGCTGGCGCTGACGGCGCAATCGTCGCAATGAAATGCGCGACACGCGGCGCGAGGTTCCGGAGCATCGAGCGCCAGTCCTTGTCAGACAGCACCGAGAACAGCGCCACGACCGGCGCGCTCGGTTGCACGAGCGCGAGCGTGTCGGCGAGCACCAGCGCGCCTTCGGCGTTGTGCGCGACGTCGAAGATGAAACGGCCGTCACGCTGAAAGCGTCCGGCGACACGAACGCTGGGCATCGCGCGCGCGGCGTCGTCGAGCGTGCACCCGTAAGGCGCGCCGGCAGCCGCGAGCAACACGATGGTGAACGCAGCGTTCTCGGCCTGATGTCGTCCGGTGAGTGGCGTCGTCATCTGCCGGCGGGCACCGAGCGCATCGAGCGTGAATGTGGTGCCGCTGGCGTTGACCCTCACGTTCTCTATGGAGCACTCGTCGGCAACGACGCGGACCGGCGTCGCGCCCGCACGCCGCGCGTCACGCGCGAGCACCGCGCGCAACGCAGGGTCGGTCTCTCCCACCACAGCCGGCCGGCCGGCTTTGTAGATCCCGGCCTTCTCGCTCGCGATCTTCTCGAGCGTGTCGCCGAGATATTCGGTGTGGTCATAATCGATGGAGGTGACGCCGGCCGCGACGGGGTTCACTACGTTGGTGGCGTCGAGGCGTCCGCCAAGGCCGGTCTCGATCACGGCGACGTCGACTTCGGCGCGCGCGAAGTGGGCGAATGCGAGACACGTCGTCGCTTCGAAAAATGTCGCTCCGAGCGACTCGACCGTCGGCGTCCACCGCTCGACGAAACCGATCACCTCCTCCGCGCTAATCGGCTCGCCATTGACCGTGATGCGCTCGCGAAAGTCGACCAGATGCGGCGACGTGTAGGATCCAACGCGCAGTCCCTTGACGCGCAGCAACGCTTCGGCGGTGGCGACGCTGCTTCCCTTCCCATTCGTGCCTGCTATGTGCAGCGATGGAAATGCGCGGTGTGGATCCCCGAGCGCGCGCAGCAGCGCTTCCGTCCGTTCGAGGCCGAACTTGAAGGGACCGTTGGTGCGGGCGAAGAGATAGTCGAGCGCGTGCTTGTATCGGGACGCCGTGTCGTGTCCCGAGACCGGCGCGCGTGAGCTCAGGATGCCGCCCATCCCGTAGCCGCGGGCCGCCCCGACATGTGCCGCAGTAGCTGACCGACGGTGCGCTTCAGGCTCCGGCGATGCACCACGGCATCGAGCATACCGTGATCGAGAAGGAATTCCGAAGTTTGAAACCCGTCCGGCAAATCCTGCCCGAGCGTCTGCTTGATGACGCGCGGTCCGGCGAAGCCGATGACGGCGCCGGGCTCGGCGAGTATGGCATCGCCGAGCATCGCGTAGCTCGCGCTTACGCCGCCCGTGGTCGGGTTCGTCAGGATGGAGATGTAGGGAATGCGACGCTCGGCGAGCATCGCGAGAGCTCCCGACACCTTGGCCATCTGCATCAGGGAAAGCACGCCTTCCTGCATGCGCGCGCCACCCGAAGCAGAGATGACGATGAGCGGAAACTTGCGCTCGAGGGAGCGCTGCGCCATGCGGGCGATCTTCTCGCCGACCACGGAGCCCATGGAGCCGCCCATGAAGGCGAAGTCCATGACGCAGAGATTGACCGGTAGGCCGTCGAGCGTGCCGTAGCACGCCAGCAGCGCGTCGGCGTCGCCGGCATTTGTGAGTGCCTTCTTGAGCCGCTGCGGGTACTCGGGAAAGCCGAGCGGATCGCCCGACCGGAGGTCGACCTCGAGCTCCTCCATCGTGCCGTCGTCGAGCAGCAGCGCGCAGTACTCGTGCGCGCGAATTCGGCGGTGGTAGTCGCAGCTCGGACAGACGTTGAAGTTCCGCTCGAACTTCTCACGAATGTCGGTGTGGCCGCAGGCTTCGCATTTTTCCCAGACGTCAGCCGGGATCTCGAGCCGATCGCGCCGAGGCTGACGGGGCTTCTTTTCCTTTCGGAACCATGCCATGGGCGAAAGGTGGCGTGGGCTGAGGGCTGAGGGTAGAGGGGTAGAGAGTGGAGAGTCGAGAGTGGAGAGTAGAGGGTGAATTACTCCCTACTCTCCACTCTCTACTCTCTACTCTCGACTCTCTGCTCTCTACCCGATCTGCCCCGTACGACCACGCCCCTCGCTCGAAATACGCACGAGGATGCCGATCGCAAGCCAGCTCGCGAGCATGAAGGAGCCGCCGTAGCTGAAGAACGGGAGCGGGATTCCCGTGATTGGCATGAGGTTGATCGTCATGCCGATGTTCTCCAGCACGTGAACCAGCCAGCTGGCCAGCAGACCGAAGGCGATGAGACTACTGAACGAGTCGTTCGCGCGCTCGGAGATCCGAACGACGCGCAGGAAGAGCGCGAGAAAAAGCACCATGCCGAGCGTGACGCCGATGAAGCCGAGCTCTTCGCCGACGACGGCCCAGATGAAATCCGTGTGCTGTGCGGGAAGAAACGCGAGTCGCTTCTGGGGACCATTGAGGTAACCCTTGCCAAACCAGCCACCAGAACCGATTGCGACCTGTGATTGGATCACGTGGTATCCCGACCGCCGCGGATCGACCGACGGGTCCAAGAAGACGCGCAGTCGGTTCTGCTGATATGGCGCTAGTCGCTCCCATGCGATCGGGGCGAAGACCCCCATGATCACGTTCGCCGTCGCGAGCAAAACGCCTTCGAACACGTATGGCTTGTACCAGATCAGCAGCGCGACGAACAGGCAGAACCAGGACGCCCACACGCTGGTGCTGAAGGCCAGGATCAAGCTCACGACGGGGCTTGCGATGAGGACGAGCAGTCGCCACTCGACGCCGGCCCAGAACAGCATACCGAAGAAGATCCCCACGAAGACGATACCCGTTCCGAGATCGGGCTGCTTCATGATGAGCACCCACGGAATCCCGACGATGAGGCCAGGCCGCCAGAGGTCGAGCATCGACTTCGGCGCCTCACGATTCTTCGACAGGACGAGCGCGAGCATCAAGACAACGGCGAGCTTCGCGAACTCGGCGGGCTGACCGAGACGATGTCCGGCGATCGTCAGCCAACCCTTCACGCTCGCCGCCGTACCAGCACCCGACCCAAAGCCGGGAATGAGCACGATCAGGAGCAGGACGACCGACAGCCAATACAGCGGCACGGTGAACCACTCGATGAGGCGTACGCTCGCGCGGCTAATGGCGTACGCCGCAGCCAGCGAGATGATGAACCAGACGATCTGCGCCCGCCATGCGTGGCTCACATAAGTCAACGCATCGGTCTGACCGGCCGAGAAGACGGTGGCAATGCCAAAGAGCGACAGGGCGAGCGCGATCAGCACGAGCGGCCAATCGACGTTGATTCTCCGCGTCGCCATTAGCGTGTACGCGAAGAGGAGCTGGGGCGCGCGCAACGCGCGCGCGACTCCATATAGATGAGCTGCGAGCGGAGCGAGCTGCTCATGCGGTGCGGACCTCCATCAACGGTCGCAGCAACGCAACCGCCAGAACACCGGCCACCGCGGTGATCGCGGCCGACAATGACGACCAGACGATGATCTGCATGAACAGCTCGGCGCCGTGCATCCGGTGTCCGACGAGCACGAAGATCAGATCGAAGGTCCACTTCCCGAGAAAGATGAAAAAGCCGTTCAACGCCAGATTGTCGGCGAAGAAAACCGCCTTCAACCACGACGCACCGAATCCGACGATCGACATCCCCAAGGCGGCGGCGCCGAACGCTCCCGGAGAGAGCGAATCGGACACGAGTCCCAATGCCAGGCCGAAGAGCGCGGCGAGGCCTGGCCGCATTCGCACGGCGCCGAACATGAGCGCGATGATCAGGAAATCGATCGACGCATTCCACGCGAGCAACGGGCGCACGGTGTAGTGCAGCACGATGAGAATCGCGCAGATGACCGCCGTTCGTACTGCATTCCAATTCATCAGCGTCGACGAGTCGTAGTGTCGGGTCTCGTCGTGTCGCGGCGAATCGAGCTGTCGCGACGAAGCGAATCTCGACGAGTCGAATCACGTCGCACCGGTCGAACCGGACGCGCGGAGTCGGTGTTAGCCCGGCGTGGACGTGCTGTGGTATCGGCAGGCGCGGCAACAGGAGCTCGCCGTGGTGTCGAGTCGGCACGTGCAGATGCAGACGTTGGCGCCGCCGGTCTCGCCGTCGGCGCACGCTGCGCCGAATCGGCGGCGGCGCGCTTCACCGAGTCGGCAACCGCGTGCCGCGCGACTGAGTCGGCGCCGTTCACAACACCGCGAGTCGCCGAATCGACGCGCGCAACCATCTGCCAGACATTGTCCATCCGCTGCGGCGATCGTTGAGGAATCAACACCATCACCGAGTTCACCTTCGCCGGATTTACCGAAGGCTGAAGCAGATACGTGCGCGTCCACCCTTCCGCGGTCTTCATCTCCCGCAACACGACGCCGATTGGGATGCCGCGCGGAAAGGTGCCGCCGAGGCCGGACGTGTAAATCATGGTTCCGGCGGAGAGTGTCGTCCGGAACGGAACGCCACGGAGCTCGAGCAGATATTCACCCGTGCCGCCGAGTCCCTGTTGCAGGTGCGGGTAGACGATGCCGAAGGAGCTGCCGTCGCCTGACATGGCGCTGGCGCGAAAATCCGGATGCGAGAAGAGAATCGCGATGCTGATGGACGGATCGGCCGTCTGCACGAGACCGACCACTCCTTCTGGCGACACAACGGGGCTGTAAACTTTGATCCCGGCCCGGGTGCCCGCCGTGAGAGTGAGCGTCGTCACGACATCCTCTCGAACGGCGTTGTGCACCGCTTCGGCTGGGACGAACCCTGTGCGGACCCGCGCGCCGAGACCGAGAAGCTTTCGCAGCTGATCATTCTCCGACTGCAGCGCGACGGAATTGAAGCCGCGCATGACCGCGGAGTCGAGCCGCGCCGTGCGCTCTTCGCTCAGCTGCCAGGCTGTGTGCCACCGCTCCGCGTTGCTCTGCAAATTCACGAGCGGCGCTACTACGGAGCGACGCAACACTTCGGCGAGCGGCTCGCGCATCTGCAGCGGGAGCACGAGCGTCACGAGCGCGACGATGACGCACCCGATGAAAAGCAGAAAATCGATGCGGCTACTCAGCCGTGTGGCGCGTGCCACCGCCCCTCCGTCAGGTGCTCAGGACCGACCAGTACTTCTCTTCGTCGTCGAGAATCCGCCCGGTGCCGCGCACGACACAGGTGAGCGGATCCTCGTCGACGTGGATCGGCAGGCTGGTTTCCTGACTGAGAAGAAGATCGAGGCCGCGAATGAGCGCGCCCCCGCCGGTCATGACGATACCGCGATCGACAATGTCGCTCGCGAGCTCGGGCGGCGTGATCTCGAGGGCGCGGCGAACGGCGTCGACGATCGCCTGCACCGGCTCCTGAATCGCTTCGCGAATCTCGCTCGAGTGCACGCGCACGGTCTTCGGGATGCCGGAAACGAGGTCGCGTCCTTTGACCTCCATCTCCCGCTCCTCACCGACGGGTGCTGCCGAGCCGATCTGGATCTTGATCTGTTCCGCGGTGGGCTCGCCGATGAGCAAGTTGTAATTCTTGCGCATGAACTGAACGATCGACGTGTCGAGCTCGTCGCCGCCGACACGGATTGACGTGTCGCTGACGATGCCCGAGAGCGCGATGACCGCGATCTCGGTCGTGCCGCCCCCGATGTCGATCACCATGTTGCCGGTCGGCGTCTCGACTGGCAGCCCCACGCCGATCGCCGCCGCCATCGGTTCGGCGACCATGAACACTTCCTTTGCTCCCGCGCCTAACGCGGAATCGCGCACGGCGCGCTTCTCCACCTCGGTGATACCCGAGGGCACACACACGATCACCCGAGGCTTCACCTTGAAGAAGTGATTCTCGATGATGAGCGTGAGGAAATAGCGGAGCATCTTCTCCGTGACGTCGAAGTCGGCGATGACGCCGTCCTTCATCGGCCGTACGGCGATGACGCCGTCCGGAGTTCGGCCAAGCATGCGCTTCGCCTCCAGCCCGACGCCCTTGATCTTTTTCGACTCGCGGTCGATCGCGACGACCGAGGGCTCGTTGAGGACGATGCCCTCGCCTTTCACGTAGATCAGAGTGTTCGCTGTGCCGAGGTCGACACCAATTGCGTTCGCGGGGAAAAGCGATCCCGCCTTGAAGAAGGGCCAGCGCATCCAGTCGTCCGTTCAGTCGTCACTCGGCCCGCTGGCGGAGCGATCGAACCGTGATTGAGGGAGGGAGCAGCAGCTTAAGGTAGTCGAGCGGGAGAGCACGTACAAGGCGTTGGCCTGACGCAACCTACGTCGCCTGTACATCGGTGAGCCTCGTCACACGATCTACTCGCGGCAATGAGAGAGACGCGCGTTGCGCTGTCGCGCAACACGCGGCATTGCATGCCGCGTGCGCTCGCTGACGCTCGCGAAGTTTGATTGGGAGTCGCGCGCGCTGCGCGCGCTCCTGCTCCTCTCCCAGGACGTCAATCCAGGAATCTTGCCGGCTCGCTGAACGGCAGCCCGAACGCCTCGGCAACGGCCGCGTACGTCACCTTGCCCTCCGCCATGTTGAGACCTTTCAAAAGAGCGGGATTGTCGCGCAGCGCCTTCTTCCAGCCCTTGTTCGCGAGCTGCATCGCGTAAGGCAGCGTCGCATTGGTGAGCGCGAGGGTGGATGTGCGCGGGACACCGCCCGGCATGTTCGCTACGCCGTAGTGGATTACGCCATCGACGACATAGGTGGGATTTTCGTGAGTCGTTGGCTTCATCGTTTCGACACAGCCGCCTTGGTCGATCGCGACGTCGACGATCACCGAGCCTGGCTGCATGCGCGACAGGTCGTCGCGGCGAATGAGCTTCGGCGCCTTGGCACCAGGGATGAGCACGGCGCCAACGACGAGGTCCGCTTTCTCGACCTCTGCCAGGATGTTGTGCCGGTTCGAGTGAATCAGGACGACGTTCGCGGGCATGACATCGGACAGGTAGCGAAGCCGCTCGAGTGACAGATCGAGGATCGTGACCTTCGCGCCCATGCCCGCGGCCATCTTCGCGGCGTTGATGCCGACGATACCGCCTCCGAGGATGACTACTTTCGCTGGCGCGACGCCGGGAACGCCACCGAGCAGCACACCGCGGCCACCATACAGCTTCTCGAGGTACTTCGCCCCTTCCTGCACCGCCATCCTTCCTGCCACCTCCGACATGGGCGTCAGCAGCGGGAGCTCACGAGTCGGGAGCTCGACCGTCTCGTACGCGATGCAGATCCCGCCGGTGTCCATGTGTGCTCGCGTCAGGCGCTCGTCGGCCGCGAAATGGAAATACGTGAACACCACCTGGCCGCGGCGAATGTGTTTCCACTCCGTCTCGATCGGCTCCTTGACCTTCATGATCATTTCGCTGTCGCGCCACACCGTTGCCGCGTCGGGCGCAATCCGCGCTCCGACGGACGTGTACATCTCGTCGGAGAATCCGCTGCCCAGCCCCGCTCCAACTTCCACAAGCACTGAATGCCCTGATGCAACGAGCTGCTCCGCGCCGGCCGGCACGAGCGCAATGCGGTTCTCGTTCGTTTTGATTTCCTTCGGAACGCCGATTTTCATGGAGAGATGTCGTATCGTGTAAGAGCGAGACCGCGGAGCAATGAAAAGTCACTACCATCGACGCGCTTTTCAACGGAGCCGCTCGCTCATCGCGCATCGCCGGTCGACGGCGTGACTACGTGATCGAACCTGGTCCCAGACTCAGCACGGTTTGCAGTTCCGGCGCGAAGAATTCCCGCGCCACGTTGGCGATGTCGTCCGCGGTCACGGCGTTTACGAGCGCCAAGGTCTCGTCGAGGGTGCGATACGGCTCGCCATATAGCTCGACCGCAGCCGCCCGATACATCCGCGCGCTGACGCTCTCCAGCGAGAGCGTCATCTGTCCCTTCAGCTGGGATTTGCCCATCTCGATCTCGTCGACTGGCAGTCCGGCGTCGGCAACCTTTGCAAGCTCGTCGCGAATTGCGTCGAAGGCCGGGCGCGCGCTCTCGGGTGACGTGGCGACGTACACCCCGTGCATTCCCGTGTCCGCATAAAACTGCTGGAACGTGTAGATCGAGTAGGCCAGCCCGAGCTCCTCACGAATGCGCTGAAAGAGTCGTGAGCTCATTCCGCCGCCGAGGAGCATGCTCAGCATTACCAATGCGTAGCGCCGTGGGTCGGCATAGCGAAGGCCGGGACTGCCAAGCACGAGGTGTGTCTGGGTCCCCTCTCGCTCCACGTGCCGAGTTGTCGGCGGCGCGCTCGTCGCGGCGGGCGTGACGAGCACGGCGCCTTCGCCACGCGGGATGTCGCCCCAGCCTGTCCGCTGGAGGACATTGAGCAGCGCATCGTGCGACACGTTGCCCGACGCGGCGACGACGAGCTGTGGAGGATGATACGCGCGCCCGTGGAGCTCCCGGAGCGCGCGAACGCCGAGCTGCTTGACCGTATCCCGCGTGCCGAGGATGGAGTGTCCGTACGGATGTGCTCCCCAGAGCACCTCGTTATGCAGCTCGAAGACGAGATCGTCCGGGGTGTCCTCGACCATCGCGATCTCCTCGAGCACCACCTTGCGCTCGAGGGCGAGATCGTCGGAGCGGAGCGTCGGCCGAAACACGATGTCGGCGATCACGTCCGCCGCCTGCGGCAGATGCTCGTCGAGGACGCGCGCCTGATAGACGGTGTGTTCGCGCGAGGTATACGCGTCGAGCGACCCGCCAAGCGCCTCGAGCTCGAGGGCGATCTGCTTCGCGCTCCGCCGCTCGGTTCCCTTGAACACCATGTGCTCGAGCAAATGTGAAACCCCCATTCGCTCGGGGCTCTCGTGCACGGACGCAGCACGTACCCAGGCCCCGAACGAGACCGACCGCACTCCCGGCATGTGCTCCGAGAGTACGGTCAGTCCGTTCGGCAGTACGCTACGCTGGAACTCCCGTTCCGAGTGTGTGGCGACGCGACTCACTGGCGGCGTGAACGTTCACCACCACGGCGCGGGCGATCACCACGCCCACCCCGGTCCCCGCGCTCGCCCCGGTCCGAGGCGGCGCGTTCGACGGGCGCTTCTCCCTCGCCGCCCGGTGCATCGCCGCCAGTACGGCCGTTACCGCCTTCGCCCGATGATCCGCCTTCACCCGGCTCGGGCGCCGGCAGAAGCGCCTTACGAGAGAGCCGCAACCGGCCGCGCTCGTCCCGCTCGATCAACTTCACGCGCACGCGATCGCCCTTCTTGACCACGTCCTCGGTCTTCTCCGTGCGGCCATGCTGCATCTCGGAGATGTGCAGCAGCCCTTCCGTGCCGGGCATGATCTCGATGAAGGCACCAAACGGAGTGGTCGACTTCACCGGACCCTCGTAGATCTCGCCGACCACCGGCTCCGCCGTGAGCGCTTGCACCATCTGGCGCGCGCGCTCCATTGCGTCGCCGCCAACAGCGGCGATGGTAACGAGGCCCGAATCGTCGACCGTGAGCTCGGCGCCGGTTTCGTCCTGAATCCCGCGAATCGTCTTTCCCTTCGGTCCGATGAGATCTCCGATCTTCTCCGGATTGATCTGCATCGTGACGATGCGCGGCGCGAAGCGCGACAGTTCCGTGCGCGGCTGCGCAAGCGCCTTCTCCATCTCGCCGAGAATGTGAAGACGTGCCTCGCGCGCTTGGGCGAGCGCCTCCTTCATGATCTGCAGATCGAGACCCTCGATCTTGATGTCCATCTGGATCGAGGTGATCCCGTTGCCCGTACCAGCGACCTTGAAGTCCATGTCGCCGAGGTGATCCTCGGTTCCAAGAATGTCGGTAAGGATCGCGTACTTCTTCCCTTCCTTGATCAGCCCCATCGCGACGCCCGCGACAGCGGCACGCATCGGGACGCCGGCGTCGAAGAGCGCGAGCGAGCCGCCGCAAACTGACGCCATCGACGACGAGCCGTTCGACTCGAGGATGTCCGACACGATGCGGATCGTGTACGGGAATTCCTCGAACGCCGGCAGAACGCCCTGGAGCGCGCGCTCGGCGAGGTTCCCGTGTCCGATCTCACGACGAGAGGTACCCCGGACCGGTCGAACTTCGCCCGTGGAGAATGGCGGGAAGTTGTAGTGCAGCATGAACGACTTCGTCACTTCCTGCGGCTCATCGATACTGTCGAGGCGCTGAACGTCGTTCTGCGTGCCTAACGTGGCTACGACCAGGGCCTGGGTCTGACCGCGCGTGAACAGCGCGGAACCGTGCGCCCGAGGCAGCAGCCCCGTCTCGATCGTGATCGGCCGCACTTCCTTTGGCGTACGCCCGTCGACGCGGTGACCGCTCGACAGGACCTGACCGCGCAGCTGGTGGTATTCGACGTCACCGAGCAAGGTGTGGAGCTCCTTCGCCGCGTCCGGAAAGTCGCCTAACAACTGCTCGGCGACGTCCTTTTTGGCGCGCTCCACGGCCTCGACGCGCGTGTGCTTGTCCTTCTGATTGAGCGCCTCGCTGATGCGGCCTTCGGCGAGCTCCTTAACGCGTGTCTCCAGTCCTTCGGGGAGCTTCGCCTTTTCCCACGACATCTTCGCGGGACGCTCGATCTTCTGGAAGAGCTCCTCCTGCGTCGCAATCAGCTCGCGAATGCCCTTGTGGGCGATGCCGAGCGCCTCGACGACGTCGTCTTCGGAGACCTCGAGCGCGCCACCTTCGACCATCACGATGGAGTCCGCGGAGCCAGCGACTACGAGCTCCATGTCACTGTACTCGAGCTGCTGGAAAGTCGGGTTGAGCACCCACTTCCCCTGAATGCGACCGACACGAATGCCGGCAATCGGACCGGCGAAGGGAACCTTCGACGCGTTCAGCGCAAAGGAGGTCGCGACCAGCGCGAGCACGTCGGCGTCGTTCTCCTGGTCCGCGGAGATGACGTAGACGAAGACCTGGACCTCGTTCTTGAACCCTTCCGGGAAGAGAGGTCGAATCGAGCGATCGACGATGCGTGCCGAGAGAATCTCGGCGTCGCTCGGACGTCCCTCTCGCTTGATGAAACCACCCGGGATTTTGCCCGCCGCATACTGTCGCTCTTTGTACTCGACGGTGAGCGGGAAGAATGGGAGTGGGCTTTGATTCTCACTGACGGTGACCGTGGCAAGAACCTGTGTTTCACCGAACTGCACCAGGGCGGAGCCAGCCGCCTGTTTCGCCATGCTGCCCGTTTCGATAACGAGCTTACGGCCGGCGAACGTCTTTTCGACGCGTTGCTTCATTGCTTTTTTGGCCTCAGAGAAATGCAAACGCGCGGGCTGCATAGATTGCGCCCGCGCGGTGCGTGTAGCTCATCCGAAATCAATACCGGAGCCCGAGTTCCTGAACGACTCGGCGATAGCCGTCGACGTCGGTGCGCTTCATGTAGTTCAGAAGGCGGCGACGTCTGCCAACCATTTTGAGGAGGCCGCGACGGCTGTGGTGATCCTTCTTGTGCGTGCGGAAGTGATCGTTCAAGTAGTTGATTCGGTCGGTGAGAATCGCGACCTGCACGCGAGCCGAGCCCGTGTCGTTCTCCGAAATCCGATACTTCTCAACTGTAGCGGTCTTGTTGAAAGCCATGCCGTGGAGTCCCCGCCGCGTCGCAAGCGGCTCGTTCGTCAGTCTGATTGGATGAGCCAGTAAAAGTAGCGAGTGAGAGGGGTTACGTGCTAGGGGGTCCCCTACCCTCGCAGCTTTGTGACCCAACTTGCGAGTCGCGCGAACCAGCTGTGGGTGTCGTTGTACATCACGACCACGAAGAGCAGCGCAATCGCGAGGAGGCCAAAGCGGAGGATGTATTCCCGCGTCCGCAGACTGAATGGCTTCCCCTTCGCTGATTCGAGGACGTTGATGAGAATCTGCCCCCCGTCCAGGATCGGAATGGGCAGCAGATTGAGGATGGCCACGTTGATGCTGAGCAGCGCGATCAGTCCGAACAGGCTCTCCAGGCCGCTGCGCGCTGCCTCGACGGACATCTGAGTGATTCCCACGGGCCCACTGAGCTGCCGGACGGAGAGTCGGCGCGTCACGAGCCTTTTGACGATGTCGACAATTGCGCCGCCCATGAACCAGGTGGTGCTTGCGCCTCGCTTGATGGCTGCCCCCAGACCCAGCGGCTCACGAATCGTGACGCCGTTCCAGGGGCCCGCGCCGATCTTTCCCACGGTTCTCACCTCGTGGGTGCCGAGGGCGGTGTCGGGCGTCGCTTTGGGAGCGACATTGATCTCCATCGCTTGACCGCGGCGCACTACGGTGAAGCGAAGGACCCGTTCAGGCGAGCGGTTGACGACTGCAACGAGCTCAGCCCACGAGCTGATGGGCTGTCCATCGATTGCCACGACGCTGTCCCGGCTCCGAAGGCCCGCCTCCTGCGCCCGGCCACCAGGCAGCACGGTGTCCAGAACGGGCGGGCGGTGCACGTCGATCGAGGCGAGAATGTCCTCGACCGATGGGCCACCAGCCGCACCGACAGGGACTCGGACCACGCCACGCGTCGTCTGGAAGACGACGGTATCCTGGCTCGTCGCGATGTTCTGGTCGACGTCCTCCCAGGTCGTTATGCGGTGCCCATTCACGGCGACGAGCGTGTCGCCCGGGTGCAGTTGGGCGAGTGCCGGCGCGTTAGGCGGCGGAACGACCCTTCCCACGATTCGGCTTGGTGTTACGGCGCGGCCGAAGTGCAGCGCGAGTCCGACACCGATCACGAACGTGAGGAGCACGTTCATCGAGACGCCGGCGATGAGGATCAAGAGGCGCGCGGGAAGCGGCTTGCTCTCGAAGAGCCGTCGCTCTGGGATCGGCAGCGGCCCGAACGGGATCATCGCGTTCGGATCGTAGTCCGGACTGTCGGCCCTCGGAGCGGTCTCGCTTCCGCCCTCGAGAAGCGCCGCGTCCTCATCCAGTCGCGACGCCATCCTCACGTATCCCCCGAGCGGCAATGCGGCGAGGATGTACTCCGTCTCACCCCACCGCTTTCGAAAGAGTGATGGGCCGAAGCCGATCGAGAAGCGCGGCGCATACACACCCATCGCCTTCGCCGCAAGAAAATGTCCGAGCTCGTGAACGAAGATCACGAGGCCGAAGACGAGAATGGGGGCGAGTATCGCTAGCATTGGAACCGGGTCCTGACGTGACGGCGCGCGGCCTCATCAGCGGCGAGGATGGCGTCGCGTGAATCGCCATTCCACTCGCCTAACGCCTCGAGCGCGGACTCGATCGCGCCCGGGATGTCGCCGAAGCGAATGCGTCCGTCGATAAAGAGTGACACAGCCTCTTCGTTCGCGGCGTTGAAGACAGCCGGCGCCGCGCCGCCGCGCCGACCCGCGGCGACTCCGAGCGCGAGCGCCGGAAAGTCGGCGACGCGTACACGCTCGAAGGTCATCGGTGAGCTCTCCACCGGATCGAACGGCGGAACGCCCGTGTCCGGCACCCGCTCGGGATGCGTCAGCGCATACAGCACCGGCAGCTCCATGCTCGGTACACCGAGCTGCGCCAGCACGCTGCCGTCGACAAACTCCACGAACGAGTGGATGACGCTCTGAGGATGCACCACCACGTCGATCTGATCGAACGAGAGACCGAACAGATGGTGTGCCTCGATGACCTCGAGTGCCTTGTTCGCCAGAGTCGCGCTATCCACGGTGATCTTCCTGCCCATGCGCCAGGTGGGATGCTGCAAGGCGTCGGTGAGCGTCGCGCGCTCGATCTTCTCGGACGACCACTGCCGAAATGGACCGCCCGACGCCGTGAGAATCACGCGTCGTACCTCGACACCGGTACGCCCCGTGATGCATTGAAGGATAGCACTATGCTCGCTGTCGACAGGCACGAGCTCGCCGCCGCCGCGCGCACGCGCGGCATGCACGAGGTGGCCGGCCATAACGAGTGTTTCCTTGTTCGCGAGCGCGACGCGCTTGCCGCACTCGAGCGCCGCCAGTGTTGCGTCGAGGCCGGCCGCTCCAACCACCGCATTGAGCACGATGTCGACGTCGTCACGTGTTGCCGCGGCGATGAGACAACTCCGTCCCGATTCCCAAGCCGCGTGCTCGCTGGCGCCATTGTTCACGAGCCCGACAAAGGCGGGACGAAATTCCACCTCCTGCTCCCTCAGCAGCGCGGCGTTGCTGAACGCGGTGAGCGCCGACACGCAGAAGCGCTCCCGCTGGCGGCTGAGGACTCGCAGCGCCGTGGTACCGATCGAGCCCGTCGAGCCGAGGATGGCGACGCGCCGCATCGTCATCGCGGAGGCGCCCACACCAGCAGCGCGTTGAACAGCACGTACGAGACCGGGAGCACGAACAGCAGACTGTCGAATCGATCGAGCACGCCGCCATGACCCGGTATGATGTGCGAGCTGTCCTTCATCCCGGCCTCGCGCTTGAGCAATGACTCAACGAGGTCACCGATCTGCGCCGCGACACTAACGAGAGCGGCGAATGCAATGAGACCACCCCGCACAAAGGCGAGCTGCGTCGTCGGCGTCAGGAGGAAGCGCGCGTAGAGCCAGCCGATGATGATCGTGGCCCCGAGGCCGCCGACCGCGCCGGCCACGGTTTTTCCCGGGCTCACTGATGGCATCAGCTTGCGCTTGCCGAAGGCGCGGCCGACGAAGTAGGCGCCGATATCGGAAGCCCAGGTGAGCAGGATCGGCAGCAGGAGCAACAACCCGCCCGCGCTCACGGCCACGCCGCCTAACGGGACGCGCACGGATTCGATGACGTACTGGTGATAGCGGATGGCATAGCCGAAGCTCAACATGCCCCCAGTGTACAGCACACCCAGCACGGTGGACGACGCGGCGCCGAGCGGCCGGCCATTCACACCGCGCGCGAAGAGCGCGATGGCGAGTACCACGAGAACGGCGAGCGCCATCGCCGAGAGCGGCGGCTCGTACAAGCGGAGATACCGCGCGTGGACGAAGAGCGGCACGACGGCCGCGAGGGGAATGCCCACGTCCTCGAGCGGCGTGAGCCCCGAGCCGCGCGCGATGCGGAAGAACTCCCATGCCGCCAGCGCCGAGATGATCGCGAGGAGCGCGGCCAGCGCCGCGCCTCCGGCAAAGATGACGAGAACGCCGAGGGGTGCGGCGATGACTCCGAACAGAACGCGTCGCGTCAGCTCCGACACGAAAGCTCCACCGGTAAGGCCGGCACGTGCGACGCGGCCCGGGCGATCACACTTCCATGATCTCGGCTTCTTTCGCCTTGATCAGGTCGTCGATCTTGTGGATGTAATCGTCGTGAACCTTCTGCAGCTCCTTTTCCGCGTGCTTGACGTCGTCCTCGGACACGCCCTGCAGCTTCTTGAGCGCTTCGCGCGCGTGGGTGCGCGCGTGCCTAACCGCGATCTTCCCTTCCTCGGCGAGCTTGTGGACCACTTTAACAAGCTCCTTGCGCCGCTGCTCATTCATTGAAGGCAGCGGTACCCGGATAATGGCTCCTTGAGCCGATGGATCGAGGCCAAGGTCGGATTCCCGAATCGCCTTCTCGATGACCTTCGCCTGAGTCTTGTCGAACGGAGTCACGATGAGAAGGCGCGGCTCGGGCGCGGACACTGACGCGACCTGATTCAGCGCCATCGAGGTGCCGTACATGTCGACGCGAACTGTGTCGAGCATGTTGGGCGAGGCCTTGCCGGACCGGATGGAACCGAACTCGCGCCGCGTGCTCTCGATGCCCTTGTCCATCGCGGCGCGCATGTCCTTCGTGATTTGCGGAATTGTCATCATCGAACCAGGGTACCGACGCGCTCGCCCCGGACAGCGGCGACGAATGCGCCCGGACGGTGGATATTGAGTACGATCAGCGGCAGCTTGTTCTCACTGCAGAGGGTGATCGCGGTCTGATCGATCACGCCCAGGTTCTTGAGCATGACGTCGCGGAAGCTGATCTCCTCGTAGAAGCTCGCCGTCGGATCCGTCTTCGGATCGGCCGAGTAGACGCCCTCCACGCTCGTCGCCTTGATGATGACGTTCGCCTTCATCTGGATGGCGCGGAGCACCGCCGCCGTGTCCGTGGAAAAGTACGGATTGCCGGTACCAGCGGCAAAGATCACGATGCGGCCTTTCTCGAGGTGACGCAGTGCACGACGACGAATGTACGGCTCCGCGACTTCCTCCATGCGGATCGCGGTCATGACGCGGGTCGTGAGGCCCTTGCGCTCCAGCACATCCTGAACGGCGAGGGCGTTGATAACCGTGCCGAGCATGCCCATGTAGTCGGCGGTCACGCGGTCGACCTCCTTCGACAGGAGGCGACCGCGGACGAGATTCCCGCCGCCGATGACGAGGCCAACCGAGGCACCCGCCTTGACGACCGACGCGACTTCGCCCGCCAGTCGTTCGACGATCGCGAAGTCCCACGCAAAGCCTTTCTCTCCGGCGAGGGCCTCGCCGGAGAGCTTGAGAAGCACCCGCGGATACCGGAGATCGGACAGGCGCTCCGCGCCCGTCGGATCCGTATCGCGTCTCATGAGATTAGCAACTTCTGATTGCGTCTCGATGATCAGGCCTCGCCGAGCTGATAGCGGACGAAACGGCGTACCTGAATGTTCTCGCCGGTCTTCGCGGACAATTCCTTCACGAGGTCACCGACCGTCTTCTTCGGCTCCCGGACCCACGCCTGATGCAGCAGGGCGACGTCCTTGTAAAACGCCTCGATCTTTCCGTCGACGATCTTCTCGATCATGTTCGCGGGCTTGCCGCTCTGCTTCACCTGCTCGACAAAGATGCGTCGCTCCTGCTCGACCTTCTCCGCTGGGATCGAGTCCTTGTCGACCGCGATCGGCGCCGCCGCCGCGATGTGCTCGGCCAGATAGCGCGCGACCTGCACGAACTCCTCATTCCGCGCGACGAAGTCAGTCTCGCAGTTCAGCTCGACGAGGACGGCGATCTTCCCGTTGTGATGGAGATAATGTCCGATCACACCTTCGCTGGCGGTTCGCCCAGCGCGCTTCTCGGCTTTCGCCGCGCCCGTCTTGCGCAGATGCTCGACCGCTTTGTCGATGTTGCCGCCGCACTCCTCGAGCGCCTTCTTGCAATCCATCATCCCCGCGCCGGTGCGATCGCGCAGCTCTTTCACATCCTTTGAACTCACCATCGTAGCCATATCCAATCCGCCTTCCTGTCGTGGAAACGCCGCCGGCTCATGCCGGCGGCGTCAGATAATTTACTCGCGTCCGGGAGGCTTTACTCGGCCTCGTCCGCGCCTTCCGTCGTATCGCCGGTCTCCCCGCCTTCCGCCGCATCACCCTCGCCGGGCGCCTTGAGCCGCGCCGCGATCGCCTCGGGCTTCGCGCGACGACGGCGCGGACGGCGTCGACGGCGCCGCTCCCCTTCCTCGGCAGGCTCACTGCCGCGGTCGGAGCTGTACGTCGTCTGCCCTTCGCCTTCCTCGGTCTCCTCACGGATGGGCGCTGACTGCCGCGCCTCGACGATCGCATCGGCGATCGCCTTCGTGATCAGCTCCACGGAGCGAATCGCATCGTCGTTCCCGGCGATCGGAACGGTGATCAGATCGGGATCCGCGTTGGTGTCCGCGATGGCGACGATCGGGATATTCAGCTTGTTCGCCTCGTTGACGGCGATGCGCTCCTTCTTCGAATCGACGATGAACAGCAGGCCCGGAAGCCGCGTCATCGAGCGAATGCCGTGCAGGTATTTCTTGAGCTTTTCCGACTCACGATTGAGCATCAGCTGCTCTTTCTTCGTGTAGTTCTCGAACTCGCCGCCAGCCTCGGATCCGGTTTCGAGGTCCTTCATGCGCCGGATCTGCTTCTTCACCGTCGTGAAGTTCGTGAGCAGGCCTCCGAGCCAGCGCTCGGTGATGAACATGGCGCCGGATCGTTCGGCTTCCGAGCGGACGATCTGCGCCAGCTGGGGCTTGGTGCAGACGAACAGAACGTTGTCGCCGCGCATGATGACGTCGCGCGCGAGCTTCTGCGCGATCTCGATCTGGCGGAGCGTTTTCTGAAGGTCGATGATGTGAATCCCGTTCCGCTCGGCGAAGATGAACCGACGCATTTTGGGATTCCAGCGTCGCGTCTGGTGTCCGAAGTGGACACCGGCCGCGAGGAGCTGCTCGACCGTAGGCTGCGTGTCAGGCATGTCGTGCTTGGACCTCTGAGTGGTTAGTCGTCCCCCGCCGTCAGCGTCGCCTGCCACCGATTGCTCGGCACCAGCACGCGACTCGGGCGAAGTGTGATGTGTCTGCTGGAGATTAACGCTTGCTGAACTGGAACCGCTTGCGTGCCTTCGGACGGCCCGGCTTCTTCCGCTCGACCGCGCGCGCGTCGCGCGTGAGCAATCCGAGGTCGCGGAGCTTGCGGCGATGCGCTTCGTCCACCTGCACGAGCGCGCGCGCGACGGCGAGCCGGAGCGCGCCCGCCTGCCCGGTCGATCCGCCACCGTCGACGTTCGCCTTCACGTCATACCGCCCCAGCGTGTCGGTCGCCGTGAAAGGCTGCTGAATCGACGTCACGTGCGACGGACGCGGGAAGTAGTCGCCTAACGTCCGGCCATTGACGTCCCACTTGCCGGAGCCCGGCTTCACATAGACGCGGCACACCGCTTCCTTGCGGCGGCCAATCGCGTGAACAGTCTGCGTGTCCGCCATCTTACTTCTCACCTGCGTGCTTGAGGGTCAGTGGAGTGGGCTGCTGCGCGACGTGCGGGTGGTCGGCATTTGCGTACACGCGCAGCTTGCGACGCAGCACCTGGCGACCGAGCGCCGTTTTCGGCAGCATGCCGTACACTGCTTTCTCGATCACGCGCTCGGGATGCTTCTGGAGCATCGTACCGAGCGGAGTGAACCGCGCATGACCCATGTAACCGGTATGCCGGAAGTATTCCTTGTTCTCGGCCTTCCGGCCGGTCACCCGCACCTTCGACGCGTTGATGATGATGACACCGTCGCCGGTGTCCATGTGCGGCGTGAAGATGGGCTTGTGCTTCCCACGAATGATCTTCGCGACCTCAGTTGCAAGTCGACCGAGGACCATCCCCTCGGCATCGACGACGAACCACTGCTGTTTGATATCGCGCGGTGTCGCGCTAAACGTCCGCATTGACTGACCTGGATACGAGTACTGGCCTCACCGGTGCGTAATGCAACCCGGGTCTCGGCAGCCCATAGGCATTTTTTGGCAGACAGTAATGCTAGACAAGGACTTAGGCGCTGTCAATGCGGCTTCGCCGCATTGACAGCGCCGCTCGCTTCGCTCGCGGCAAGTCGATATGGAGTCGCGCATGCTCCGCGTGCGCTCCTCGGCGTACCGCCAGACAGCGCCGCTCGCTTCGCTCGCGGCAAGTCGATATGGAGTCGCGCACGCTGCGCGCGTGCGCTCCTCGGCGTACCGCCGCGCGAACTCAGCAACTAACGTCCCGACGGTGGCTCGGCCACTATCGCCAGCCAGTGATGGTCCTGGCTCAACGCGAGACGCGAGATGTGTCCGAGTCCGAATTTGCTGAGATCGGCGAGTTGGGACCACCTGCCCGACTTGTCACTCGCCCTCCAGAGCCAGAGCGCTCTTCCGGCGCCCGCGATCGCGACCGCAGGCTGAAGCCAGACGACGTAGTCCGCATCGGGCGGCATGCGCACCAGCGGCATCGCGGTCGTCCGGCGGTCCAGTCCTGAGCCGCGCACATCGACCGCCATCAGCACCCACGAGCTGTCGGCCATTCGCTGGACGAAGGAGAAGCCGCCCCCGCTGGGCAACGGTACGAGCGATCGGCCGACGTCCCGGGCAACGGTGTCGACGCGGCCGCCACGCACATCCGCGACGACGAGCGCGTTGGGGCGACCGAGGAGGAACATCGCCACCGTCGTGGAATCGACCCACGCGTGATAACCCACCGGCTTGATGGCGCCGAACAGCACGCGCGGGTCGCTTCCGTCGAGACGAAAGCTCCAGAGGCGTTGCGTCGAATCGGCCTCGACGCGGATTGCGCTGAATCGCGTGCCATCGCCGTAGACCGTCGCCGAGTACTCACTTTCGGGCGTGCTCGTTATGCGGCTGGTTGCGCGCGTGCGAAGATCGTAGCGGTAGATGTCCGCTTCCGCCTCTTCTCTGACGGAGGTGAAGAGCACCGATCTGGAATCGGGCGTGAACGACGGCTGGTTATCGTAGCCCGGGCGACTGGTGATGTTCACGGGTCGACCAACCACCGGCTTGCCGTTCTGAACCCGGAGCGGCGCGAGAAAGATGTCTGTCGATGGTGGCGCCGCTTGTGCCGAGAGCGCCTCGCCGGCGAGCGAGAGCGCGAGGAGTGCGACGGCCGACGAGACGAGCTTGCTCATCATTCACTCCATCTCGAGGAGCAGCGCGCCCTTCTCCACCGCGGTACCAGGCGCGACGTGAACGCGCTTGACGGTTCCGGCGGCGGCGGCGCGAAGCTCGTTTTCCATCTTCATCGCTTCCATCACGACCAACCCCTCACCGGCCTGCACGGCGTCGCCTTCCCCGACGCTCACGCGAACGATCATCCCCGGCATCGGCGCGACGAGAGGCGCCGGCCCCGTCGGCTTTGCCGTAGCGGCAGAGAGCTCGCGGATGGCTCGCGTTCGCTCGTCGAGCGCTTCGACTTCGAACCGAAAGCCGTCGATCCAGAGCGTGTATCGGCCGCGGCTCTCGCCGGGACGCATCTGCACGCGATGAATCTCCTCGCCGATGGTCAACATGCGCAGCGGCGTCGACGGGCCATCGAGATCGAGTATTCGCGCGCGCGAAGCGATGTCGCCGACCCGCACGGTGTCGGCATCGACCTCGATCTCGTAGCTCTCGCCGTTGACGCTGACGCTGTACTTCATGCCGCTGCCACGAGCTCACAAACAGTTTCAACGTGCGCCGTCTGGGGAAACATGTCGAATGTCTCCACCGACTGAAGTCGATAACTGGGCAGACGAGCGATGTCGCGCGCGAGCGTGGCGGGATCGCAGCTCACGTAGACGATGGCACGCACGCGCCCCCGCTTGGCTTCGAGCGCGCGCGTCACTCGCTCGTGGAGGCCGATGCGGGGTGGATTGAGGATGACGAGATCCGCCGGCAGCGCGTTCGTGATCAGATTCTCCACGCGGCCAACGATGCTGCGCGATCCCGATGGAAGTCGTGAGGCGCAGAGGTTTGCGGCCTCGCGATCAACCTCGATGGCGGTGACGCGGATGCCAACTTCGGCGAGCGCCGCCGCCGTTTCGCCCGTGCCTGCGTAGGCGTCGACTACAGTTCTCGGCGTGTAAGCCGCGACGCGCTCTACCACATGGCGGTGGAGCGCCGCGCCCACGGCTTCATTGACCTGACCAAACGAGGTCCCGGCCGGCGCTGCGCGGCGCTCGAAGAGCAGTGTGGCCCGGCCACCATCAGGCGCCCACCAGAGCGCAGTCGCGCTCGCAAGCTTCTCCAAGAACGCTTCGGATCGCGGCCAGTCGGTGCCCCCCCTAACGAGAACGACAATCTGGTCGCCAGCGAGCCGCACGGTTCCCCGAAGCTCAGCCGCCTCGGGAAGCAGCGAAGACGCTGCCATGACCTCGCGCCACGACGCAACGACGCGCTCGTCGGTGATCGGGCAATCCGCAAGCTGAAAGACGGCTGCCGGATCGTCGTATGGGTGGAGGCCCATCGTCCACCCGTCCGCGTCGCGGCGCATCGCCAGCGTGAGCTTGTTTCGATAACGCCATTGCTTCGCGCTCGGACGGATCGCGGGCAGCTCCACGTTTGTCTTGGCGATACGCTGCAAGGAGTCCCGCACAACGATTCGCTTCGCCTCGAGCTGCGCGTCGTAGCTCATGTGTTGCAGCTGACATCCACCGCACCGGTCCACGACGTAGTGCGCGCACGGCGGCGCCACCCGGTCGGGCGACGGCTCGAGAACGGATTCCACTGTCCCGCGCGCGAAGCGCTTCACGGAGTCGATTCGAACGAGTGCGAGATCGCCGGGGGCCGTGCGGGGAACAAAGACCACCAGACCCTCGCTGCGTCCGACACCATCACCGCCGGCGGCAATTGCGTGAACTCGTAACTGAATGACACCCGCAATCGCCGGCGCGGTCATCGGAGCCCCTCGAGCCGCGCCGCGCGTTTCCACGCGGCCGCGGCTGGTGCGGGCGCGCTTGGCGCGGCGGTGATCGAGCCCCGGGGGGCGCCGCGCTCCCGATCGGCGATCAGCGCCCCAGCGATTGCCGCTATCTGCCGCAATGCCTCTGGTGCCTTCGCCTCGAGCAGTGACGAAAGCCGCCGCTCGAGCCATTGAATCTCGATCGCGCCCCGCCGGAACTCGTCGTCCTCCATCACCCGCAGGTGAAAGTCGCGCGACGTCTCCACTCCCGCGATCACCAGCTCCGAGAGCGCTCGATGCATCCTGGCGATGGCAAGCTCACGCGACGGCGCCCAGACGATGAGCTTCGCCAGCATCGGATCGTAGTACAGCGTGACCTCGCTGCCGCTCTCGATTCCGCCATCCCAGCGGACGCAAGGTCCGCTCGGCAGATGCAGATAGCGAACGCGCCCGGTGGATGGCAGGAAGCCGTTGGCGGGATCTTCACTCGTTATGCGGCACTCCATGGCCCAGCCGCGCGGCACGATCTCCTCCTGCTTGAAGGGCAAGCGCTCGCCGGCAGCGACGCGCAGCTGCCATTGCACGAGATCGAGCCCGGTCACGAGCTCGGTGACCGGGTGCTCCACCTGGAGACGCGTATTCATCTCGAGGAAATAGAATTCGCCATTCGCATCGAGGAGGAACTCGCAGGTACCCGCGTTCACGTAACCGGCTGCACTGGCAGCGCGCACCGCGGTCTCGCCCATGCGTCGCCGCAACTCCCGCGTGACGGCCACGCTTGGCGCTTCCTCGATCATCTTCTGGTGCCGGCGCTGGACCGAGCACTCCCGCTCGTTCAGCGACAACATCGTCCCGTGAGTGTCGCCGAGCACCTGGATCTCGACGTGACGCGGGCCGACGATGTACTTCTCGACGTACACGGCGTCGTCGCCAAAGGCGGCCTTCGCTTCCCGCCGCGCCGTTTCCAGCGACGGGCCTAACGAGGCGGCATCGCGGACGACCCGCATGCCCTTCCCGCCGCCGCCCGCCGCGGCCTTGAGCAGCACCGGATAGCCGAACCGCTCGGCGACGGCGCGCGCGTCCGCTTCGTCGCGAAGGGCCTCTGTCGTTCCCGGCACGACTGGAACGCCAGCCGCGATCGCCAGCTGGCGCGCGGCCGTCTTGCTGCCCATCGCCGCTATCGCCTCCGCCGGTGGACCGATGAAGACGAGTCCCGCTTCGCGCACCGCGCGCGCGAACCATTCACGCTCCGAGAGGAATCCGTAGCCCGGATGAATGGCTTCGGCGCCGACGCGCACCGCGGCTTCGACGATGCGATCGCCCTTGAGGTAGCTCTCCGCCGACGGTGCGGGACCGATATGCACCGCCTCGTCAGCGGCGCGGACGTGTGGCGCGCGCTCATCGGCATCGCTGTACACCGCGACGGCGCGGACGCCGAGCTCGTGGCAGGCGCGAATGACGCGGAGCGCGATCTCGCCGCGATTGGCGATGAGAACTTTGGAGAACATCAGTCAGTGACGAGTGCAACTACAGCGGAATGTTCCCATGCTTCTTCGGCGGGTTCGTGTCACGCTTCGACTGCAGCGTCTCGAGCGCGTCGATGAGTCGCGGGCGGGTGTCGCGAGGGTCGATGATGTCGTCGAGGAATCCGCGGCTCGCGGCGATAAAGGGATGGGCGAACTTCTGCCGGTATTCCTCGATCTTGGCCTCGGTCGCACGCTCCGGGTCGCCGCTGTCGGCGATCTCCTTCCGGAAGAGAATCTCGACCGCGCCCTTGGGACCCATGACCGCTATCTCGGCTGTTGGCCATGCGACGTTGAAGTCGCCGCGAATGTGCTTCGACGACATGACGTCGTACGCGCCGCCGTACGCCTTACGAGTGATCACCGTGAGCTTGGGGACGGTCGCCTCGCAGTAGGCGAAGAGCAGCTTGGCACCGTGCTTGATGATTCCCCCGTGCTCCTGCGCTACGCCGGGTAGGAAGCCCGGCACGTCCTCGAAGGTTACGATGGGGATGTTGAAGGCGTCGCAGAATCGAATGAAGCGAGCGGCCTTGAGCGAGGCATTGATGTCGAGAACGCCGGCGAGCACCGCGGGCTGGTTCGCGACGATGCCGATGCTGTAGCCGCCGAGATGCGCGAAGCCACAGACGATGTTCGCGCCGAATTCGCTCTGCACCTCGTAGAACACGCCGTCGTCGATGACACGCCGGATCACCTCGTGCATGTCGTATGGCTTGTTCGGATTGTCGGGCACGACGTCGAGCAATTGCTCATCGCGGCGATCGCGCGGGTCAGTGGCGGCGCCTCGCGGCGGATCGTCGAGGTTGTTCGAGGGAATGAAGCGGAAGAGCTCCCGCATCGCCTGGAGACAGGCCGGCTCCGAATCGAAGGCGAAGTGCGCGACGCCCGACGTGCGGGAATGCGTATCCGCCCCGCCGAGGTGCTCCATCGTGACGTCCTCGTGCGTCACCGTCTTCACGACGTTCGGTCCCGTCACGAACATGTACGAGCTGCCGCGCACCATGTACGTGAAATCGGTGATCGCGGGCGAGTACACGGCGCCGCCGGCACACGGGCCGAGAATGGCCGAGATCTGCGGCACGACGCCCGAGGCGAGGGTGTTACGAAGGAAGATGTCCGCGTAGCCGCCTAACGAGAGCACGCCCTCCTGGATGCGCGCGCCGCCCGAGTCGTTGAGGCCGATTACCGGCGCCCCGTTCCGCACTGCGAGATCCATGATCTTGCAGATCTTCTCGGCGAAGGTCTCCGAGAGCGAGCCACCGAACACAGTGAAGTCCTGCGAGAACACATAGACGAGCCGGCCGTCGATACGACCGTAACCGGTCACGACGCCGTCGCCGTAGATCTTCTGGTCAGCGAGCCCGAAGTCGTCCGAGCGGTGCACGACGAAGCGGTCGAACTCGACGAACGAGCCGCTGTCGAGCAGGAGATCGATTCGTTCGCGGGCCGAGAGCTTGCCCTTCGCGTGCTGTGCCTTGAGGCGCTCGGCGCCCCCGCCCTGCTCCGATTCCGCGATGCGACGCTCGAGCTGCTCGAGTTTCTCACGCATGGTCATAAGAAAAGGTGCTAGGTCCTAGGTGATAGGTGCTAGAGCAACGCCTAGCACCTAACCCTAGCACCTAGCACCTAACACCCAGCACCTAACTCCATCAGCTCTCGATCGCGGGGATGTCGATGCTGCCGTAGCCGTCGTCGTGCGTGTCGTCCATCGGGATGATCTCCGACGGCTTCTCCGGCCGCGGCGGCTGATCCTCCGGAATGTTCGTCACGGCGAGGACGATGCGACGGTGAATCGGATCGACCTCGAGCACACGCATCTCGAGATTCATCCCCTCGTACACGACGTCCGCCGGACTGGCGACCTGCTTCCCAGTGGTGCTGAGCTGCGAGATCGGCACGAAGCCTTCGATGTCGTTGCCGATATCGACCACGACACCCTTGTCCATCAGGCGCACGACCTTACCGGCGAGATCGGTACCGACCGGGTACGTCTCACCAATGCGCAGCCATGGATCCTCTTCGGCCTGCTTTAGACCAAGCGAGATCCGCTTGTTCTCGGAATCGATGTTGAGAATCACCACGTCGACGGTGTCGCCCTTCTTCACGACCTCCGACGGATGCTGCACGCGCTTCGTCCAGCTCATGTCGGAGATGTGAATCAGACCGTCGATGCCCGGCTCGATCTCCACGAACGCCCCGAAGCTCGTGAGGTTGCGCACCTTCCCGCTGATGCGCGTCCCGACGGGGTACTTGAGCGGCAGCACCATCCACGGATCCTGCTCGGTCTGTTTCATACCGAGCGAGATCTTCTCTTCGTTCGGATCGACCTTGAGCACGACCGCTTCGATCGTCTCACCGATGGAAACGAGCTTCGATGGATGCCGCACGTTCCGAGTCCAGCTCATCTCGCTGATGTGCACCAACCCCTCGATGCCCGGCTCGAGCTCGATGAACGCGCCGTAGTTCGTGATCGAGACGACCTTGCCCGTGACGCGTGTGCCGACCGGGTACTTCTCGGCAACGTCCTTCCACGGATAGCTCTGCAGCTGCTTGAGGCCGAGCGAGATGCGCTCCCGCGTCCAGTCGATGTCCAGGACCTTGACCTCCAGCTCGGCACCGATGGCGACGAGCTCCGAGGGATGCGAGATGCGGCCCCAGGACATGTCCGTGATGTGGAGCAGGCCGTCGACGCCACCGAGGTCGATGAACGCGCCGAAGTCCGTGATGTTCTTCACGACACCTTTGCGCACCTGATCCTTCTGCAGCTCCTTCATGAGCTTCTCGCGCTTGCCCGCACGCTCGTTCTCGAGGATCACGCGGCGGGAAACGACGATGTTGCGACGTCGCTTGTTCAGCTTGATGATCTTGAACTCGAACTTCTGGCCAAGCAGCTCGTCGATGTTCGGCACGCGGCGCAGAGCGATCTGCGAGCCGGGCAAGAACGCGTCGACGCCCATGAGGTCCACCACAACGCCGCCCTTGATCTTCTTGACGAGCGTGCCTTCCACTGGCTGATCGTTCTCGTACGCGAGTCGGATCTTCTCCCACACGCGCATGAAGTCGGCTTTCTTCTTCGAGAGGACGACCGCGCCCTCCTGATCCTCGAGGTGCTCGAGGAGAACTTCGACTTCGTCACCGGGCTTGATCGGCTCGAGATCCTTGAACTCCTCGCGCGCGATGGTGCCTTCGGACTTGAAGCCGATGTCGAGGACGACAGTGGTGTCGGTGACCGACTGAACGCGAGCCTTCACGATCTCGCCTTCGTCGATCGACGCCATGGAGCCCTGATAGAGCTCCATCATGCGCTCGTAGTCGGCGGAGGTGTACTCGTCTTCGTCGTAGAGCTCTGGACGGCGGTTGGCAAGCGGACGAAGCTGGCCGCGGACTGCGTCGCGTCGCTCGCGCTCCGACAGCGTACCGGTTGGGGGATTCGGGGTCTGCAGTTCGGACATACCTGAGGGTGATCTCCTGGAATCGCGGAAGTTCAGGCTCGCCGCGCCGAGGGTTGAGAGTGTTCTAACAATCTCCGTCCCGGCTGAGGAACGGACGAAGTGAACCACGTAAGCTAACCCGGCCCTGAGTCGTCGTCAACGGCAGAAGTTGTGGAGTCACGCTGAGTTACGGCCTTTACCAGGGCCACGATTCGCTCGACCTGCTCCTCCTGCGTGAGATAGGTCGTATCAATGAGGATCGCGTCCTTTGCCTGGACAGTCTGGGTCGCGTCCCGCGCGTCGCGCTGGACGAGCCGACCGGTCTCTTCGGCGATCTCCTCGTCCGTCGGACTGCGACCGAGCTGTTGCACGAGGCGGCGCCGCGCCCGCTCCCATGGGTCCGCCACGAGAAAGACCTTGAGGGTCGCGTCCGGAAAAACCGCCGTGCCCATGTCCCGTCCGTCGACGACGACGTCGTGGTCGCGCGCCGCTTCGCGCACCCGGTCGTTCACCCAATCCCTTACCCGCGGCATCGACGCGACGCGCGAGACGTGCTTCGTGACCTCCAGGCCTCGAAGCTCCTCGTCCACGGACTGCCCATCGATCAGCGGCGTGAACGAGGTGCCGCGCGGAACCAGTCGCACCTTCCGGGCGGCCTCGCAGACCTCCTCCTCTGTCCAGGATTCCTCGCCCGTTCCGCGCCTGAGCTGCGCCGCCGTGGCAGCGCGGTACAGCGCTCCCGAGTCGACGTGGCGGAAAGCCAGTTGCTGCGCGACCCACTGCGCTGTCGACGACTTGCCCGACGCCGCGGGTCCGTCGATCGCAATCACGACGTGTTGGGCGCCGTTCATGATCCGGCGATGGCCGCCAAGTCCGACCAGAAGCTCGGGTACGACACCGCCACGCACTCGCGATCGTCGATGTGAATCTGGTTACCAGGCAGGGCACCGAGTATGCCGAACGACATGGCCAGCCGATGGTCGCCATGCGTCTGGATCGAACCACGCAGCGGCGAGCGCGAGCCGACGATCCGCATCCCATCCTCGAGCTCCGACGCGTCCGCTCCCACGGCGCGCAGATTGGCGACAACGGCTGCAATCCGATCGCTTTCCTTTACCCGAAGCTCCGCCGCGCCCGTGATCACCGTATCGCCTTCGGCGCGCGTTGCGACGCAAGCGAGGAGCGGCAGCTCGTCGATCATCGACGGAACGATCTCGCCACCGATGTGAATCCCGCGCAACGCACCAGGCTTGACGACGATGGGCGAGATCCACTCGCCGCCGCTCAGACGGTCGCGCCTGAACTCGACCTCAGCGCCCATGCCCCGGAGAGTATCGAAGAACCCTGTGCGCGTCTCGTTGACGCAAACGTCCTCGAGCGTGATCTCGCCGTCATCCGCGAGCGCGGCAAGCGCGGCGAAGAACGCAGCGGATGACGGATCGCCGGGCACGATGGTGTCCGCCGCCGCGATGCAGCGATGGGCCGGAGCCAGCTCGATCCGCGTGCCGCGCCTAACGACGTCCACCCCACGCGCACCGAGCATGCGCTCCGTGTGATCGCGCGTAGGCGCAGGCTCGTCGATGGTGACGCGCACGCCGCCGACGACGCCGGCAAGGAGAATCGCGCTCTTCACCTGCGCGCTCGCCACCTCGCTCTCCCAGTCCAGGTCCTTCAAGGCGCCGCCGTAGATGGTCATCGGCAGGCCGCCGTGCGGCGGCAGGTCGACGCGAGCGCCCATCGCCGTCAGTGGCTTGGCAACGCGCCGCATAGGCCGACGGCTGAGGCTCGCGTCGCCGACAAATTGCGCCGTCACGGGGAGCGCCGCGACGACGCCGGCCATCAATCGGGTCGTCGTGCCACTGTTGCCGCAATCGAGCGACTCTGTCGGTGCGCGCAGCCCGCGAAGACCTACCCCGGTCACCGTCATGTCGGCGGCGAGCGCGGGAATGTCCGCTCCGAGCCGCCGGAGCACTGACGCCGTCGAGCGGACGTCATCGGACTCCAGGATTCGCGTGATTCGCGACGTGCCGTCGCCCAACGCGGCGAGCATCAGCGCGCGGTGCGAGATCGACTTATCGCCCGGCACCCGGAGTCTGCCCGCGACGATCATCCGTCCGCCAGCGACTCGATCCCCACTCGCCACGTAGTCGCTCGTTCCCATAATGCCCGCATCGTCTCCCAGTCACGGTTCTCGAGCGCGATTCGCAAACGCTCAACACTCAGCTCGAAGGCTCGGAGCGCGGCCACGGTTTCGCTCGGGGCCCGCTCGAGAATGGGGTACCACATCTCGAATGGACTCATCGCTAGCCGCGTCGTGTCGCGCGCGCCCGGTCCCGGCGACACCCCAATGTCACGCGGATCCGCCGCGGCGAGCGTGTCCGCCAACGCCTTCGACGCGAGCTGCGGCAGATGGCTGATCCACGCCATCGCGGAGTCGTGCTCCGGTGCATTCGCGTACGCGATTCGCTGGGCACCGGCCAGACTCCAGAACAGCTCCGCATCCTCTCGTTGGCGCGCGCTGGCACGGCGCTCGACATACACGACGGCATCGCGAAAGAGGTCCGCGCGCGCCGCGCCGAATCCACTGCGATGACTCCCCGCGATCGGATGCGTGCCGATCAGGCGCGCTGCAACTTCGGGAATCGCGTCGAGCGCCTCGAGGCGCTGCAAACTTCCCGCGTGCAGGATCGTCGCTGTATCTGGCGCGGCGCCGATCACCTCCGACGCCACTGGCGCGATCCGATTCAGAGGCACCGCGATCAGCACCAAGCCAACTTCGCGGACCGCCGCATCGAGTGTCTGCGAGACGACAAGCCCCGCTTCCCGGGCCAGCGCGCAGTCCTGCGCACTCGTGCTGAAGGTGCGCAGCGGCGTCCCACGCTCGCGCACTCGTAGGGCAGCCGAGCCGCCGATGACGCCGAGGCCGATGATGGCCACCTCAGCATCGGGGAGCCGCTGAATCATCTCAGCCACGCTTCGAGGGTCGTCGCCAGATCGGTCTGCTCGTCGCGGTATTTCACGATCACCGGCGTCTGAAGGGACAACTGCTGCTCGCCGGCCCACTCGCCCTTCACCCGCCGGGCGCCCGGTACGACGACCGCTCCGGCTGGAATCTCCAGGGCGCGGTCAGCGCTGCCACGATACACGGTCTCGTTGACCAGATCGTAAACCGGCGTGCCACGCGTGAGCACCACGCCTGCCGCGAGGACCGCCCGCTGTCGAACGACCGTGCCCTCGTACACGCCGCAATTGCCACCGACGAGCACTTCGTCCTCGATGATGACCGGGGCCGCATTCACCGGCTCGAGCACGCCGCCGATCTGCGCGCCGGCGCTGAGGTGCACTCGCGAGCCGATCTGCGCGCACGAGCCGACGAGTGCGTGCGAGTCGACCATCGTGTTCGGGCCTACGTGAGCGCCGACGTTGATGTACATCGGCGGCATGCACACCACACCGGGGGCGACGAACGCGCCGCGCCGGATCGCGGAGCCGCCGGGCACGATGCGCACGCCGTCCGTGAGGTCGAAGCCGCGCGGAGGGAAGGTCTGCTTGTCGAAAAAAAAGAATCGCGCGGGCGCGCCCGCGGTGACGTACGCCGTCATGTCGATGACCTGCGCGATACGAAAGCCGAGCAGGATCCCTTGCTTCACCCAGGGCACAGCGTGCCATGTACCGCGCTCGTCCCGCCTGGCTGCGCGGAGTGTCCCCGCTTCGAGGCCACGGATGAGCTCTTCGACAACGTCCGATGCGTCGTCCGGCATCGACCCCGTACTGGGGATGGCGCTGAGCTCCGCGATCCGGCGCGACAACGCTCCCGACTCAGTCAACGCGCGATTCACACGCGAACTCCCGTATTGGCAAGTGCCGAGCGGACCATCGCGCTGTGCTTCTCGTCCATCGGCACCAGCGGCAGCCGGAGTACGTTTTCTATTCTTCTCAACATCGCGAGCGCCGCCTTGACCGGGAGCGGATTCGACTCGATGAACGCGGCTCGCATCCAAGGAAGGAGGCGAAAGTGGCGCTCGCGGGCGCCGGCGAGATCACCTTTGCGCATGCACTCGCACAACTCGCTCATGAGGCGAGGCGTGGCATTCGACACGACGGAGATGATGCCGTCACCTCCGGCGGCCATCACCGCCAGGGTGAGCTCGTCGTCTCCCGACAGGACGCTGAACTCGTTAGGCCGTTCGCGGAGAATGTCGGTGATCTGGCCGAGGTTCCCGGATGCCTCCTTCACCGCGACAATGCCCGGTGTTGCCGCAAGGGCAAGTGTCGTCTTCGCCTCGACATTGCTCCCCGTCCGGCCCGGGATGTTGTAGACGACGATCGGCAGGTCCACGGCATCCGCGATCGCACGATAGTGCGCGACGATGCCGCGCTGCGGTGGCTTGTTGTACATGGGCGACGTGTGCAGGAGATGCGTTGCGCCCGCGGCCTGCGCCCCCTTCGACAGCGCGATCGCCCGCTGCGTGTCGTTCGACGCCGCGCCGGCAACGACGGGAACGCGGCCATTGGTCACCTCGACCACGATCTCGATCACCCGTCGCTGCTCCTCGGGCGTCATCGTCGCCGCCTCTCCGGTGCTGCCGCACGGGACGAGGAAATGCACGCCCTCGGCGATCTGCCATTCGACGATCGAGCGCAGCGCCCGCTCGTCGACAGCTCCGCCCTGTGCGAAAGGCGTTACGAGCGCCGTACCGCAGCCGGCGAGGCGAGTCGATTTCATGATGCTCCCGGCGTCGCTCGAGACGCCAACACGTCCTGCATTGTAAACACGCCCTGGCGGCCAATGAGCCACGCCGCCGCAACGAGCGCGCCTTCCGCAAAGACGCGCCGGTCGCGTGCGGTGTGCGTCAACGTCACCGTCTCGAAGGCGGCGTCGAAGATGAGCTCGTGCGTGCCGGGGACCGAACCGGTTCGTACACTCGTTATGGGAATCTCGCGCTCCCATGGCGGCGCCGCGGCGCGGCGGAGCAAGATTGCCGTGCCGGAGGGTGCGTCCTTCTTTGCCGCGTGATGCGTCTCGACGAGCTGTACGTCGAAGCCGCCGACACCGGCGAGGAGACGCGACGCAACCGCTACGATTTGCTCGAATGCGTTCACACCGAGAGAAAAGTTGGCTGCCGTGAGCAGCGCGCCCTTCCGTGTGCCGACAAGCTCCGAGATCGACGCGAGCTGATCGGACCATCCCGTCGTTCCCACGACGATGGGACAGCCCGCGGCAACGGCAGCGCGCACGTTCGCCGGTGCCGCGTTAGGCGACGTGAACTCGATGGCGACATCCGCGCCCGCGAGGGACGATGGTGTGACGCCGCGCGCGTCGCGGTTCTCGGCGCCGCCGATCGTCGCGACCACGTCCCACCCGCGCTCTGGCGCCAGCTGCGCGAGCGCGCGTCCCATCTTCCCGAGCCCGATCAGCGCGAGTCTTCGACGTGCGGTCACGAGACCGGCGCTCCTTCGTGAAAGAACTCCTCGTGGAGGCGACGCATTACTGGCGAAACCTGCTCGCCGTCGACCACGATCGTCAGATTGATACCGGTGGCGCTGAGCGACAGCATGTGTATTGGCGTGTCGCGTAACGCGCCTAGCGCGCGCGCCATGTGCTCGCCGCCCGCGCTGAGCGCGGCGCCGACGACGGCGACGATCCCACGGTTGCGCTCGATCGCCACATCGCCGAGCTCGCGCAGGTCGGGAAGTAGTGCATCGAGCCGCGACGCGTCATCGATCGTGAGCGACACCGAAACCTCGGACGTCGCGACCACGTCGACCGAGGCGCGATGCCGATGGAAGACATCGAACGTGGTGCGAAGAAACCCCTCGCTCAGGAGCATGCGCGGGGTGCGGAGCCGAATCAACGTGACGCCGCTCTTGCCAGCGATCGCCGTGACGCCGCGGCGCGGGGCCTCGAAGGTGATGAGCGTTCCCTTCCCGTCAGGCCGGCGAGAGTTGAGCACGAGCACCGGGATGCCGAGTCGCACGGCGGGATAGATCGTCATCGGGTGCAGCACCTTCGCGCCAAACGACGCGAGCTCCGACGCTTCATCAAAGCCGACGCGATCGAGCAGGCGCGCGCCCTCGACGACGCGCGGATCCGCCGTGAGCATGCCATCGACATCGGTCCATATCTCGATCGCCTCGGCCTGCAGCGCGGCGCCGAGGAGCGCGGCGCTATAGTCGGAGCCGCCCCGGCCGAGGGTCGTCGTGAGGCCGCGCGGCGTCGCGCCGATGAAGCCCCCCATGACGGGGATCCGACCGTCGCGAGCGACCGGGGCGACGAGGCGCAGGGCCGCTTCGGCGATCGCGTCTGTGTTCGGCTCGGCGCGTGTGAACGCCTCGTCGGTGACCATCACGTCGCGCGCCTCGACGTGCTCTGCCGGGAGCCCGCATTTCCGGAATGCGGCTACGGCGAGTTGCGATGACAGCTGCTCTCCGTAGGCGGCGATCGCATCGAGGCTGCGCGGCGTCGCGTCGCCAAGGGTGTTCAGCGCTTCGGTGAGGTGCGCGAGCTCGTCGATCATCGCGCTCATCTCACTACACAACTCGGCGCACTCCGGCGAGTCACCGAGCAGAAGCTCCGCCTGTTGCATGTGTCGTTCGCGCAGCGCTTCGACGCTTCGAATCGCGCCGATGAGCTGTCCTCGCGCGGACTGCTCGGCGATGGCGAGAAGCGCGTTGGTCACTCCCGCCATCGCGGACACGACCACGATCGGCTGACGTCCGCGACGCGCGGCGACGATCGACGCCGCACGCCGAATTGCGTCCGCGTCGCCGACCGAGGTGCCGCCGAACTTGACGACGATCACGCGTCACCGCGGCAGCAAACCGCAATTCACCATCAACTCCGCATTCAGCACCGACGCGCCAGCGGCGCCACGCACGACGTTGTCACCCATCGCCACGAGCTTGACGTCGAAGAGTGAGTCCGCGCGGATGCGGCCGACGACGACCGTCATGCCGCCGCCGCGCTGCACGTCGCGGCGCGGCTGCGGCCGATCGGCGGCATCGATCACTTCGACGGGACGTTCCGGAGACGACGGGAGCCCGCGCGCCACGCCAGCTCCACGCCATTCGTGCACCGCTGCTTCGACCTCACCTGCCGTGGCGCGATCCCGCAGACGCACCGAGAGGCACACCGTGTGGCCATTCTCCACCGGTACGCGATTGCAGTGGGCGCTCACGGCAATCGGCGCGGAGACGATCTCACCGGTGCCATTGCCTAACGAGCCAAGAAACTTGCAGAGCTCGGTCTCGAGCTTGTCCTCCTCGTCGTTGATGAACGGAATCACGTTCCCGAGAATGTCGAGCGAGGCAACGCCCGGGTAGCCAGCGCCGGAGACTGCCTGCATCGTCGATACGAACACGTCGGTGATCCCGAATCGCTCGTGGATCGGTGCGAGCGCGAGGGCAGTAACGATCGCCGAGCAGTTCCCGTTGGTGACGATGCCTCCTCCGTCCTGCCAACCGCGGTTGCGGCGCTGCGTTTCGAGAACGCGCAAGTGATCGGGATTCACCTCGGCGATCACCAGCGGGACGTCGGGCGCCATGCGGTGATTCTTCGCGTTGCTGAGCACGAGCTTTCCAGCCGCCGCAAAGGCCAGCTCCGCTTCGCCCGCGACGCTCGAATCGAGCGCAGAGAAGACGATGTCAGACGACACCTTACCGGGATCGCAGGCGACGATCGTGCGGCTCGCCACGCTCTCCGGCACCTGGCCGCCGCTCACCCAGCGCACGGCCTCGCCGTACTTGCGCCCGGCGGAACGCTCCGAGGCCGCGACCTCGGCGAGCTCGAACCAGGGATGATTCTCGAGCAGGCGAATGAAGGTCTGTCCGACCGCGCCGGTGGCGCCCAGCACGGCGACAGGCCGCTTGCGGACCTGCGAGCGATCACGCTCGTTCGATACAGGATTCATGGCCTCAACTCGCGAGCAGGGACCGTACGATCCGGTCATATGACTCGACGGCGGCGCGGAGCTCGCGCACCTCGATGTACTCGTCAGGCGTGTGAGCGACGTGTATCGAGCCGGGTCCGAAGAGCAGCGGTGTGCCCCAACGGCTCAGCAGCGGGATGTCGGTCGTGTAGGCGACGGGGGCGACATCGAAGCCGTCGATGACGTGAAAGTGCTGCGCGGGAATGTACGAGCCCCACTCGAGCTCCGCTCTGTCGCGTGCCCACGCGACGACCGTCTCCCGCAATGGCTCTACGGGACCGACGAGCCGAAACATCAGCTCGGCCTCGCAGAGCGCCGGGACGATGTTCGCCTCGGTGCCGCCGCGGATCGTGCCGATGTTCACCGTCGTATCGCCGAGCACGGGATCGGTCGGCAATGAGAGTTTGTGAATTGTGGGCAGGAGCGCAAGCATCGGCTCGATGGCCGAGCGTCCCAGGTGCGCGTATGCGGAGTGGGCGGCTTTGCCCCGGATGCGAACGGTGACGCGCTGTGACCCTTTCGCGCCGCTCGCGAGCTTGCTCTCCGTCGGCTCGCCGTTCACGAGAAAGCGGCTCGTCGCGGGCAAGCGGTTCGCTGTGCGCGCTCCATCCGAGCCCTTCTCCTCGCCAACGACGAACAGGAGATCGACGCGTTCTTCCCCGCTCTGTGCGAGGCGTTCGGCGGCGGTGAGCATCGCCGCGGCGATTCCCTTCGCGTCCGCCGCACCTCGGCCGGTGAGGCGCTCACCCTGAAGCCGCGGTGGCAGGTAGGGGGGAACCGTATCGAGGTGCGTGGAGAGCGTGACGCCGCGGCCGCCGCGGGTTGCCCAGACGTTCGCGCGCCCGCGCGTCACTTCCTGAAGATTGACGTTCCACCCATGGGCGACGAGCCACCGCGCGACGAAGTCGATGGCGCCGCTCTCGGCGCCAGTGGAGGAATCGATTGCCAACAGCTCCGCCGCGAGTGCTACGACGTCTGTCATGCCGCAAAGCTAGTCGCGCCGAAATCGCACTGCCAGCAGCGAATGACTTATCGAACGCGCGTTGGAGTGGAGAGACGGTGATCGCCATCGACGCGCACACCGCGGCCGCGACCACGCTGCGTCGGACGTGGCATGGACGCCTCGGCGGGACCGACGCAATCGATGCGGCGTCGAGGATCGAGCCTCGACGGAGCGTCGCCGTCGTGCGGCGACGCTCCTTCAGCCGACGTCGATCGCGATTCGGGGCTCACATCGCCCCGAGGTCCTGCTGCGCGCGAGGCGTCGAGACGATGAGATGCTCGGCGCCGCGGGCATGCTCGACGAACATCTGCTGAACGAGACGGTTCGCTTCCTTCACGTACTCGTCGTGGTGTCGCTCGCCCATCTCGCCGATATCGGCGAGCTGTTGAATTCCGAGCTGGCGCCCGCCTTCGCGGAACGTCTTGAAGGTGTCCTCGGCCTGGCGCGCCATGACAATGTCGCTCACGAGGCGAAGGAAGTCGCTCTGGCGCGGCGCGTCCGCGAGATCCTTCGCCATGCCGATCGCGCTCCCCGCAGCGCGCTTCAGAACACCGCCGATGTTCTCCAGCGGATTGCTCTCATTGCGTGAATCGCCGCTTCCGAGAGTGCGCTGGAACTCCTCGAGCATACGCTGGTGCTCGCGCATTCGGGGAATGTGTCGCGAACAGAGATCGCGAAAGCGCTGATCCTGCGCCTGCGACTCGTGGTCGACCACGGAGCGCAGGAAGGAATCGTGCTGCATCACCGCGTTGTTGACCTGGCTTCGGAGAAAATCGATTCCGCTTTCCATCGTGTCGCTCGCTCGAAGATTGGTGGGCGACACCGGTGCACAAGACGCGCCATGCGTCGTGCGTGCGTCAGAGCTCGCCGCTCAGCACTCGTCGTCGCAACTCGAAGAATTCAGCAGGGAGCGTGATGTGGCGCTCCAGCGCGACGTCCTCCAGCGCGGTGAGGATCATACGCTTGAGCTCGCGGCCGACGTCGCCGTTAGGCAACGTGCGAAGGGTTCGTTCCGCCAGTTGTGGGGTACACAGATAGGTATCGAGGGAGATGCCGATCGCGCGTGTCGCGACCGCCGAGTCCGTCGCCGAGTCGCTGGCAGCCGTCGGACTCGTCGACGAGGCCGCAGAGATACTCGCAGTGGTCAGCGCTGCCGAGTCCACCTGAAGGGCAACCGCGAGCCGCTGACGTAGCGCGTCGGTGAGCTCGGATTTGCCAGTCATCACGCGCCACAACTGCTGGCGTGAGGTGCCGGCGAAGCGGGCGAGGTGCTGTTTCGACAGCCCCCGGCCAATGCGCAGCACCTCGATGCGTTTGCCGAGCGTGGTCAGCTCAGGAAAACCGACGGACTCGAGATCTGGCTTCGGCGAACCGGTTGACATACGTAGCACCAGAGCGTACAATAATACCGAACAAACCCCGAATCGAGAGACATCTGTAACAAACGATAGGAGCGGGCGTGTCGAGAGTCAACAAATCGGGGCGCACAGCGGCAGCAGGCAAGAAGCGGCAGGCGCGGAGAACGGGCGCTCGCGGAGGGAGCGTCACGAAGACCAAGAGCAGCGGACGCGCAAAGGCGAAGCTGGTCCCCGCAAAGGAGCGGGAAGTTCAGTTTCGCGTCAGGGAGCTCAACGCCCAGCAAAAGTGCGGGGCTGGCACCTCGGTCGAGCGGCTCTTTCGAGTCGATGAAACGGTGGATGGCGCCGCGAAGGCGCATCTGGTCTTCCTCGACCGGCGGCACGGCTGGTACTGCGAGCACGGCGTCGAGTGTCCTGCAGTACGACAGGCACGACGGATTGGAGAGCCTAACAGACACCACAACGGACGGACTCACAACGGTGGGATGAGAGCATGATCGCACGACACGAGACACACATGGACAAGATGGACATCTGGTCGAAGCTTTCCGCGCCCCTGCCCTCTGGCGTCATCTCCTGGCGTCAGGACGGCAAACCTGTACAGCGTGACGGCAAGTACGTCGCGCGCTTCGTTGCTTACATCGACGCGAACACGGTGCGCGAGCGCCTCGACAGCGTCGTTCCGGGTGAGTGGGATCTCACCCTCGATCTCCTTCCGACGCTCGCGGGCCAGGATGAGAATGGGGAGCAGACCTGCTCGTTCAAGGCGCGTCTTCAGATTCTTGGCGTGATTCGCGAGGATGTCGGGACGGGCCGCGATTACAAGTCCGCAGCGACGGATGCGTTCAAGCGCGCGGCGGTTCGCTTCGGCATCGCGCACGAGCTGTACAGCTTCGAGCAGAACTGGGTGCAGGTCGACAGCGACGGCCGTTACGCAAAGCCGCTCGAAGAGCCGGCAGTGGTCTATGCGCGTCGACAGGCGCGCTCCGAAGCTCGGGAGCGCGCGCGCTCTGAACGGCAGGATGAGCAGCAGGCGACGCCTGGCGACGTCCACATCGAGACGACGCTCGCCGGTCCCGCCACTGGGCCGCTCGCGCTGGATGAGCCGAGCTGCCCGAAGTGTGGAGGTCGGATGTGGGACAACCGACTCTCGAAGCGGAATCCGAAAGCGCCGGACTTCAAGTGCCGCAATCGCTCCTGCGACGGTGTGGTCTGGCCAGCGAAGGCTGGACAGCGGTCGAGCAGCAATGGACGGAACGCGTCGGGCGATTCCTCCTCCGAGCCCTTGGTCCCGGAGACGGAGCCCGCGGCGGCGGAGACGGATCAGATTCCATTCTGACCGCGAAGAGAGCAGCAGTGAGCGGGGCGAGCGTTGAACTGACGCTCGCCCCGTCTTCGCTTCGGCCGGCTCAACAATCTCGGAGCGCTGTCCGATATTTGAACTCGAGGGCAACGCCAACGCTCTCCAGAGCCGCCGGAGCACGTCATGGAGTCATGCACCATCGCGGTCACGTCCCACGATTACGCCGATGCGCGGCGTGTGCTGTCCGAGTGCTGGATCTTTACGCCGGAGCGTGGTCTGCGAGCGATGACGCTTCACGGCAATGGCTCGACGGTCGCCATCGATGGCCGGCGACTCATTCGCTGGTGCATTCTGGATGATGGCGTTCCGCGGGCGATCCTGGCGTACTTGTACTGCGCCGAGCATCCGTCCGTCGAGCTGCGCAATGAGGTTGCAACCCTCGCGAGAGCGAGATTCGATAACGGCAGTCCACCGCGCCTCACCGCACGAACATGAAGCCGGACCCCTCCTGAGTGATAACCGCGACCGAGGCATCGTTGGAGAAGACGATGCGGCGTCCTCCGGTGGGCAGCGCGAGTGATCGGAAAGTCCGCGCGCCAAGGTCCACCATCTTCAGCGTGCCGCCGCTCACGACCCAGAGCTCCAGGCCGTCGGGCGTCAACGCGGCCCCGAAGCCACCGGCGCCAGAAATCGACGGGCCCTGCACACCACTGGCGAGATCGAACATCGCCAAGTCGCTGCCCTCGATCGCCACGTAGAGCGTGCTGCCGTCGGCTGTGACGACCGCCTCTTGTGCCGTGCCCCCCACATGGAAGGTGCGGGTGACGGTGTTCGTGGACGTGTTGATCTCCGTGACGGCTCCCGCCTCGAAGCCGGTAACGTAGAGCAGGTTCTGGGAGGGATGCAGCGTCATCGCGTTGATCGTACCTGGTACCGTGATACGCGTCTTCTCGGCATGCGTTGCGGGGTCGTAGGCGACGACGAGGCCACCGGCTCCGACATACAGCGTTTGATCATCGCGGCTCATCTGCACCGCGATCGGCTGCACGACCGTGAAATTGCCCACAACGGTATTGCTGGCGACATCGACTACGTCGATTCGGTTGTTGACCTGGTTTCCGATGTATGCGGTCGTGCCGGTGCTGTTGAAGGTCACGTCGAGGCCGCCCGCGCTCCCGTTCGTGGGCAGAACCGCGCCGGCGGGATCCACGATTGCGCTATGAGCACCGTCGTAGCCCGGGGCGACGATGGCGCCGTTCGAGGAAATTCCGAGTCCCCACGTGTTGGCGAAGGAGGCCGTCGTGACCGAGGTCCCGGAGGGACGGGAGATGTTGGCCACTTCGACGGCGACGGTGCGCGTGAAGTTTCCGCTCTTCACCGTGATGGTCGTGCTGCCTAACGGTCCAACGGCTGTGACGACGCCAGTGCTCGAAACGGTGGCGATGGACTGATCATTCGACGTCCAGGTGATGCTCCCGCTTGGCATTGCGGCGCCCACCGCGTCGACGATGGTCGCGACGAGTTGCGCCTTCCCCGTCTTGCCGATGCGAACGGACGACGGCGCGACGCGCAGGTCCGACGCGACCTGGTTGACGACCACCGAGATCGTCCGGTTCAGCGTCGGCGTCGACAGCATCAGGCTAGTTGTCCCCCCGGGCCCGAGCGAAGTGATGAGCCCTGTCGGCGAGACCGAGATGAGGGAGGGATTCGCCGGTGAGTAATTGATCGTCGAGCCGGGGATCGGTGTCCCGACGGCATCGACGACCTGCGCCTGCAATTGAAGCGTCGTTTTCTGGTTGAGCGTCGCGGGGTTAGGCGACACGGATATTCCCGAGCTGACCTGGGTGACGTTGACCGGTACGCTCGTCGACGCGCGGCCCGACTTGGCGATGACGTTCGCCGTCCCCGACGGCCCGACGGAGGTGATCACGCCGAGATTGGAGACCGTGAGTATCTGTGTATTCGAGCTGCTGAATGTGACGACGGCGCCGGTGATCAGCTGATCATTCTGGTCCGTGACGGAGACGCTGAGCGTCGCGGTGCCCTGCTGGGGAATCGTGACGGCGTCAGGCGCGACGATGACGTGCGCGGGCTGTGGCCCATTGTCCGTAGACGATCCGCACGCGACAGCAGTAGCGAGGGCGACGAGGGCCGTGACCAATCGGCGAGCGCGCACCGGCAACACTCCAGAGACAAGTGAGGGAGCCGATGATGTAGTGGTGCACAACCAAGCGCAAGCGCCATCGAGGCGACTTAGCGCGGGCGGGCGAAACGCCCGCGAAGGCTAAATGAGAGTCCTCTAGTGCTGAGTGCCGGGACCGGGAATCGAACCCGGATGGGGTTGCCCCCAAGGGATTTTAAGTCCCTCGCGTCTACCGATTTCGCCATCCCGGCGGAACACGACATGAGCAAAAGCTAAAGGGAGCGGCGGCGGCCGCTCCCTTCAACTTGCTTCAGAGCGGGAAACGGGACTCGAACCCGCGACCCCAACCTTGGCAAGGTTGTGCTCTACCAACTGAGCTATTCCCGCGTGTGCCGCTCAATATAGGCGGCCGATTCCCGCCGCGACAAGCACACCGGCCTTCAACCAGAGAGCAGATCCCTCGTTGCACTCGGGTGACATCCATTCACGGCCGCTCGCCGAGGGCGTTCACGGCATACCAGACACTCCACGCCAAAAGGCCGGAGAGCGCCGCGTCACCGCCGTTGCCGCGGGCGCGACCGTCGGCGTCCACTTCCTCGGCGGCGATGCCGCCATCCAGCGGAGCGCGCCGTAGCCACTGCAGAACCGAGCCCGCCTCCGGACCGATGAGGCGCGCGCACTGCTGTGCGAGGAGATGCGGCTCGGCGCCGATCGATTTCACGGTCCGCCGATAGGTGGAATCCTGGCGCGCGACGGTGTCGTACAGCGGGAGCCAGAGTGTCGAGCCGAGGGGATCGTCCTCGACGGAGATGCCGCCGGCGAGATCGACGGCGGCGGCGTAGGTGTCCTTCCCTTCCCGATCGACGACGAAATGGCGGCGGATGGCGGCCCGCACCGCCTCGGGATCCTCGACCTCGCGCGCCGTCTCCTCGTCGAGCGTGCGACGGAGGACGTCGAGCGCCTGTGCGACGACCGCGTTGCCATGCAGCGCGAAGGGGTATGCGGGTGGAGTCCCCGACGGGCTGACTTCGGTGTGGTAGAGGGGAACTCGTCGGTCGCGGCGCGAGGCCAGGTCGTCGGCCGCGAGGTAGAGGGTGTCGGCGAGCACCGGCTCTTCGACAATTTGGTCGTCGCCGGTGTCGCGGATGTAGCGATCGGTAGCGAGCGCGTACGCGGCAGCGCCCTCGAGGGTGAAGCCCGGCTCGAACAGGGTGCCGTCCATGTAGTGCACACCGCGCCCCGGCGCGTAGCCATGCAGCTCGCAGACGCGCAGCAGGAGCTCGCGTGCGAGCGGCGCGTCGGCGAGCTGCACGGCCGGGATGGTCCAGACGAGCGCCTCCCAGTCGCGCACGGTGATGCCGCGGCCATTCCAGGGGGCGCGGCTCCGCACGACGTAATAGTGCGCATCGTCGAGTGCGCGCCCGACCGAATAGAAGTAGGCGAAGAGCAGATTGCGATTGATGACGCGATCCATGGCGTCGTTCGTCGCGGTCTGCTGCAGAGACTGGAGCGCATCGCGCGTCGACGTGAGCAGCTGGCGCCAGCCGCGGCGCCTCAGCACGCGTACGGTTGCCTCCGCGCCGTCGCGCTCAGGCCCGGCGGCGATATAGAAGGCGACGTGCTCGCGCTCACCGGGCGCCACCCTAACGACGCGGCGGAGCGCGAAGTCATTGGTGCCATTGTCGGCAATCGAGAGCTGGGCAGCGCCATCGCCGCCAATGCCGACCGCGACGTCTCCCGGTGGCGCGCTTCCCTCGAGTAGCAAGACGTCTTCCGCGCCGTGGCTCACAACATTCGCGTCGACGAATTGTCGCGCCGAGCGAACGCGCAGCTGGCGATGGGCGAAGCGTCCCTCGAGGCCGATCGTGATCTCGGCAGGCGCGCCCGTACGATTCTCGACCGAGAGCGCGTACACGGCGCCAGCGACGTCGGCGTCGCGTCCATACGGAGCGAAGATGCTGCCGCGCACGACGACGTCGCTGATGGTACAGGAGAAGGTCGGAATCCACCCCAGCGCTCTCTCCCACGCCATTTGCGCGCCGGCGAGATCGCGCGTGACGCCGCCGACGCCGAGCGTCGGCTTGAGCAGTGGCGTTCCCAAGCCCTGGAGAAAATCGGGGTCGCCCGCGAGCTCGATCGCAGAGCGCGATCCGCGGTGCAGAACACCGAGCGCGTGCAGCGAGCCGTCGACGGGATGGATGCACGGCAGCGCGATCCAGTGGTTCCCGGTGATCTGCCAGGGAACGCGCGGCGGCGGGAGCAGTGTCACGATCGTTTATGCATTTTTGGCGATGACCGGGTAGAATGATAACCTCATCCCACGTCAACGCATGGCCGAGGCTGTAGAGGACACACACCAAACCCCCGACGCGCGCCGGCCAAGGAGCGAAAGGATTCGCTCGCGTTTGTTCCGGTGCGCGTCGCTTCTCATCGTCGCGGTCAGTCTCGCGGCGCGTGCGTCAGCGCAGCTGCCGCCCGCGCCGCTTCCGCTGAGCAACACCGAAGAGGCGCGGACGCTGCCCAAAGGCACCGTGCTCTTTCGCGCGCTGAATGCCTGGACGCGAATCGACGAGGTCTACGACGCGGCAGCAGACAGCGCGCATCATCTGCATCCGCTCGGCGACGCGTTCAGCGCGAGCCAGCTCGGCGTGCGCCAGTTTCCGGCACTCGCCGCGGCCGAGAACGCGCTTCGGACGTTAACGGGGGATCCGACCCTGTCACTCAATCTCGGCCAGCAGTTCGCGACCGCGAACACGCGCACGGTGACGACACCGTTCACCCTGCAGTACGGTCTGACCGATCGCCTAACGATTGGCGCGATGGTGCCGGTGGTGCAGACGCACAGCACGGTTTTCGTAGAGCTCAATCCCCGACGACTGAACGGTAACTTCGGGGCCAATGTCGGGCCGAGCATACCGCAGCAGAACATTGCCCCCCTCCTCGCCCAGTTGCACGATGCGTTCGTGGATCTCGACAATTTCGTCAACAACTGCACGGCTGCGAGCGGGTGCACCGATGCACAGCGGCAAGCGGCCATAGAGCTCCGCAAGTCTGTGCAGGACGAGAGCGCCGCGGTGGGAGTTCTCTATGGCGCGGCGAGCAGGTTCTCCCCGCTCGGCAACGCTCAGGCGGCGGTACTCACTCAACTGGACAACCTGGAGTCGAGCGTCGGCAGCATAACGGGAAAGACGTATACGTTCAACCAGCCTGCTGGCGCCAACGCGGTGGCAGCTCTGTTTCAGCTGCAGCAGCTCGCCACGGACCCGACGATCGCCGCGTATGACTCGTTAGGGTCGCCCGACCGCATCGGAATTGGCGATATCGAAGTGTCGGCACGGTTCAAGCTCCTCGATGCCTTCGCCGACACGACCGGCGGCATGAAGCTCAGGGCGACGCTCCTCGGTGTCGTTCGCGTCGGAACAGGACGGCCGCCGACGGGGACCGTGCCTTTCGAGGTGGGTACCGGCACGGGCCAGACGAGCGCCGATGGCGGCGCATTGATCGACGTGCGCTTCAGTCGGCGGTTCATGGCGACGTTCGGGGCGCAGTACACGAGCTACTTCACGAGCTCGGACGTGGCGCGTCTTCCCAACAGCGACTACGCGCTCTTTCCGTTGGACGTTCCCATTGCGGGTAGCTGGCGAGAAGGCGATGCGCTGCAGCTCGAGGCGACACCGCGCATCTCGTTCACCGACTATTTCAGTCTCTTCGGCGCCTACACCCTGAGGCATCAGGCGGCGAGCAAGTACACTTCGCCCGACGCGTCGACTCTCCCGGTATTCAGCGCCACGACGGAACAGCGCGCTGGTCTGGGCTTCGGCTACTCGACGGTTACTCGTTATGTAAAGGGGCGGAGCAGCGTACCGATCGAGCTCTCGTTCACCCATCTCGAAACGCTCACTGCCTCGGGCGGACTGGTCCCGAAGTACAGCCGCGATCAGATCGAGCTGCGAATTTACTATCGCCTGCGCCGCACCGGCCGCTGAGCCGGAGCACTTCCATTGGTCGCGGCGGCCGTCGTGGCCAGCTCGGGCGACGCGGCGCTCTCGAGCAGCTCCTGCGCGTGGGCGCGACTGACCTCGCTCTCGGGATCTCCGCCCAGCATCCGAGCCACCTCGGACACGCGATCGCCACCTGTGAGCACTGTGACGTCGGCCGTGGTAACGCCGCCCCGGGCGCCCTTCGCGACAAGGATGTGATGGTGCGCTCGGGCGGCGATCTGGGGTAGATGAGTAATCGCGAACACCTGATGGTGTGCCGCAACGCGCCGCATCGTCTCGCCGACCATGAGCCCAACGCGGCCGCCGATGCCGGCGTCGACCTCGTCGAAGACCAACGTCGGAACGCGGTCGAGGCGAGCGAGGATCGTCTTGAGCGCGAGCATCACGCGCGACAGCTCGCCGCCCGACGCGACTCGCGACAACGCACGCTCCTCGTGGCCGACGTTCAACGAAACCCGGAATTCCACATCCTCGGCGCCACACGGGCCAATTTCAGCCGTTGGCGTTAGGCGAACGCTGAAATGGCCATCGGGCATGCCGAGGTCCGGGAGCAGCTGATCGACGCTGGTGGCGATGCGTTGCGCCGCCGCCTGACGCAGCTCGGTGAGCGCGGCGGCTCGCTCCTGGAAGCGAGCTCGCGCGTCCCGCTCGCGAGTCTCGAGCTGCCGCAGATCGAGGCCTGCTGAGTCGATGAGATCGAGCTCCTCGCGCGTGCGGCGGCCGGTTTCGATCACGTCCGCGAGGGTCGCCCCGTATTTTTTCGTGAGGCGAAAGAGGAGATCGCGGCGCGCGCGGACTTCGTCGAGCCGCGCCGGGTCGAGATCGATCGACGCCTCGTATTCCTCGAGCTCGCGCGCCAGCGCCTCGAGATTGTAGTAGGCGCTGTCGTAAAGCTCCTGGAGCCGCGAGAGCGTGGGATCGATGCGCTGAATGGCGGAGAGATGCCGCTCCACGCCGCCGAGCACGGTGAGGACGGCCTCCTCTTCCCCGTCGATGCCCGACGCAATGCCCGAGGCGAGACTCCGCAATTCCTCCGCGTTCTCGAGCCGTCGCGCCTCGTCTTCGAGGCGTGCGTCCTCGCCCTCCGTGAGCTTCGCATCCTCGATCTCCTTCGCGACGTGACGGAGGTAATCGGCGCGTCGCTCGGCATCCGCCTTTCGGCGAAGAAGATCGGCGATCTCGCGGCGCGTGGCGGCGAGATCGTCGAATGCGGCCCGCGTGTGCGTCGCGGCATCGACGGCGCCGGCAAAGACATCGAGGATGAGTCGCTGCGACTCCGGATCGAGGAGGGTCTGTGCCTCGTGCTGGCCATGGAGATTGACGAGATGCTGGCCGATCTCCGCCAGGAGCGTGGCACTGACGGAGCTCCCGTTCACCCAGGCACGGGTTCGTCCCGACGCGGCGATCTCACGTTTGAGCACGACCAGTGGCTCGTCGGCGTCGATGCCGCGCTCGTCCAGCAGTTGAGCGATCTCTGAACGTTCGGCGATGTCGAAGACGCCTTCGACGCTCGCGCGCTCGGCGCCCGTGCGAATGAGATCGACACTGGCGCGCTCGCCGAGGAGGAGGCTCAGCGCGCCGACGATGATGGATTTCCCGGCACCGGTCTCCCCTGAGAGCACGTTGAACCCTCGCGCCAGCGGCAGCGAGAGCGATTCGATGATCGCAAAGTTTTTTATGCGAAGCTCTGTCAACATGTGGAAGCTTCGCTCCCACATGGAGTCGTGCGCGCTTCGCGCGCACTCCCACTCCTCGCTTCGCTCGGAGCCAATCGATTTGGAGTCGTGCGCGCTTCGCGCGCACTCCCACTCCTCTCGCTTAGAGAGAGCATGGGGTCGTCAGGTCGCTGCATCGAAGCCGAACTTCTCATCGCGTTCCTTGAGGCCGCCCCAGCCGAGCTTCTGGCGCAGCGTCTTGAAAAAGCTGCCACCGGGGAAGCGCACGATGAGGACGCCTCCTTCGCCGCGACGGATGCTGAGCGTTTCACCGCTCGCAAAGGTGGAGCCCACCTGGCCGTCGATCGTTACCAATAATTCTTCCGGGAAACCCTCGGCTTGCACCGTCACCTCTGTCCCGGGCGGAAGGATCAGCGGCCGGATCGCGAGTGCGTGGGCAGACACCGGGGTGACGACGAGCGCCTCGAGCGTCGGAAAGACCACCGGTCCACCGGCGGAGAGACTGTACGCCGTCGAACCGGTCGGCGTGGAGATGACGACGCCGTCGGCACCATACGTGGCGATCGTTTCACCGTCGGCGCAGACGCGGAGCTCGACCACCCGCGCGAAGCCTCCCTTGTGGAGCACGACGTCGTTGAGCGCGACCCACTGGTGTCGCTCGCGGCCGAACGCGTCGAGCACGCGCGCCTTGATCGCCATGCGCGATTCTACCAGATAATCGCGCCGCGCGAATCGCATGAGCGCCGATGCCAGCTGATCGGCCGGACAACAGGTGAGAAAGCCGAGCCGGCCGAGATTCACGCCGAGGATTGGGACTTGGTGTGGATCGAGGAGGCGAGCGCCACGCAGCAGCGTACCGTCTCCGCCTAACGTGAGCATCACGTCGAGGTTCGACGGATCTGACAGCTCCTTGCCGTAGCCGGCCGCCTCGTGAATCTCGCTCTCGAAGTACAGCTCGAGGCCGAGGCCGGGCGTCAGCTCCTCCAGCGTCTGGAGAACGTCTGGCAGCCCCGCATAGCCCCGGTGTCCAACGACGCCGACGCGGATCACCCGGCGACCGCCTCGCTCTCCTGCTCGTGCAGCGCGCGCACCCGCGACGCGATGCCGGTGGCATCCAGCCCGGTGAGCGCGAGCTGGCGCGCGCGCGATGCCGCCGGAATGATGCGGTCCGGCACGCCGTGCACCGCGACTCGTACCGACGGATCCTGACGTGCGATAACAGTGGACATGTAGGCGCCGAAGCCATTCACGATCGTGCCCTCTTCGACCACGAGGACGCGGGTGTGATTCGCGAGCACGGCGGCGAGCGTCACCTCGTCGTACGGCTTCATGAACCGACAGTTCACGACCGTGATGCGCAAGCCTTCCGCCGCAAGGACGTCGGCGGCCTGGGACGCGGGGCGCACCATCGTGCCCGTCGCGAGCACCGCGATCTCGGAGCCGTGATGAAGCACTTCCCAGGTTCCGTAGGGAATGGGCTCCACCTCGGTGGCGGTCGGCACGCTGTCCGGCGCCGCGTCGCGTGGATAGCGGATCGAGAATGGCCCGCCCTCGTGAGCGATCGCCGTGCGGAGAAGACCAACGAGCTCGCGTCCGTCCTTCGGGGCCGTGACGGTCACGTTAGGCACGGCGAGCAGGTAGGCGATATCGTACAGCCCCATGTGGGTCTCGCCGTCTTCCCCAACGAGACCGGCGCGATCGAGACAGAACACGACTGGAAGCGACTGGATCGCGACGTCGTGAATGATGCTGTCGTAGGCGCGCTGCAGGAATGTGGAATAGATCGCGACGACGGGACGCACGCCACGGGTTGCCAGGCCCGCCGCAAAAGTCACCGCATGTGCTTCCGCGATTCCGACGTCGAAGAATCGGCTCGGGTACGCCTTGGCGAAGAGATCCGTGCTCGTGCCACTCGGCATCGCCGCCGTGATCGCGGCGATCCGCTCGTCCTTCGCGCCAAGCTCAGTGAGGGCTTTGCCAAACACTTTCTGATACGACGTGCCTGACGCGGCGTGGCGCAGCTTCCCGGTCGACGGATCGTGATCGGGCGGGAGCGCGTGCCATTTCTCGAGGCTCTCGCCGGCCGGAAACCCCTTTCCCTTCTGCGTCCGCACGTGCACCAGCCGCGGACCGCCGAGGCTGCGCACGGCGGTGAAGGTCTCGATCATGGCGTCGATGTCGTGGCCATCGATGGGACCGAAGTAGCGAAAGCCCAGCTCCTCGAAGAGCACGCCGGGTGTGAGCAGTGCCTTGAGGCTTTCCTCCCAGCGCCGCACCCAGGTGCCGAAGCCCATCGACGAGAAGAGGCCACCGGCGCCATTGTCGGCAAGGTCGCCAATGGCTGAGCGCACGCGATTGTAGAGCGAGTTGCGCTGCACGGACGTCAGATACTTCGAGATCGCGCCCACGTTAGGCGCGATCGACATCTCGTTGTCGTTGAGGACGACGATGACGTCCCGCTCGGAGTGACCGGCGTTGTTCAATCCTTCGTACGCCAGGCCGCACGTGAGCGCGCCATCGCCGAGGATTGCCACGACCTTGAAATCTTCGTGGCGAAGGTCGCGGCCTGCGGCGACGCCGAGCGCTGCCGAGATCGCGGTCGCCGCGTGGCCAGCACCGAAGACGTCGTACTCGCTCTCGGTTCTCTTGAGAAATCCCGAGATGCCATTCTCCTGGCGCAGTGTCTCCAGACCCTCGTTGCGACCGGTGAGAAGCTTGTGCGGATAGCCCTGATGACCGACGTCCCAGACGAGTTGGTCGCGCGGCGTCTCGAAGGCGGCGTGCAGCGCGATCGTGAGCTCGACGACCCCCAGACCCGCGCCGATGTGGCCACCGGTGCGCGAGCAGACGTCGATGAGCCGCGCGCGAATGTCCTCGGCGAGGATCTTCAGCTCGTCGGCGTTGAGGCGCCGGACGTCGTGTGGGGAGTGGATGCGATCGAGAATCGTCATACTGGCTACGGTGAAACCAATTTCACGGCCTAAAGCTAGCGAACTGCACAGCGGTCCGTTACTTCAGCGCGCATGGCCAGCGCGATGCCAAGCGTCAGGCTCGTCGCCTCACGACGAAGCGCGCGATGCTCTCGAGCAATGGCGTAAGGAGGCCGACGGTGGACAGGGCCATGCACCCTTCATCGATCAGGGCGTCTGCGCGCCGCATCGCTCCGTCTACGCCAAGAAGGGCTGGATAGGTGCTCTTCTTGAGCGCGACGTCGCGCCCCGCGGTCTTTCCGAGCGCTTCGGTGGTCGCCGTGACGTCGAGCACGTCGTCGATGATCTGAAAGGCGAGGCCGAGCGCGGCACCATACTGGGCAAGCGCGTCAACGGCGCCATGACGTGCGCCGGCCGCGAGGCCGCCGAGCAGAGCGGCCGTTGATACGAGCGCTCCCGTCTTCGCGCTGTGAATCTGCTCCAGCTCCGCGAGACTCAGCGTCTTCCCTTCACCCTCGAGGTCCAGCATCTGGCCGCCGATCATGCCGCCGGCTCCGGACGCTCCCATGAGCTCGCGGACGATGCGGCCCGCGCTCGACGGCGACAGGTGATGCGCCGCGCGCGCGGCGGTTCGTGCCGCGAGCGGGACCATGACGAGACCGGCGACCGTTGCGACCCGTGCGTCGAACTTTCGATGAACGGTGGGCCGGCCGCGGCGCACGTCGTCGTCGTCCATGCACGGCAGATCGTCGTGGACGAGCGAGTAAGCGTGCACGATCTCAATAGCCGCGGCGAGGAGCGTGGCGTCATCCGTCCCTCCTGCGGCTCGATACCCGGCGAGGAGGAGGATGCCGCGAAAGCGCTTGCCGCCACCCAGGAGACTGTACCGAACGGCGGCGGCGACGTCTGGCGTGCGCTCGTGGAGAGCAGTGAGCCCGCTGTCGCAGAGACGCGCGAGGGCGCCGTCGATCTGACTTCGATACGTCTCGACTTCGCCGATGACGCCGGCGTCGAAAACGTTGGCGCCGCCGCGATCAGCCACGAAAATCGGTGAGCTCGAACGAGCCGTCATCCCGCTCCACCAGGCGCTGGACTTTCGCGCGCGCGTCGGCGAGCTCTTTCGAGGCGGCGCGCAGGCACTCGACACCTTCCTCGAAGAGCGCGAGTGCGTGGGCGAGATCCACCTGGTCGCCCTCGAGCTCGTGGACGATGCTCTCGAGGCGATCGAGGCGCGACTCGAATGACACGGACGGAGCGGGCGTGGCGTTAGGCTTCGCCATCGGTGTGCGGAGTAACGAAGTTGGTAGTCGAGCGCACGGTGCCGTCGCGCACGCGGAGGTCGAATTCCCGCCCCGGCGCGAATGCGTCGATCGAGGCGAGTGTATGTCCTTCGTCGTCGCGCGCGATGGCGTAGCCGCGTGAGAGAGTCGCAAGAGGACTGAGCGCATGCAGCCGGCCGGCCGCTGAAGCGATGCGGCTGCCGCGACGATCGATCGCGCTGCGACTCGCCGCGGTGAGGTCGCCGGCGACGCGATGAAGAGCGCCGCCCGCTTCGTCGATGCGCGATGCGACAGCGCCGAGCAGATGTCGCGCTCGCGACTGCAGCTCGCCAAGGAGCTCCTCGGTGGCGCGGACGGCCGCTTCAGCCGCGGCAGATGGCGTGGGCGCGCGATGATCGGCGACGAGGTCGCAGATCGTGACATCGATCTCGTGGCCGACGGCGGAAATCGTTGGAACGGGACAGCGCGCGATTGCGCGCGCGACGCGCTCGTCATTGAAGGCGCGGAGATCCTCGCGGGCGCCGCCACCTCGGCCGATGATGATCGTGTCCGCGCCATTCCAGCGGCTCACCTGATCGATGGCGAAGCAGAGCTCCTCGATGGCGGCGTCGCCCTGCACCGTCGCGGGAACGACGACGAGCCGGACATGTGGGGCGCGTCGCCTGACGACGGCGACGATGTCGTGGAGCGCCGCGCCGTCAGGGCTCGTGACGACGGCTATGACGCGCGGATAGCGCGGCAGCGCACGCTTGCGTTCCGGCGCGAGCAATCCATCAGCCTCGAGCTTCGCCTTCGTACGCTCGAGCGCCTTGCGCCAGAGCCCGTCTCCCTCCGCCTCGATGCGCCTAACGGCAAACTGCATGTCGCCGCGTGCCGCGTAGACCGTGAGCTGTCCGAGCACCGTCACCTGCATGCCATCGTCCGGCGGCGCCGGAATCGACCGCCGATCGCGCGACCAGACGACGCAGCGCAGCTGCGTGCTTCCGTCGCGGAGACAGAAGTACCAGTGGCCGTTGCGGTGTGCCTTGAAGTCGATCACCTCGCCCCGCACCCAGAGCGGCATGAACGCGCCCTCGAGAATGTCCTTCGCGGTCTGCGTCACCGTGGTGACAGTGACGGCCGAGCCGGGCGAGGCTCCGGGGAAGGCGGTGCCGAGCTCCTCATACAATGCCGACGTCGCGGCGTCGAACGACGGCTCCACGCGCGGCTCCGGCTCTACTGGAGCGGCGAAGAGATCGAGGTCCGGTTGGCGGCTCGTGCTCTCGCGCGCGATCGAAACGTCACGTCGCTTGCGCATGACCGCCTCAGCGCGCCGCGCGCGCTGCCGCGCGGACGGTGTTTCGCATCAACATCGCGATGGTCATCTTGCCGACGCCACCCGGCACCGGCGTGATCAGCGACGCGACTTCACGCACCCGCTCGAAGTCGACGTCACCGACAAGACGCGATCCGCTCTTCTTCGTCGAATCAGGAATCCGATTCATGCCGACGTCGATCACGACCGCGCCCGGCTTCACCATCTCCGCGGTCACCATCTGCGGCCGGCCAGCGGCAACAATGAGAATGTCGGCGCGCCTGGTGTGCGCGGACAGATCACGCGTTCGGCTGTGACAGATCGTGACCGTAGCGTCCGCGCCGGCGCCATTCTGCATCATGAGCGCCGCCATCGGCTTCCCGACGATGTTGCTGCGTCCGATCACCACGCACTCCGCGCCACGTGTGTCAACTCCGCAGACCTCGAGCATGTACTGTATGCCCGCGGGCGTGCACGGCACGAACCCATCCGTTTCACCGATGAGCAACTTACCAACATTCACTGGATGAAAACCGTCGACGTCCTTGTCGGGACGGATCCGCCGGAGCACGAGGTCCGCATCGATCTGCCGCGGCAGGGGCATCTGCACGAGAATGCCGTGAACCTGATCGCTTGCGTTCAGCCGGTCGACAATCGCGAGCAGCTCGAACTGCGTCGTGGCGGCGCCGAGGCGGATCGTCTCACCGGCCATGCCCACGTCGCGCGACGTCGATTCCTTGCTGCGCACATAAACCGCACTCGCCGGATCATCGCCGACGAGAACGACGCTCAATCCAGGGGTGATACCGCGCGCCTTGAGGCGATCGACCTCGGCCCGTACCTCATCCAGCACGCGCGCGGCGATTGCCGCGCCATCGATCACGTTTTCGTTCATCGGGATGGACGTCCCGCGGCTCTCGTCCCGCGCCTCCCGCCCCACAACTGGCACATCACCGCGCAAAGTCGACCGCCCTCGTCTCGCGAATCAGCACGACCTTGATCTGTCCCGGATACTGGAGCTCCGTCTCGATGCGACGTGCGATCTCCTCGGACATCGTCGTCATGCGGATATCGTCGATGTCGTCGGGCATGACGATGACACGTACCTCGCGACCCGCCTGGATCGCGTAGACCTTGTCGACACCCTTGTAGCTGCTCGCGATTCGCTCCAGACCCTCGAGGCGCTTCACATACGTCTCGAAGGCTTCACGGCGAGCGCCGGGACGTGAGCCCGAGATCGCGTCCGCCGCCTGAACGAGCACGGAGACCTCGCTCTCGTGGGGCACGTCGTCGTGATGCGCGGCGATGCAGTTCACGACGAGCGGATTTTCACCGTACTTCGTCGCGACCTCGACGCCGAGCTGCACGTGCGTCCCTTCGTGCTCGTGCGTGAGGACCTTGCCGATGTCGTGGAGCAGGGCGCCACGCTTCGCGAGTATGACGTCGAGACCCAGCTCGCCCGCCATGATGCCGGCGAGCCATGCGACCTCCTTGGAGTGCTGCAGGATGTTCTGACCGTAACTCGTGCGCCAATGCATCCGGCCCACGAGCTTCACCAGCTCGGGGTGGAGGCCGTGAATGCCCGTCTCGTATGCCGCCTGCTCGCCGATCTCGAGGATCTGCGCATCGACTTCCTTGCGCGACTTGTTGACGACCTCCTCGATGCGCCCCGGGTGGATGCGGCCGTCGGAGACGAGCTTCTCGAGCGCGAGTCGGGCGATCTCGCGCCGAATTGGATCGAAGCAGGAGACGACCACGGTATCTGGCGTGTCATCGATGATCACGTCGACGCCGGTGGCGAGCTCGAACGCACGAATATTTCGACCCTCGCGTCCGATGATGCGCCCCTTCATCTCGTCATTCGGGAGCGACACGGCGGACACGGTGCTCTCCGCCGTGTGCTCGGCGGCGATGCGCTGAATGGCGAGGGCGACGATCTTCTTCGCCTCCCGTTCAGCGTTGCGGCGTGCCGTCTCGCGAATCTCGCGCACGCGATTCGCCGCATCGGCCTGCGCTTCCTCCTCCATGCGACGCACGAGCTCGGCCTTCGCGTCCTGGGCGGACATACCTGCCATCTGCTCGAGGCGGCGCCGCTCTTCGGCGATGAGAGTCGCGAGCTCCTCTTCGCGCTGCACAACTGTCTTCTCGCGTCGGCCGAACTCGCTCGCTCGGCGGCCGAGCTCTCGGTCTCGCTGCTCGAGGACATCGGACTTGCGATCGAGAACATTCTCGCGCTCGGTGATCCTTCGTTCCTCCCGCTCTACTTCCTCGCGGCGGCCGCGCACCTCGGACTCGAACTTCTCGCGCAGCCTGATCAGCTCCTCCTTTCCGGCAACGACCGCGCTCTTTCGCAAGTTCTCAGCTTCGCGCTCGCTCTCCGTGACGATCCGCTTCGCGGTCTCCTCTGCCGTCGACTTCGACGCGGCCAGTCGCTTGACCTCGGCCGTTCTTCCAACGCGACGCCCGAGAAAGAAGAAAGCCGCCGAGGCGAGTATGACGGCGCCAAGCGCGGCTGCGAGTATCTCATTCATATGGATCTATGCTCCACCGCGTTGTGGGCCGCGGGGTAGGAGTAAACCGCGCCATCCGCAGGGCGCATCTCGAGCGCTCGACCGAGTTCATGCCGACGAAGGGCACGAGCTGGGTTGAGCTAACTATAAAGAGCGCTTGTACCTACGGCTGGCTTGTTCCAGCGGCAAAGCTATGCCGCCAACGTGCAAAAGGCAACTAAGGTAGCTGAGCCTACCCGCCGGGCTCGCACAGCGTGCGTGCGTCAGGGCGTCGGAGAAACGTCCGCCTCGAGGAGCCATCGCGTCTCTTCGCTGAGCGAACGCAGCGATCGAGAGATCTGCTCGCCGTGCTCTCTCGCTTCGAAGAGCTCGCCGGCAATCTGCAACGCCGCGAGAATCGCCGCCTTGTTCGATTCGACGACCATCCCCGAGCTCATCACCTGACGGATCGCGCGGTCGACGTACTGCGCCACCGCGCGGGTGTGCTCCGTGGAGGTGTCACTTCGAATGTTGTAATCCTCATTGAGGATCGTAACGCGCACGGAATTGCGCTTGGTGCTCATCGGTCCTCGAGCTGCGCTTGTTGCCTCAGAAAGTGCACGCGCTCGAGCACGGAGCGAGTGCGTGCCGTGGCGGCGTCGAGTCGGCCACGAAGGGATGCGTTCTCCTGCTCGAGCGCGCGAATGCGCTCGCGGACACGTGGCGGGTCCGGATGGTCGTCGGGCGTCTCGAGATGACGAAGTTGCTCTTCGGCCGACAGCGCGCGTCGGCGAAAGCTGGCGAGCTGTTCGGCCATCTGCCTCACGAGCGTCTCGAGCTCGTGAACGGCTTCGACGTCAGGTCGAGCGTGGTCTGACATTCAGCGTCTTCTCCAGATGGCGAAGCACGTTCGTGCGGCGACCCTCCATTTCCTTCGCACTGAGTGTGCGCTCCGGATGTCGGAACGTCAAACGCCACGCAAGGCTGCGGCTTCCCGTCTCGATCTTGCCACCACTGTGCTCGTCGAAAAGCAGGATGGACTCGAGCAGATCGCCCGCGACGTCGCGAATCGCGCGCTCGACGGTCCCGGCATCGACCGACTGCGGCACGAGGAGCGCGAGGTCCATCGTGGACGCTGGCTGCGAAGGAATTGCACGGAACGGCTTCACGCGCACCGGTGCATACTCGGCCCCCCGATAGGCGTGCTGTCCCGCAGGGGCGACGTTCGTGGAATCGACGATGCCCAGCGACAGCTCGACACCGAACGCAGGCTTCGCCCAGACCGGTGCGTCGAGCGATAGCGCGCGAACGATTCCGACTCGTCTCTCGCCGACCCGAAGCTCCCAGAGCTCGTCGCTGCTCCCGGCAACGAAGGAGACGGCACCGGGACCATACGCCTGGTCGCAGACGAGCTCCGCCAGCGCCTTGGCGTCCCACGCGTCGAAAGTCATCGCGCGGTCGAACTCGTCACTCTTCGGGTCCGTGAAATGCGGCGGGCGTCTCCGGCCCATGATGAGAGCGCCGACGTGAAGCTCCTCGTGTGGCAGGCTCTCGTCAGGCAGGAAGGTCGCCCCGATCTCGAAGAGGCGCAGATCGCCCTGCATCCGCGCCAGATTGTACTCCGCGCGCCGACTCAACGTATCGAGGATGTCTCGGCGGAGAAACGCCTCGTTCTCGGCGAGCGGATTCGCGACGCGCACGTAGCCGGTATCGGCGCCCCGGACGAACGGCATGGGACGCGTCTCGAGCAGGCCCGCGCCGACGAGCGCGTCGCGCACGCGCCGCGCGAGCAGCCACTGCGGATCATCGGGTACGTTGCCGGCGCGGAACGGTCGAATCTCGTCGGGAAAGCTGTCATAGCCGCGGAGCCGCGCGACCTCCTCGATGAGATCGATCTCGCGCTGAACGTCGATCCGCCAGCTCGGCGTCATCACGCGCACCACGTCGTTGGACTCGACCCGGGCGTCGAAGCCGACGCCGCGCAGGAGCGACGCCACTTCGTCCGCCGGAACGACGTCACCGAGAATTGTCCGCACGCGGGAGACACGCAGCGGCAGCGGCATGGGGAGTGAATCGCCGGCATAAACGTCGACCGGCGCGTCATCGACGCGCCCGCCGGCGACGGCGACGATGAGCCGCACGGTGCGCTCGAGGGCCGCCGGCGCGAGCAGCGGATCGACGCCGCGCTCGAAGCGGTAGCTCGCGTCGGTGGACAGGCCTAACGAGCGACGCGTCGCGCGGGTGCGCGCCGGGTCGAAGCTCGCGACCTCGAGCAGGATCTCGGTCGTAGACTCCGATACCTCGCTGTCGCGGCCGCCCATGATGCCCGCAACCGCCTGCGGGCGCTGGGCATCGGCGATGACCGTCATCGTATCGGCCAGCGTGCGCTCGATGCCGTCGAGGGTGACGATCCGTTCGCCGGCGCGCGCGCGCCTAACGACGATGGCGCCGCCACCGAGACGCTGCAGGTCGAAGGCGTGGGTTGGCTGACCGAGCTCGTGGAGCACGTAGTTGGTCGCGTCGACGACGTTGTTGATCGACCGCGAGCCCACCGCCTCGAGGCGACGCACGAGCCACTCGGGGCTCGGCCCGACGCGGATGCCCCGGATCACGGCGGCCATGTACCGCCTGACGAGTCCCTCCTCCTGAACTCGCACGTCGACTCCCCCCGTGCGGCCCTCGGCGCGAACGCGCGAGGCGGTGGGGATGGCCGCGTCGGCCCCGTCGATTCTTGGCAGCGTCACGGGGGAATCGACGGCGGCGGCGATCTCTCGAGCGACGCCGAGATGCGAGAGGAGGTCGGGGCGGTTGGGGCTGACGTCGATTACGAGCTTCGTATCACCTGCGGGCATGACCTTGAGGAACGGCGTGCCCGGTGCGGCGTCGACGGAGAGCTCGAGAATCCCTTCGTGATCTTCGCCGAGGCCCAGCTCGCGCGGCGAGCAGAGCATGCCATTCGACGTCTGACCGCGAATTCGGCGACGCTCGATCTTCAAGCCGTTAGGCATGGTGGTGCCCGTCGGCGCGAACGGATAGAGCTTCCCCGCCTCGACATTCGGCGCACCGCAAACAACGTCGAGGAGCTCACCCGTGCCCGCGTCGACCTTCGTCACCCAGAGATGATCGGAGTCGGGATGCCGGCCGGCCTCGACGACGCGCGCGACGACAATCGGCGCCAGATCCTGGCGCAGCGGTACGAGCTCGTCGACCGTCGCCACACGCGACGTGATCAGGTCGCGCAGCTTCGCCGGCGTCTCGCGGAAAGGGACGAGCGCCCGCAACCATTCGTACGAAACGTTCATTCGCTGATCTGCTCGAGAAAGCGCACGTCGGAGTCGTAGAGAATACGAATGTCGGGAATGCCGTAGCGGCTGATCGCGATTCGCCCAGGCCCCATGCCGAACGCCCAACCGCTATAGCGCTCGCTGTCGACGCCGGCCGCCTCGAGAACAGCGGGATGTACCATCCCCGACCCAAGAATCTCCACCCAGCCTGTCTGCTTGCAGACGCCGCATCCCTGTCCGCCACAGACGCCGCACTGCACGTCCATTTCGGCCGAGGGCTCCGTGAATGGAAAGAAGCTGGGACGGAAGCGCGTCGGGCGTTGACCGAAGAAGCGGTTGGCGAATCTCGTGAGCGTCGCCTTCAGGTCGACGAAGCTGATCCCTTCGTCGATGCAGAGCCCCTCGATCTGCTCGAACGCCGGCGCGTGCGACGGGTCGAAGAAATCGCGGCGATACACCCGTCCCGGAATGAGTACGCGAATCGGCGGCGCGTAGCGCTGAAGGGTGCGGATCTGCACGGGTGACGTATGCGTCCGCAGCAGACCTTCGCCGCTGAGATACAGCGTGTCGTGAAGATCCATCGCGGGATGGTTCGGCGGGAAGTTGAGCGCGCCGAAGTTGTACCACTCCGTCTCGGCCTCGGGACCGATCGCGATGGTGAATCCCAATTCCCGGAAAATGCCCTCGATCTCCTCGATGACGAGCGTCACCGGGTGCTTCGCGCCGCGCCAGCTCCGGCGCGCGGGCATCGTTAGGTCAGCAGGCCGGGTCGTGCTGTCGTCACCGAGCTTGGCGATTTCCTGCCGTCGGAGCTCGAGTGCGTCAGTCAGCCTCGCCTTCGCGGCGTTGAACAGCCGACCCGCTTCGGGGCGCGCTTCCTTGGGCAGCTTGCCGAGGACGATTTGAAACTCGCGCAACTTGCCCCGCTGATCGCCGAGGAACTCGATGCGCGCGGCCTCGAGCTCGTCGGCATTCGCGGCGCGCGCGAACTCGGTGACGCCGCGCTCGGACAGCTCGGCAAGCCGCTTCTTGTATTCGTCGAGAGTCGGGTTGTCAGGGAGCATGACTGAAGTCGTCATGGTCGAGGCTCGGAAAGAGGAACGGCGGCAGTGCAGTAAGCTCGCACCGCCGCCGTCTCGCTTCAACGTGAACCGGGAGTCACGTCGATCGCAGAGCTCTCTCAGGCAGAGCGCGCCTTGTCGGCGAGGGCGGTAAACGCCGCCGGATCGTGCACCGCCAGATCGGCGAGAACCTTCCGATCGAGCTCGATGCCGGCCTTCTTCAATCCGCTGATGAATACGTTGTAGCTCATGTCGTTCTGATGCGCGGCGGCGTTGATGCGCGTGATCCAGAGTCGCCGAAACTCACGCTTCTTCGCCTTGCGATCGCGATAGGCATACTTCCAACCGCGCTCGACGTTCTCCTTCGCCGCCTTCCACAGCTTGCTGCGGCCACCAAAGCCGCCGCGCGCCGCCTTCATGATCTGCTTCTTCCGCTTGAGACGCGGAACGTTCGATCTAGCTCGAGGCATTGTCGGTGTCCTCCGTTAAGCCTGAAGCAGCCGCTTGACGTGCTTCACCTCGCCCGTGGTCTTCACGAGTGAGGCTTGGCGAAGGCGGCGCTTTCGCTTCGCATCCTTCTTGGTGAGGATGTGGCTCTTGAAGGCGCGCATGCGCTTGACTTTACCGGAGCCTGTAACCTTGAAGCGCTTCTTCGCGCCCTTGTGTGTTTTCATCTTCATGGGAACGCCCTCATTTCGGCGCCAGAATCATCGTCATTGATTTGCCTTCCAAACGCCCAGCGCTCTCGATCTTGCCGACATCGGAGAGGTTTTGGGCGACGCGATCGAGCACTGCCTGGCCGAGCTCCGGATGCGCGACCTGCCGACCGCGAAACATCATCGTCACCTTGACCTTGTTCTTCTCCTCGAGGAATCGGCGAGCGTGCCGGGTCTTCGTGTCGAAGTCGTGGTCGTCGATGCCGGGGCGGAACTTCACTTCCTTCAGCTCGATGACGTGCTGCTTTTTCTTGGCGACTCGAGCCTGTTTCGCCATTTCGAACTTGTACTTGCCGTAGTCCATGATGCGGACCACTGGCGGGCGCGCGGTTGCGGCAACTTCGACCAGGTCGAGGCCCTGTTCCTCCGCCATGCGGAGGGCTGCGTCGACCTCGAGAATGCCCAGCTGCGAACCATCTGCCCCGATCACGCGGACGGGAGTGATGCGGATCATGCGGTTGACCCGCACGCGTTTGGTAGTGTCCTGAATACCGAGATCCTCTGCGAGAGAAAAAGAAAACGCGGACCCCTGTTGGAATCCGCGTCAGGCGCCCCTGAGCCTCGAGCGAGTCGAGGCCGCGGCGTCGAATGTGGACTCCTGCAGCACGCCTCGCGCGCGTCCGCGAGGGCCAGAGGGTGGGACCGACGACCGGCCGGTCCACTTAGCGCATTGAAGCGGTTGAAGTTAGGCGGGAAGAACTGTCCAGTCAAGCGCACTGGGTAAAAAGCGTTGGCGCGGACGAACACGGACACTGACGGACACCCACTGAGAAGGCTTTGTCTGCGTCAGTCGCCGTTGATGCGTCCGTGTCCGTCAGCGCCAAGCTTTTGACGTGTGGACCGAGTGATCTATTTGGCGCTACCGAGCTCGCTGAGCCTGCCCCACGGCGTCTTCGCGTCGTGCTCGAAAATGAAGAGCCAGTCTTCGGCCTGCGCCCTGGCGAGGATGCGCCGCTTCGTCTCCAGAGTCACGAGCGGCTCGACGTCGTACCCCATGATCCAGGGCAGCGGCAGGTGCGCGGTCGTGGGAATGAGGTCGCCCAGATAAAGCGCGCGCTCCCCGTCCGACTCGATGAGCAGACTCTGATGCCATGGGACGTGCCCAGGGGTGCCCACGGAGCGAATGCCGGCGACGATCTCCCGATCCCCATCTACGAAGTCGAAGCGGTCTGCCTCGGCGATCGGCACGAAATTGTGCGCGAAGTAGCTGCCCGCCGTCCGCTCGTTGGTGTGCGTCGCGAATTCATATTCGCCGCGTTGCACGACATAGCGAGCATTTGGAAACGCGGGGTGGACTTCGCCCCTCGCTGTGCGCAGGGTGTTCCCGCCGGCGTGGTCGAAGTGCAGATGCGTATTGATCACGAGCGCAACGTCCTCGGCGCGAATCCCGAGGTCGAGCAGACCGTCCTCGAGCGCTGTGGGTCCGCGCTCGCCGCGATTCTCGACACCGTAGATGTCGTGGAACTTCTCGTTCTCCTTGTTCCCTGCGCCGGTATCGATGAGCACGGGGCCGATCTCGTGCTCGATGACGAGACACCGCATGCCAAGCTGGATCCGGTTGCGCTCGTCGGGAACGATGCGCCGTTGCCAGAGCATCTTCGGCACGACGCCGAACATCGCCCCACCGTCCAGCTTCTGACCACCAGCCTGAATCGCGTGGACCGTCCAGCGGCCGATCCGGCGCGTCTCGACGCGCGGACCGAGGCCGCTTGCTGCATCGACGGCGGAGCTCATGCGGTCGTGTCCTTGTCGATGGGCCGCGGCATCGCCGGCGGCCGGCGCGGCCGGCGGCGCTTCGGCACCGGCGCGATTAGTAAACGCTGAATGTCGTGCCAGCTCTCGCAGCCTTCCCGGCGCGCGTCTTCCATCATGCGAAGGAAGACCTGCGCCGTTGCGAGCGCGTCGCCGCCCGCGCGATGCCGGCGCGTGATCTCGACGCCATAGTGGAGCGACACATAATCCAGCGACCGCCGTCGCAACCCGGGAAGAAGCTTGCGCGCCAGGCGCACCGTACAGAGGCGGCGACCCGCGAGCGTGCGCCGCGTGGCGCGCTCGATCTCCATCGACAGAAAGCGCCAGTCGAAGTTCGCGTTATGCGCGACGAAGACACGCCCATCGAGCACACCGAGCAGCTGGTCGCAAATCTCAGAGAAGGTTGGCGCGTTCTTTACCATCTCCCAGGAGATGTTCGTCAGACGGCTGATCCACGGCGGGATCGAGCGCTCGGGGTTGACGAGCGTATCGAAGACTGTGGTTGCGGCGCCGTTCTTGACCTCGACGACAGCGACCTCGGTGATACGGTCGCCGCCGGTGACGCGGCCGCCCGTGGCCTCGACGTCGACGACGGCGTAAGTGAGCGCGGCGAGTGCGTCCGCGGACGGAAAGGCCAAGTCGCGCACGAGCCCCCAACGGCCATCCGGCTCACGCACGAAGCGACGGTGGCCGGCGAAGAGCGCAATCGCCATGTGCTCCGCCACCGCCGGGGGCATCGACGGGAGCTGACAGACATGCGCGATGAGCGTTCGTGCATCGGCGGGACCGGCCGCGAGGTAGTCGACGGCGCGCCGCGTGAGGAGCGTCTCCCGCGCCGCGACAGTGAGCCCCGATGAGGATTCGCTAATCGCCAGCGAGCGATCGGTCAATCCCACGGATCCTCGCGCTGGACGGGGCAGCTCATGCACCGCGGGCCGCCGCCGCCGCGCACGAGCTCAGAGCCCTCGAACGAGATCGCCGCGCGATCGCCGTCCGCGATCCGCTCCTCGCCCGTGAGGAAGGAGACGCCAGAGATGACGCGAAACCCGACCTTCTCCAACTCGTGCAGCGTCTCCTCGTTGCGCTGATAGGAGAGCACGACGCCGGGGCGGAGCGCGACGAAGTTGCAGCCGGAGGCCCACTGCTCTCGCTCCTGCGTCGTGCGGTGCCGCCCCCCGCAGTAGATCGGCTCCGTGGGCATTCCGCACGACTTGAGCGCGGCGAAGATGTTCGCCGGCTCGCGCAGCGTCGACTCGCCCTTGTGCCAGTGCAGCACCGGAAGCCGCTCAGGGCCAATGAAGTGCGGCGGAAAGACGACGCAGAGCTCGCGATCGACCTGAGTGAAGACCATGTCGAGGTGAATCGCCGTCGTGACCTTGGGCATCACCACGACAAGGATGTCCTTGACCTCGGTGTGCTCGAAGAAGAGACTCGCAAGCTGATCGATGCCCGCCGGGCTCGAGCGCTCGCTGAAGCCGATGAGCACCAGATCCTGGCGCAGCGAATGGACGTCGCCGCCTTCGAGGGTGTAGTTCACCCGGCGCTCCGATGCGCCATCGTAGAGAATCCCCTGATTCGCGAGCAGAGGATGGTGGAGGAAGAGCGTCTTCATGATGATCGCTTCCGTCCACCGGATGGCGTAGCGCATCGACCCCACGAGCACGTGCTTTCCCGTGACGGTGCAGCTGTCCCGGGTGAAAAAGAGGTTGGGGAGTGGCGGCAGAACGTAGCCGCACTCGTTCAATGCCTTCGCCAGTGGGCCCGGCGGCTCTTCCCTCCCCTCAATGAGCAACCGTACGATCGTCTCGGCATCGAGCTCGCTCAGGTCCCGCGCCAGCGGCTCGGACGGCACGATGTCCATCGTCTCGCGAATCAGCAGCTCGCGAGCCTGGGCGTTGGCGAGCACGTCCGCGAGGAGGTCGCGAACCTGGTAGACCTTCGTGAAACGCTCGAGAATAGCGAGGAACCGGCGGTGCTCACGCTGGGCGTTGTCGGCGTCGATGATGTCATCGTAGAGGAATTCCGCGCGATTCGACGGGGTCACGGCGCGGAGCTCGGGCCCCGGCGAATGCACGATGACTCCCCTCAGCCGCCCGATCTCGGACGTAACGTGGACCGACATGGCCCGAAGATAACCGAAGGGTGATAGCTGGTGCAGGCGGAATCGCGTCTTTAACTTGTGAATTCGTTCACAAGCCGGGACCGCAAAGCACCCGTGGCGAAACGCATCGCTGATTCGACCGTCCGACGTCTCTCCGCCTATTTGCGCTTCCTCGAGGACTTCGAGAGTCGTGGCCTCGAGACTATTTCCAGCGAGGAGCTGGCGCAGCGCGGCGGCACGACCTCGGCGCAGGTGCGGAAGGATCTCTCCTTCTTCGGCTCGTTTGGCAAGCGCGGCCTTGGCTACTCGGTGCCCGAGCTGGCCGGTCGGCTCCGCGAGATTCTTGGTCTCGGCAAGGAATGGAAGGTCATCATCATCGGCGCGGGAAAGATCGGCGCCGCGCTCGCGCAGTATCGCGGCTTTCGCCAGCGGGGTTTCCTGATTCTCGCCGCGTACGACGCGAACGAAGAGAAGATCGGCCGCAAGCTCGAGGGCATTCCCGTCCGCGACATCACGCAGCTCGAGCGAGACGTGCGGCAGGATCGCCCCGACATCGCCGTGCTCACCGTGCCGGCGGAGGAAGCCCAACGGGTCCTCGACCGCGTCGTCAAGACGGGGATCAAGGCGATTCTCAACTTCGCGCCGACACAGCTTCAGGCACCCGCCGACGTCACCGTGAAGACGGTGAACATGGCGATGGAGCTCGAGGGTCTCAGCTACGCGCTGACTAACCGCGACTGACCTGAGCGGCCCGCCGTCTGGCGCCTAACGCGGGCGCGCCCGCAGGAGACGGGCGAAGCGCTCCGGTGAGAGCGTCTCCGGGCGTGCCGTCGGATCGACTTCCGCCTTCGCGAGCACTTCGTCGGCGACGGACGCATCGACATCCCAGAGGGCACGGAGGACGCGACGCATCTGCTTGCGCCGGAAACCGAACGCGCCCTGCACGAAGGTGCGAAAGGCGTCTTCCTCGTCTGTGCGCACAACCGGGTCCGACAGCGGTACGATGCGGACGACGGCGCTCTCGACTTTCGGCGCTGGATGAAAGGCGCCGGCAGGGATCCGAAAGAGCAGCTCGGCGGCGGCGACTGCCTGCACGTTCGCCGAGAGCGCGCCGTACTCTCGAGTGCCGGCGGCGGCGACGATGCGCTCCGCGACCTCGCGTTGCACGAGATAGACGGCGCGGTCGGGCCGCGGTCTCGTTAGGCCGTGAAAGAGAATTGGCGTCGTGATGTAGTACGGCACGTTACCGGCGACGACGTACGGCCCTCCGGCGAGCTCGCCAAGGTTCACCTGCAGCACATCGCGCTCGACGATCGTGATGCGCGCGTCCTCGGCGTAGCGCCGTCGCAGGAGCTCGGCCAGGGCGCGATCATACTCGATGGCGTAGAGGCGGCGTGCTCGCGGCAGTAGCACCTCGGTAAGCGCGCCGCGACCAGGTCCGATCTCGATCACGACCTCGGCGCCGCTGAGCTCGAGCGCATCGGCGATGCGGCCAAGAATGCGGGGGTCGTTGAGAAAATGCTGACCGAGACTCTTCCGGACGGGTGGAAGACGCGACGCGTCCCGCCGTCCCGCGTCGTCCATTAGCTGTGCAGCAGGACGATCGTCTGGTCGTCGCGGCGAGGCGTGTTGCCGCTGTGGGCCTCGACGAGATCGATGAGTCGCGTGAGAATCTCCGCCGGAGATTCGCGGCGGTACTTCCGGATGATCTCGAGCAGCGCTTCCTCGCCGAGCCGCTGGCCGCCGCTGCTGCGGGCATCGCTCAGGCCATCGGTGAAGAGCACGAGGAGATCCTGCTGCGGACTCCATGAGCGTCTTGTCGTCTTCGGCTGCGAGCTCGCCATGCCGAGCGGCGGATCCTTCGCGGTGAGTCTCTCGCAGCTGCCGTCAGGGCCAACGACGAACGCGTGCGGATGGCCGGTGTTCGCGTAGAGCAGCTCCCCGCGGACCCGATCGACAACGCCATAGAACGCGGAGATGAACATCTCCGTCGTGGCCAGCTCGTCGCGGACTGTGGAGAACAGGGCGTGCAGCGTCTCGCCAGGGTCGGCCGTGGTCTGCGCGTGGATTGCCGACGCGCTCATCGTCAACGCCATGATCAGCGCGGCCTGGTAGCCATGACCCGAGACGTCGCCGATCATCGCGCCGACACGTCGGTCGCCAAGGCGGAACAGGTTGTAGAAGTCACCGCCGACGCTCTCCGCCGGCATCACACGCGCGGCGACGACGGCGTCCGGCGCGACAATGCTCCCCGCGGGGAGGAGCTTCATTTGCAGGTCGTGCGCGAGCTCCATCTCGTGAAGCAGGCGCTCCTGCATCAGCGATGCGCGGACGAGGCGCGCGTTCTGAATCGCCGTTCCGATTTGCGTCGCGATCGCCGCGATGAGCTTCTGGTCGCCGGCGGTGAACGGCTGGCCCGACCGGCGATCGGAGAGGTTGACGACGCCTAACGGCTCCCCGCCCCGCGGCGTCGTCCACATGATCGGTACGGAGAGCATGGCGCCGCGGCGGTACGATCGCTCCGCCTCGCACTGCATCTGATCGCCCTCGACGAGGAGGGGATGCTGAGTGCGAAAAACCCGTGCACTGACGCTGCACTGGTCCTGGACACCAATCGATGGCGTCGGCGAGGGTCCGACGCCCAACGCGGCGACGACACCCAAGCTGTCGGTCGCGGGGTCGTGGACGAGAATCGAGGCGCGGCGCGCTCCGACGGTTTCCGAGATCTCGGTGAGAATGGTGCGCGCCGCTTCCTCGAGCGAAACCGTGCGGCCGAGGATCTCACTGATTGTATAGAGAAGGTTGATCTCCTCGTATCGCTCGGCCAATTCGTTCGCGGCGTGCTCTACCTCGAGCGCGGACTGGAGATACTGCGCGACGACGGGCAGCATGAAGCGCATGTAGCTCGCGAGGTCCCCGCTCGCGGTGGTGCACGGACCGAGGATGAGCCACGCCGGCCGCGGACCCGGCACCGCCGCGATGAGCGAAGGACCCCCGGCCGAGTCGATCGGCCGGATGCCGTCGGAAACGGTGGGCAGCTGTTCGATTGAAGAGCGTGCGGTACCCGTGGACGCTTCGGCAATGATGCGGCCGTCGGCGGCGGACTGCGTCAGCACCGCGGCTTCGCATTGCGTCGCTGCATGGAACGCAGACAGCACCGCCGTAAGATCCGTCATTGGCGGTTGAGGGTCAGCCGCACGACGTTGCCACGCTCGCCGTCGAAGCGTTCGACCCGATCCATGAGCTGACGCATGAGGAACAGCCCGCGGCCGTCCTCTCGATCCACGTTGTCGGGCGTGGTGGGATCGAGTGTGCATTGATCGAGATCGAAGCCGCCCCCCTCGTCCATGACCTCGAGGACGAGGCGAACGCTGTCGACGCGCGCCGTCACATAAACGTGCTTCGCGGGATCGTCGTTGTTGCCGCGAAGGATCGCGTTGGAGAGTGCTTCGGTGAGCGCGACCGCCAGGTTGAGCATCAGCTGTCGCGCACCGAACTTCATCAGCGCGCATTCGCGCTGCACGAGCTCGACCACCTTCTCGATCTCCTGGACGTCGCTCGGAATTTCGAGTTCGATGACACGCGCGTCATCGCGTCCGCCGCCGTGGAGATTCACTCCCGGCTCACTGCGTTCGGTCATGCGAAATCGGGACGGTGCCGGAGGGGCGCGGTTCCGCGCGGCATCGCGCGCTCACGGGAACCGCGCCGCGTCCCGCGCGGATGAGGGGGGAAAGAGCGCCGATACGGCGCGGTGTCAGAAGCTCTCCAGGGCGCGCTCGCGCGTATCCGCGATCTGGAAGAGCGTGTCGAGTTTCGTGAGCTCGAACAGCGTCTTGAGATCGTCGTTCAGGTTCGCGAGGCGCAGCTCGCCCCCCTGCTCCCGGATCTTCTTGGAGAGCGATACGAGAACGCCCAGACCGGAGCTGTCGATGTATCCGGTCTGCGAGAAGTCGATGAGAAACTTCTTCTCTCCCCGCTCCAGCTCGTCGAGGACCTTCTGCTTGAGCTCCTGCCGGTTGCCGACGATGAGCTGCCCCTCCACATCCACCACGACGACTTCTGCCTCCTTCGTAATCGCGAAGCTCATGAGCTTTCTCCTAACGGGACTTAAGACGAATGTGGGGGCGGCGCGCCATCCGCCTGGAGCGCGGCGATCGCCGCGACGTGGAAGATGTCATCGGCGGTCGCGCCGCGCGAGAGATCGCTACACGGCCGGCGCAGCCCCTGAATGATCGGACCGACGGCTGTGGCGCCGCCGAGTCGCTGCACCAATTTGTACGCGATGTTCCCCGCATCCAAGGTTGGGAAGACGAGCACGTTCGCCCTACCCGCGACGGGACTGCCCGGAGCCTTGCGCATTCCGACGTCGCGCACGAGCGCCGCATCACCTTGCAATTCTCCGTCCACCGCAAGACTCGGCATTCGGCGCCGTATCTCGGACAATGCGTCCGTGACAGTCTGGACGCTCGCGCCCGCGGCACTGCCTTTCGTGCTGAACGACAGGAGCGCGACGGAGGGCACGTCGCCCACGATACGTCTACGGTCTTCAGCCGCCGCGATCGCGATGTCGGCGAGCTGCGTTGCCGTCGGGTATGGAACGACGGCGCAGTCCGTGAACGTCAGCACCTCGCTCAAGGCGACGCTCCGCATGGGCTGCGTGACCATGTAGAAGGCACTCGAGACGGTGCGCACGCCGGGCGCGGGGCCGACCAGCCAGAGCGCGGCACGGAGGATGTCTGCGGTCGTGTGGGTTGCGCCCGCGACACAGGCGTCGATCTCGCCGCGCGCGACCATCGCGTCCGTGAAATAGAGTGGTGTTCGCGCCAGCTCGTTCGCCCGCTCGTCCGTGAGTCCCTTCGCACGGCGCGCCGTGAGCAGCTGCGCCGCCGTCTGGTCCGTTCTCGGGTCGCCCTCGATGTCGAGGATCTCCACGCCATCTCGGGTCAGCGCGCGAGCCGCGGCGTGGGTGTCGGGCCGTGCCGGATCCAGAACGAGCACCGGGGCGACGACGCGTTGCCGGGCGAGCTCGGCGACCGCACGCAGCGTCCTTTCGTCAGCACTCTCGGGAAAGGCGACACGTCGTCTCGTCGCGCTCGCCCGAATGCGCACCTCGTCCAGAAAGCTCACGCCGGTCGAGATTGCGGCGGGTATTTCTGGCGCAGGGCCGCCGCCACCGCGGGATGCACCAGATCGCCGATCTCTCCGCCGAATCGCGCGACCTCGCGCACGAGGCTGGCGCTGATGTACGTCGTGTCCAGCGACGGCACCATGAAGACGGTTTCCAGGCCCGCCGATAGATGGCGGTTCATGAGGGCCATCTGATACTCGTATTCAAAGTCACTCACGGCGCGCAGCCCGCGGATCAATACCTTTGCGCCGACCTCGCGCGCGAAATCCACGAGCAGCCCCCTGAACTGGCGGACCTCGACCCGCGCATTGTTGTTCACGGCAGCGCGGATCAACTCGACCCGCTCGCCGGCCGTGAACAGGGGTTGCTTCGACACGTTGGTCGCGACGGCGACGACGAGCTTGTCGACGAACTCGAGGCTTCGGGAAACGAGATCCTCGTGTCCACGCGTGATCGGGTCGAAGCTGCCGGCGTAGATGGCGATGCGCACGGGTCAGGTCGCGTTGAGAGGAGACAGCAGGGCGCGGATAAGATAGCGTCGGTTGGAGCGCCTAACCGTCCGCCGCGGCGGCGCGAAAGATCGTCACGGCAGTATCGCCATACCGGCGGCGGTCGCCGTCACCCGGCAGCACCTCGTCCACCCGATGCTCGATGCCGAGTACATGCGCGAACGGCGTCGTGAGCCAGAGAGCCGCGAGTTTCGAGGCCATGCCGAGGCCGTACGGCGGATCGGCAAAGGCGACGTCGAAGGCGTGTGGAGCGAGTGAGGCGGCGAACCGCATCGCGTCGCCGCGGTGAATGACTGCCGCTTCGCCCGCGCCGAGTGCGGCGACATTTGCTTTGAGCGCGGACAGGCTCTTCGGCGCGAGCTCGACAAACTGAACGAGCGAGGCACCACGGGACAGCGCCTCGAGCCCGAGCGCGCCCGAGCCGGCAAAGAGATCCAGCACGCGCGCGCCGGGCAGCTCGGGCATAACGATGCTCATCCAGGCCTCACGGACCCGGTCTGCCGTGGGGCGCACCCGCGAATCGGCGGGTGCCTTGATGATGCGTCCTCGCCAGCGCCCCGCGACGATGCGCACGGCGCAGCGTCAGCCGCGAAAGTCGGCGAGGCGCGCCTGGAGCCGCTTCTCGCCATTCCACTCATCGCTCTCGAGGCGAAAGGCGACGTCGATCGTTGCGCCCAGCTCGACTTCCGTCGCGCGCTTCGCCATCCCCCAGCCGAGCGCCTCGATGTGCGCGCCCGACGCATCGGAGAGCCAGAGCTTGAGGTGTTCGTGCTCGCGGCCGACGACCCGCGGCGCCGCGGCGACGGTGACATTGCGCGCCACGAGCACCGGCGACGGGTTGCCGATGCCGCAGGGCTCCACGTGCCGTAGCAGCGCTTCGAGTGGCAGCGTCAGCTCACCTAACGAGACCTCGAGATCGGCGCGCAGCTCGGGAACGAGATCCTCTGGCGTGAGCCGCTCCTTCGCGATGGCGTTGAAGCGCTCCGCGAACGCGGGAAGCTGGTCGCGCGCGATCGTGACGCCGGCGGCAGAGCGGTGCCCACCGAATCGCAGGAGCAGGTCGCGGCATGCCGACAGCCCGGCATGCAAATCGAACGCGGAGATCGATCGTCCCGACCCCTTGCCGGCGTCCCCCTCGAGCGCGATGAGGACGGTCGGTCGCCCGAACTCTTCCACAATGCGCGACGCGACGATGCCGATGACGCCAGGATGCCAGCCCTCCTCCGCGAGCACGATGCCGTACGTCTCGTCGAGATCGAAGCCCGACATCAGCTCGCGCGCCCGAACGAGCGTCGCACGGTCTACCTCCTGCCGCCGCTCGTTCAGCTCCTCGAAATCCCGCGCGAGCGCGTTCGCCCGATGCTCGTCCGTGGAGAGCAGCAGCTCCACGCCACGAATTGCGTGGCCAAGACGGCCCACCGCATTGAGTCGGGGTGCGAGAATGAACCCCACGCGGCCAGCGGTTATGGCTCGATCCGCGAGCCCCGAGGCCCGGATCAGCGCTCGCAGACCCACGTTCTGCGTCTCGTTCAGCATCTTCAAACCATACCGCGCCAGCACGCGGTTCTCACCGCGGAGCGGCGCGATATCGGCTATCGTCGCGAGCGCCACCAGGTCGAGCATTCCGTAAACGGAATTCTCGTTTCCGCCGCGCTTCCGGACGAGGGCCAACGCGAGCTTGAACGCGACGCCGACCGCGGCGAGATCCCGATCCGGCGACGTGCAGCCGGGCCGCTTGGGATTGAGAATCGCGAACGCCGCCGGAAGCTGCCCGCCGCTCGGGAGGTGGTGATCGGAGATGATGACGTCGATGCCGGCGCTCTGGAGCGCGCGCACCGGCTCGTGCGCGCTCGTGCCGCAGTCGCAGGTGACCACGACGCCAACCCCCGCCCGCAACGCGGCGTCGACGCCGGCGGCGCCAAGATCGTAGCCATCCTCGATGCGGCGCGGGATGAACGGCACCACGGACGCACCGAGCATGCGCAGCGTGCGGGTCATCAAGGTCGTCGAGCACATCCCGTCCACGTCGTAATCGCCGTGGATGAGAATCTTCTCACCATTGTCGATGGCGCGCCCCAGTCGCTCGACGGCGCGATCGAGGTCGAGCATGAGGCAGGGGTCGTGCAGCTGATCGAGCCGGGGACGGAGGTAGACCTTTGCCCCATCGATGTCCGCGAGCCCGCGCGCCGCCAGCAGGCGGCAGAGCGGCTCGGGCAGGTGCAGCTCCTCTTGCAGACGCGCGACGGCCGCAGGATCCGGCCGCTCCGGCAAAATCCAGCGATGCTTCGGGCGCGCGCGAGCGGCGGGTGCAGTCACGGCGCGAAAGCTACGGGTACCCGCCGCCTCCAACAAGCATCATTCGCCCGCGTACAGGAGCACACCACACCCTTCGCAGACCTCCGTCGCGCCGCTGCCCGCCATGGCACTGCGACGCTGCAATGGAATCACGGTGTCGCAATTCGCGCACGAGTGACCGCGCAGCGGGAACACGGCGTGCACGCGCTTTCCCGAACGGATGCGATCGTATCGCTGCAGCAGTCCCCGCGGCACCTTCTGCGCTCGCTCGCCGCGCCGCGCGCGCAGATCGGCGAGCTGAGCCTCGATCGCGGTGCGATCCGCGTCGAGTGACTCGCGCAGCTCGCGTTGAGCGCGCTCGACGTCGCGCAGAGCGTGATCGCGATCGGTCACCGCATGGCGCAGATCACCGAGTCGATTCGTGATGCCATCGAGCTCGCGCTGCGCTTCCCCCATCATTTTGCGCGCCTGATCGAGCTGCGCGGTTGCCGCTGTCGCCTCGCGCGCGCTCGTGACGGTGTTCAGCTGCGCCTGATTGCGCTCCTCGAGCTGCTTGAACTGGTCGACGCGACCACGAACGTCGCGCTGCCGGCGCTCTTCCGCGTCCACCGCCTGACGAGCCTGTTCGAGCGCCACGCCGGCTCGCTCGTGCTCCTTTGTCATGGCCTCGAGTCGAGGCAGGAGCGCCGCGAGGCGCTCCTCCAGCCCATGAATCTCGATGTCGTCGGTCTGCACCGCGAGCAACGCCGCTACGTCTGGATGCACTCCGCCTCCGGTTCAGGATGTCGATGCACGAAACGACTTGAAGCTCCCGCGTCCCAGCGCCTGCAGCTGCTTCCGGAGCTGCTCCTTCTCTCGAATCAAATCATCCTTCTCGTCAGGCCCCGCGAGCGGCATCTCGCGATCGATGTCGCTGAGCCGCGCGTCGAGATCGCGCGCCGCGATCGCGCTGATGCTGCCGTCCACGGTCTCGTTGGCGCGATCGAGACCGCCGTCTTCGGCGAGCAGCTCCTCGAGCACCTCGATCGCATCCTCGTCGCAGACTCCGGCAATCTCGCCGATCGACGCCTCAGGGCCCAGGGTCACGAGCTCCGTGAAGATCATCCGGTAGGCGGGATCAGTGAAGCTCTCCGCCCCCAATCGTTCGGCGACCGCCTCGACGTAGCGCCGGTCGTGCAGCATCACCCGCAGCAGCTCGCGCTCCGCCCGGGCCCCGGCGGCGCGACGGTTGAGGCGTCGGTCACGGTTCCGCGCGCGACGCACCGGTGCCGCCACCCGTTCCTCTGCGGCGACGACCGCGGTCTGCACCGCTGCCGGCATGCCGAGCTCTCGCTCCAACAGCTCGCGCGAGACACCGGCGACTTCGCTTGTACGAGTGACGTAGAGGTCGCGCATGATGTGATCCGTGGTCGCGCGGATGGATGGCAGGAGCTTGTCGAGCGCCTGGCGCTTGCGTCGAAGATCGGCGAACCAGCCGCCGCGCTGGAGAATCTGTATCTTCCGGTCGAAGATGTCGATCGACTGCGCGATCTCTCGCTCGAGGCCCTCGACTCCCTCGCTCGTCACAAAGGAGTCCGGGTCCTCGCCATCCGGCAGTGTCACGACGCGCACGCTCACGCCATTTCGTAGGAGCTCATCGCCGGCGCGGAAGGTTGCCTTCTGCCCCGCGCTATCGCTGTCGTAGAGCAGGAAGACGTTCTTGGTGTACTTGCGCAGCAGCGACGCCTGCGCCTCCGTGAGCGCCGTGCCGAGCGGCGCCACGACTTCGTCGACGCCGGCGAGGACGAGCCGGATCAGATCGAAATACCCCTCGACGAGCAGCACGCGATCCGCGCGACGGATCGCCTGTTTCGCCCAGTTGAGACCATACAGCAGGCGCCGCTTCGAGAAGATTTCCGATTCCGCGGAGTTGAGGTACTTCGGCTCACCCTCGCCGAGAACGCGCCCACCGAAGCCGACGACGTGCTCGCGCAGATCGTAGATCGGAAACATGAGGCGCTGCCGGAAGCGCGAGCGCAGCTCGTTGTTCTCTTCGCGCCTAACGAGCAGCCCGGCGGCGAGCTGACGGTCATCGTCGAAGCCGAGTGCCTGGAGATGCTCACGTAGCAGGTTTCCCTCGCGCGGAGCGAAGCCGAGGGTGAAGCGCTCGGCGTCCTCCCGATCGATGCTCCGGCCCTGGAGATACGTTCGCGCTGACGCGCCCCCCGCTTCTTCCCATAGCGCCCGTCGAAAGAACTCGCTCGCGGCCGCGTTCACTTCCCAGAGCGGCTCGCGCGGATCCGGGCCTTCCTGCTGGCGCGAGACCTCTCGTACCTCAACCCCAATCTTGGCCCCAACCCATTTCACCGCCTCGACGAAGTCGAGGCCGAGGTGCTTCTGGATGAAGGTGAAGACGTTGCCCTTCTCGCCACAGACGAAGCACATGAACGAACCGCGCGGCAGCACGGAAAAGTTGTCGTGCTTGCCGTGATGGAAGGGGCATGGGCCGCGGAAGCTCGTGCCGACGCGCTTGAGCTTCACGAACTCGCCGACGATCTCGACGATGTCCGCTTCGTCACGTACGCGATCGACGACTTCGTCTGGGATCATCAGAGCTCGGCGACGGTGACTCCGGCGCCACCCTCATTCCAGGCGCCGATCCGGAACTGCTTCACGCGCGTGTCTTTCGTCAGCATCTCCGTGACGCGCTCGCGCAATGCACCAGTTCCCTTCCCGTGAATGATACGCAGTGAGCGGAGATCGGCACGCACGGCTGCGTCGAGCGCCTGTAACACCGCTGACTCGGCCTCGTCGACGCGCATCCCACGCAAGTCGATCTCCGTGGGGGCATGCGCCTCCGGCAGGTCGGCGGTCCACGCGACAGCGACCTCGCTCGGTGGTGACTCGCTGGGCGTCAGCGCGGCGAGCGGCACGGTCAACTTGATGGCGCCGACTGTGACCACGGCGCTGCCGTCGCGGAGCTCGACAACGCGCCCGGGTTTGCCGCCCAGCGTTGCCACGTCCACCCAACTTCCCGCCGCGATTTCGCGCGTCGCGCCACCCGGCGGCGTCGCACGCGCGCCCTCGCGCCGCACGACGTTCGCCTCCTCTCGATCTAGCCGCTCCAGCTCCGCGGCCTGCCGCGCCGCCAGCTGTTCCGCGCGCTGCCGCGCCTCGCGCCCAGCTTCCTCGAGCGCCTCACTCTCCGTCTTCCGGAGATCACGCAGCGTGCGCTCGATCTCCTGACGCGCGTCGAGCAGATACCGACGTGCCTCCTGTCGGGATTCGCGCTCGGCGCGCCGCTCCCGTTCGCGGACGTTTCGCTCGCGCCGTGCGAGCTCCCCCATGCGCTGCCGCGCGTCCTCCAGAATTGCCGCTGTCTCCTGTTCGCGCGCTTCTATGACCGCGGCGCGCTGCTCCAGCTGCTCGATGAGCGCCGCCGCATCGCGTTCCTGCTGCGGGAGCCGCTCTTCAGCGCGCAGTACGACGGACTCGGGCAAGGCCAGCCGTCGTGCGATGGAAATTCCGTACGAGCGGCCTGGAATGCCCTTGATGAGCCGATACGTCGGCGCGAGCGCCTCGGCATCGAATTGAAGGGACGCGTTGACAACGCCGCCAACCACGGACGCGAGCTCCTTGAGTGCACCAAGGTGAGTCGTCGCGATCGTCATCGTGCCCCGCCTCGTTAGGTCCTCCAGGACTGCCCAACCCAGTGCGGCGCCTTCCACGGGATCCGTTCCGGACCCGAGCTCGTCGACGAGGACGAGTGACGCCGATGTGGCGAGCCGCATGATCTCGGCGAGATTCTTCACGTGTGCGCTGAACGTGGAGAGACTTGCCTCGATCGACTGCTCGTCGCCGATGTCCGCGAAGAAATCGTCATAGATCGGGATTCGGCTCTCCGCCGTCGCGGGCGCGGGGATCCCCGCCTGCGCCATCGCGGAGATCAGCGCAAGCGCTTTGAGCAGCACCGTTTTGCCGCCCGTGTTCGGTCCCGAGACGAGAAGCGTGCGCTCCCCCGGCTCCATGTCGAGATCGAATGGGACGACCCCGATTCCCTGAGCGAGCAGCAATGGGTGCCTGCCGTCGCGGATGGCGAAGCCGTGATCCGGGCCAACCAGGGTGGTTCCGAGACAGCGGAACTCGAGCGCGAAGCGAGCGCGCGCGAAGAGGGCGTCGAGTGCCGCGAGCGCGTCCGCGGCGCCGAGCAGCTGATTGCGATGGGGACGGATCGCGTCGGTCAGCTCGCGCAGCACGCGCTCGACTTCCTCACGCTCCTCCGCCTCCAGCTCGCGAATGCGATTGCCAAATTCCACCGCGGCCGGCGGCTCGACGAAGAGCGTCGCACCGGTCGCCGAGGCGCCATGGACGATTCCACCGACGCTCGCCCGCCCTTCACGGCGAACGGGAATGACGTAGCGTCCGTCGCGCACGGTGACAGACATGTCCGCGACGCGGTGGTGGGGATCGAGCCGCTCCATCGCTCGTTCGAGCAGCCTAACGAGATCGCCCTCGGCGGCGCGGAGCTCGCGTCTTACGCGGCGGAGCATCGGCGAGGCGTCGTCGCGCACCGTGCCGTCCTCCTGGATCGTGCGATCGATCTCGTCCTCGAGCGCCTTCGCGGCAAAGAGCCGCTCGATGAGTGAGGTGAGCACGGCACGCGCGAGCGGTGGCCGTCGCTCGTCACCGAGTGCATCGCGCGTACGACGCGACGATCGGAGCAGTTGGCCGCCGCCGAGGAGCTCTGCCCCGTTCCACACCACGCCCTCGACGCGCAGCCGCGCCAGGGCGGCGAAGAGATCGGGAAGCGGCTCGGGATGCCACGGCCGCTCGCCTTCGATGAGCGAGCGAATCGCGGCGACGCGGGCGTGCTCCGGCTCGAGCTGCTCGCGATCCGTCGTGGGTTCCAGTCGGCGAATGCGATCGGCGCCGATGGTGGAAGTCGCGCGCGCGGCCACCAGCTCGAGCACACGCGGAAACTCGATGACGCGAAGCGCATGTGCGTTCATGGCCGCTTGCGGCCATGAACGCGCTGCTCATTTGAAGTCGCTCGCGCTGTGCGCTCGCTCCTGCTCCATGCGCACGACGAAAAATCACGTCCTGCTTGGGTCACGAAACCTTGCTCAACTCCTCTTTCGCGATGGCGCTGATCGTGCCGCCTTCCGCGCGACCCTTGAACTGCGGCATCACGCGACCCATGACCGCTCCGATGTTCCGCGCGCCCCCCTCGATTGCGGCGCGCACCGCGGCGCGGAGCTCGTCATCGCTCACCGCCGCTGGGAGATAGGTGGACAGCATGTCGACTTCTATGCGCTCCTTGTCGGCGAGGTCCTGGCGATTGCCCTTGCCATACATGTCGATCGATTCGCGGCGCTTCTTGATGCCGCGGCGAAGTACCTCGATCACATCGTCGTCGGTGAGATCACGTCGCACCTCGATCTCGCGGTTCTTGACGTCGGCGATGATCGTGCCGAGAAGCAGGGTGCGCGCCTTGTCGCCGCCCTTCCGGGCCGCGTTGAGATCGGCTTGCAGTTTGTCGAGGAGTGCCGCCATCACGCGGGGCGTGGGCGGCGATTGTTGCGGATCGCGGCGTTCATCTTTTCCGGAGCCAGTCAGGTGGATCGAGGGAGTTACCTTAGCGGTTCGCCGAGCGGAGTGTCAAGCAGACCAGCTCGCAGGTCAGCCTGGCGGCCAGGCCATGCGGCGACCGCCAAGCAGATGCATGTGGAGGTGAAAGACAGTCTGCCCAGCGTCTGCATTGGTGTTCATAACGAGCCGATAGCCCGATTCGGCGATGCCCTCGCGTTTCGCGAGCTCCGCGGCCAACTGCGTCATCTTGCCGACCACTGCAGCATCCTTCACCGCGCTCGCGGACGGAATGTGGTCGCGCGGAATCACGAGGATGTGCACCGGCGCCTCCGGATTGATGTCCCGAAACGCCACGCACTCATCCGTCTCGGCGACGAGCGTCGCCGGGATCTCCTTGCGAGCAATGCGGCAGAAGAGGCACGCGTCGGCCACGGTTCCTCGATCCGCGCGTCAGGCGCGGGTCATGAGAGCGCGCAATACACCGGCGGCGACCACGCCCGCCGTCTCGAAGCGTAAAGTAGTCTCGGCGAGGGAGGCCGGTAGCCAACCGTGCTCGTCGACGATGAGCGCGCGCTCGGATTCCTCGATGCCTCCCTCGGGTCCGAGGAGCAAAAGCGTGGCGCTCGGTCGCTGATCGACGAGTGGGCGCCCGCCCCGCTCGAGGAGAAAGCGCGCAGCCGTCGTCTCGGTGGGCCTAACGAGTGCTTCGGCCAATGTCAGCTCGAGGGCGATCTCCGGAAGCCAAGCGCCCCCGGACTGCTCGACCGCGCCGATCATTCGCGCGCGCACCTTCTGCGCAAACTTCTCGCCCTCGCCTCGCGGCGACACGCTTGCCGATCGCTGGAAGAGCACCGGCTGCCACGAGGTCACCGCGAGCTCCGCGCTCTTCTCCGCCAACCAGAGCATCCGCTCCCGATCGGCGACCGGCACCAGGAGGCCGAGCTGCGGCGGTCGCGGAATGTTCTCCACGTCGCCGATCAAGACCACCGCCTCATCCTTCGGCAGTCGCTCGAGCTTCGCCTCGGCGATTGCTCCACGCCCATTCGTTAGGCGAAGTACCTCGCCTTCACGCAGCCGGCGTACACGAATGTGTCTAGCAACTTCCCCGGGCAGGGTGAGCGACGCACCCGGTACGAGCGCCTCGTCAACGAAGAAGGTGGCTACGACCGTACGATGGCGACGGTCCACCAGATGTCCTCGATGTCCTCGCGTTCGACGCGCCAACCGCCTGCATCCAACGCCGTCAGCATCTCCGAACGTTCCTCGCGCAGGATGCCGCTGAGGATCGCGTGGCCGCGCGGCACGAGAGCAGATGCCATCAACGGGAGAAGCGGAACGAGCACGGACGAGATGATGTTCGCGAGCAGGACGTCCACCGGCGCGACCAGCGGCAGCAACAGGGTCGCATCACCCTCGAGCACAGTCACCCGGCCAGCAACACCGTTCCGCGCGACGTTTTCTTCCGCGTTTCCAATCGCGTCCGGATCGAGCTCGATCGCGAATGAATGTCGCGCGCCGAGCTTCACCGCGGCGATCGACAGAATGGCGCTTCCCGCGCCAAGATCCGCGACGCGATCCCCATCGCGCAGAGCCGAAGGGAGAAGGCGAATGACCCCCCGTGTCGTCGCGTGCTCGCCCGTTCCGAACGCCATGCCCGGATCGATGACAACGGTCCGACTCGGATCGGACGCATCGGCAAGCCATGGCGGAGCGACGACGAGCGGCCCGACAACGTGGGCGTGCAGCGCTGACTTCCATCGCTCGGTCCAGTCGACGCGTGGCGCCGGCTCCGTTTCGATCCGCGCATCGGGGCTCGCCGCGAGCACGGCACAGGTGACGTCGTCGGCCATGCTTTCATCGGCGAGCAGCGTCACCAGCTGGTCGTCGACTTCCTGGACCCCCTGGGCGCCGAGCCTGAACAGCGCCGCCACGACGGCGTCGCGCTGCGAGCCTGGACGAACCCGCACGGACAGCCAGTGATCGTGCGCGTCGTCCGCGGAGAGACCGTCTCCGCGATGAGCGTTCACGCGCCTAACGCTTCCTTCATCTTCGCCCAGAATCCCTTGCCGCGGGAATCGAGGGGTACGCTCTTCTGTACGTCGTTGAGTTGCTCGATGAGCCCACGTTCTTCGTCGGTGAGCCGGTCCGGTGTCCAGAGCTGTACGCGGACGTGAAGGTCGCCGGCGCCACTCGCGTTCACCCGCGGCAGCCCGCGGCCGCGGAGATGGAACACCTGGCCGCTCTGGGTACCCGGAGGAACCTTCAGCGCCGTACTTCCCGTCACGGTCGGCACCACGAGCTCCGCGCCGAGCACGAGCTGCCCGTAGGTGACGAGCATCTCCGTGTACAGCTCCTCGCCGTCGCGCTCGAATCGCGGATCGTCCGCGACCTCGAAGATGACGTGAATGTCGCCACGCCCTCCGCCCCGCTGGCCGGCATTACCGACGCCGCGCAGCGTCATGTATTGTCCCGTCGCGACGCCCGGCGGAATCTCGATTGTGAGCTCGCGCTCCTCCCGGAGCCTCCCTTCACCACGGCACTTCTTGCACGGCGTCTGGACGACTGTGCCTTCGCCCTTGCACGTCGGACACGGTGCCACCGTCACGAACTGGCCGAAGAACGAGCGCTGAGCGCGACGCACCTCGCCGCTTCCGTTACAGGTCGCGCACGTCTGGGGCTTGGATCCCGGCTCAGCGCCGGAGCCCTCGCAGCGGTCGCACGGCTCGAGGAGCTTCGCGTTGATCTTCTTCTCGACACCGGTCGCGACTTCTGCGAGCGTCAACGGGATCGTGACCTTCACGTCGGCGCCGCTCCGCACGCTGCCGCCCGACCGTCCGCCGGAAAAGCCGCCGAACATGTCGTCGAGCCCGGCGAAGGCGCCAAAGTCGCGCATGAAGATGCCTAACGCCTCGGAGAGATCGACGTGGTGGAAGCCGCCGCCTCCGCCGCGCAGGCCGGCCTCACCGTACCGGTCGTACGCCGCGCGCTTCTGCGGGTCGCGCAGAATGTCGTACGCTTCGGTGATCTCCTTGAACCGCTCCTCCGCGTCCTTCGACCCGTTGTTGCGGTCGGGGTGATACTGCATCGCGAGCTTGCGGTACGCCTTCTTGATGTCGTCGTCCGACGCACCTCGCGGCACGCCCAGAGTGGTATAAAAGTCAGCCATGCGGGCCTTCGGTGCGGCTACTGTTGGAGGAGATCGTTGAGCAGCCGCGACGTGTGGCTGACGAGCGAGATGACCTTCTCGTACGGCATCCGCGTGGGTCCGATGACGCCGATCACACCCGTCAGGCTGCCGACGTTGTACTCCGCCGTCACCACGGTGAACTCCTCGAGCCGGGGATCGTCGTGCTCGGTGCCGATCGTGATCGAGACGCCGGGAGCCGTGCGTCTCCGAATCGCTTCTGCCAACGCATCCGGCCGCTCCGTGAGCGCCAGGAGACGCCGCAGCCGATCCGCCGCGCTGAACTCCGGCTGCTCGGCGAGCACCGACGGCTGGCCCAGGAGCACGCTCTGCGACTCCGATGGCAGAGCGGCGTCGAAGAGATGCTCGGCCTCCTGCACGAAGATGTTGAGAAGCTCGTGCCCCTCAGGTCCCGCCGTCGCATCGCGCAGTCGCGCGCCGAGCGAGCGGCGAATCTGCTCCAGCGTCAGGCCGGAGAGCCGCTCGTTGAGCACGGCCGTGACCTGCGCCACGGCCGTCTCGGCGATCTCCCCAGCCACTTCGACGAACACGGTGCGCATCACCCCGCCGTCGAGCGTCAGCACCATGAGCAAACGCTCACTGCTGATTCGAACGAGCTCGAGTCGGCGGAGCACGGACGTCGCCAGGCGGGGACCGAGCGCCACGCCAAGTTCCTGCGTGAGCACCCCAAGCGTCTGCGCGGCTCGGCGGAGTACCGCCTCGATCGCCGAGGCTCCGCCCGGGCCCGAGATCGTCTCCGCCAGCTGCTCGGACTCGCGCGTGAGGAGTGCAGGTATCGAGAGCAGCTGGTCGACGTAGGCGCGATACGCCTTGTTCGTCGGAACGCGGCCCGCGGAGGTGTGCGGATGAAAGAGGAAGCCCTTCTCCTCCAGGTCCGACATCGTATTGCGTATGGTCGCGGGAGAAACGCCGAGCCCGAAGCGCCGCGACAGCGTACGCGAGCCGGCGGGCTCGGCGGTCTCCACATAGCTGAGGATGACCGCCTCGAGAACCTTCCGCTCCCGCCGGGACAGCTCTTGCGAACTCATAAGTGCAAACCTAGGAACGACTTCCAACTAGTGTCAAGTCTGCGGCGAGGCCGTCGAGCCTGAGCCAGCCGAGGGCGGTCAGTGTCAACTGTCCATCGGACGAGATTCTGCCCCAGCCGGCGTCCACCCAGTCTTGGGCACGAACAAGTTCCGCACCCGTGAGACGCAGCCCATCCGAAGTCCGCAACCCGAGATACACGCGCTCCGCGGCTCGGTTCTCCTCATCCAGGGTTTCGCGCGCTTCGATCGGATCCATTCCCTGGCCAAGCCTCCGCAGCCACTCGACGTACGGATCGACGTTCCACCGACGCGCGCTTTCGTCGTATTCGTGAGCACCAGGCCCGAGGCCAGCGTATGCGGCGCCGGTCCAATAACTGGAGTTGTGGCGGGCACGGTGGCCCGGCCTCGCGAAGTTGGAGACCTCGTAGTGCTCGAATCCAGCTGCCCCGAGGGTGTCGTGCGCGTGCAGAAATTCGCGCTCGTACCGCTCGTCGTGCGCTTCGGTGATCGCGCCCCGGTCCCGCCAACGGCCGAGCGGCGTCGCCGGCTCGGTCGTGAGGCCGTACAGCGAGAGGTGCGTCGGCTCGAGAACGAGCGCGGCCCGCAGGTCGTTCTCCCACGACCGCTCCACCTCGTCTGGCAGGGCAAAAATCAGGTCGAGGGAGATGTCCTGTATGCCCGCCGACCGCGCCGCGTCAAATGCCTTCGCGATCGCCGCACTGTCATGGGTGCGGTGCATCCACCGCAGCACGCCCTCGTCGAACGACTGGGCGCCCAGGGAGAGCCGATTGACGCCGGCGTCCCGCCACGCGCGCGCGGCGTCGACGGTGACGTCATCGGGATTTGCCTCGAGCGTGAGCTCGCCCCGCGGCTCGAGCTCGACGCGCTTCCTGAGCATGTTGAGGAGCCGCGCCACGCCTTCGCCGCCGAGCCGGGATGGCGTGCCGCCGCCGAGATAGATCGTATCGGCAACCCACCGCTCGTCGCCCGCGAAACGCAGTGCGAGCTCACGCTCGATCGCGTCGACGTATTCGTCTACCGGCACGTGCCGTCGTACCGCGATCGCAAAATCGCAGTACACGCAGCGGCGCGCGCAGAATGGAACGTGGACGTAGACGTGACGTGGTAGGGGCACACGGAAAGATACGGCGCGCGC
>JAJKIR010000136.1 GCA_021154325.1 Gemmatimonas sp.
CCGCAAGATCCTAACGAGCCGGAACAGCGCGCTCTATCAGGCTACTGCGGCGGTCTCGGGGATGGCTTGTTCTTCGCCACTCACGGCGATGGCTTCGGCCAACACTCGGCCGACGTATGTGGCCGGTCGCGTCACTCCCAACACCCATGCGGCCGTCGCGGGAACGTCGAGAAGGTGTGCCTCGTCGAGAACCGTGTGCCGAACCGAGCCACCGCCGAGGATGAGGGGAATCGTCCAGTTGAGGTGGTGTTCCTCGCAGTGATCGTTGAACGTCACGCCGCCGCCACCATGATCCGCCAACGCGATCACGAGCGTGTGCGGATCGCTGCTGCACGATGTCAACTTCATCAACAGTCCGAGTGCGGAGTCCAGTCGCTGGCATCCCTCGCCGTATTCCCGAGTCATCCACCCGTGACTCTCTCCGGCCTCATCGGCGTCGGCCCAATGCAGGACGATGAGGCCGCGCTCCTGACTGCGCAGATTCTTGCTGGCAGCCATGGTGATTTCTGTCGCAGTCGTGCCAACGAAGCGGGCCTCGGCGAAGCCAAGTCCCCTGGCGATGAGACGGGCCGTGCCGCGATAGAGAGTGGGTAGAGCCCTCATGAAAACCGCGGTAGGGTAGCCGGCTCGCGACAGGAGCGCGGGCAATGGCTCGAGCGCCGTTTTCGGTCTCGGTACGTGCGGGCTATCCCTCAGGATGCCGTGCGTCTCCGGCGGCAGTCCGCTGAGCAGCGACGTCATCGCGGGCCATGTGCAGCTCGGCGAGACAGTGCGCGCGCACATCGTGGACGCTCCGCTCTGCGCCATGGCGCGAATGTTCGACAGGCCGAACGTGTCGATCGCGTCCGGACGCAATCCGTCGAGGACGACGATGATTACACGGGTGATAACCGTCGCAGTGGACATTCTCGATTCTCCCGCGGGATGAGAGAACAAGAACGGTGCCACGTCGTGAATGTGCGAACGACTACTCCGCGCGAGAGCGAGTCGTCACCGTGATGTCGGTTCGAACAATTCGATTGGATTCCCGTCAGGATCTTCCACCTGAATTTGCTTCCCGCCAGGCCCGCTCTCCATCTCATTTCGGAAGCGCACGCCGCGCTTCGTCAGATCGGCGATACGCGCGGGCAGGTCCTTCACTTCGAGGACAATGCGGTTCCATCCGCCGGGTTGCTGCGCTCGGCCATCTGGCATCGGCCTGGAACCCGAGGCTCCGGGTCCGCTGAGAATTAGCTTCAGGTCGCCGATCGAGAGCTGACCAAAGGCGGGCAGCCTCTGGAAATCGAGCTTGAAACCAAGGGCGTTGGTGTAGAAGTCGACCGAACGTGCCACGTCCGTCACCTGATAGCGGACGCCCCAGACACCCTCGACGACATGCGTTGGACTCGCTGCGGAAGCTGCGTTCTCGTGGTCGGCCTGCTGGGATGAGCTCATAAGGCCTCAAGGGCGAGGATACGAAGGCAATCAGTATAGGAAAACGAGACTGGATTCATCAATCAACCGACGCGGGCGTCGTGAGCCGAAGCGGCCTCGATCGGACCTTCCACACCCAGCGCCTCACCTTCCGACACGGCTACCGAGCTGCGCAACAGCTCATAAATACGCATCGCCGCGATCATTCCAGTGATCGGCGCGATCCAATAGAGCCAATGGCTCGTCCAGATGCCACCGACGAGCGCAGGCCCGAGCGATCGGGCGGGATTGAAGCTTCCGCCCGTGAGAGGGCCGGTCACCAGGGCACCCGCGAAGACGGTGGCCCCGATTGCGAACGGCGCCACCGCGGCCGGCGTTCGCTCGTCGGTTGCCACGGCAATAATCACAAAGCCCAGAATCGCCGAGTAGCCCGCTTCCACAGCGAACGAGCGGCCAACAGTAAGCGTCGGCATGGTTGCGCCGTAATTTCCGACGGGGCCGAGAATCCACGCAAGCACCAACGACGCGGCAACTGCTCCGACCGACTGTGCGACGATGTACGGCATCACATCGCGGCTCGGGAACCGACGGACCGACCAGAAGCCGATCGTCACTGCAGGATTGATGTGGGCACCGCTCAGATGACCCGTCGCCGCCACGACGATCGTCACGGCGAGGCCGAAGGCGAGGGCGATGCCCACCACGCTGAACGCACCGGTCCTTGCCGCAACCATCACCGCGCCAGGACCAATCGCGACGAGCGTGAACGTGCCTAACGCTTCGGAAGCGTATCGGCGCCAGACGAGCCGCGCGCGATCAGCCATTCACGCTCGCGGCCACCTTGCCGCCGGTCCGCAAGTAGTCCGCGAAATCGTCAGGTAGCTCGCTCTCCCGAATCGCCCGCGCGGCGTGCTCCACGTCGTATTCCACGCGCACGAATTCCACGTGCACGTCGGACTGCGCGCCAACATCGAGCAGGACATAGCCGGCGCGCCAATCGCCATCCTTCGGACGGCCGACGCTCCCCGTATTGATGAAGTGAATCCCTTGCACTTGGCGGTGCCATGGCTTGTGCGTGTGGCCGAAGCAGATGACGTCCCCCGCCCGTGCGCCAACGGCGCTGCCCATCTTCTCGAGAAACGTGTCGGGTCGCTCCTCATGGACGTACACCGTGTTGAGCCCATGATTCCCGTGTAGCAGCGTCACCGTGGGGCCGGCGATGTGTCCGCCGAGCGGTCTCATGGCGATCTGAAACGGAAGCCCAGCGAGGATCCTCTTCGTCTCCGCAGAGACGTGGACGCGCGTCCACTCGTAGGAGAGATGCGATAGCTCCTCCTGGCGAGCATCCTCGTATTGGCAGCCGCAATGCTTGTAATCCGTAGCGACAGTCGAGTCGTAGTTGCCGGCAACGCCCGCGATCCCCTCGGCTTCGAGCCGCGCGACGACCTCGTTAGGCCACGGCGCGTAGCCGACGAGATCACCGAGGTGATACGTGGCGCCGACGTCGGGTCGGGCCGCGATATCGGCCAGCACCGCCTCGAGGGCGGGCAGGTTTGCGTGAATGTCCGAGATCAGCGCGTATCGTATCACTCGAGCTCCAAAGTTGAGTTCTTCCTGGAATTTCGGATCGTTGCAGTTCAGGCTGAGAATGGCCCCTGAAACCACTGACACGGCCCTGAAACCACTGACGGGCTCCTCGTAACGGAGAGCTCCTCACTCCAGTGGTGATTTGTTTTGTTCACAACCTCAGGATGCTTCCACGGTCACTGGAGGCGTCGCTGCTGAGGAGAGCGTCAGCGGTATCAGTGCAGTGTCAGTGGTTTCAGCCGCCGTGCTGTACTCGAACGCAAGTCAACCCCGAAATTCCAGGAAGGATCATGTCGATGGCGCACAGCTGCGGCACATGACAACAGCCGATGCCGGACAGGCGCTTCGGAATTCCTCTGTGCCCTGCACGTCACCGGGCACCTCAGATCGAGCGACTTCCTGAAATCCGAAGCTTGGGAAGTAATGCTCGGCGGTGGTCGTCAACAGATAGAGCGCGCGAAGTCCGCGCGCCTCGGCGTCAGCGATGACGCGAGTGACGAGAGCGCGGCCCAGGCCGCGCGAACGCCACTCCGGCGCAACCGCAACGGAGCGCAGAAGCGCGTTGTCGCAGCAGACCTCGAGTGCCGCCGTGCCGACGATCGCTCCATCTGACTCGGCGACGACAAAGCCCGGCAGGCTGTCGGCGACACCGGCGAGCGGGAGCTGCGATGTTGTGAGCAGCCTCTCGATCGATGGAAGATCCGAGGCGTGAGCGGGGCGAAGCTGCGCTCCTGATGACAGCGTGGTCATTGTTTGCATGGTGGGAAGCTCCAGGGAAAGGATCGAGCGTTAGGCGCAGCAATCGTCAGAGCAGCCGCAGCTCCGCTTTGTGGTCACGGGGGCCGCGCTCGCCGGTAATGGCTTGGTGGCGCGAACGAATGCCGCGCCGATGCGCCCCGCCACCTCGCGAGCGATGTGATCGGCATCGACGCCCGTGTTCACGAGAAAGGCCTTTGCGTCGGCGACGTCGTACGTGCGTGTGAACTCGACGGTCGGCGTCTCGAAACCAGCGCCTCGGAGTAAGGAGCGGAATTCGTCATCCGACAGTGCTCCGGCCACGCAGCCGACCCATAGCTCCATGCTTTGCTTCACGTCCGGCGGCAGCTCGCCCTGAACGACGACGTCCGAAACGGCGAACCGTCCACCTGGCTTCAGCACACGGAACGCCTCCTCGATCACCCTCTGCTTGTCACCAGAGAGATTGACGACGCAGTTCGAGATGATCACGTCCACCGATGCCGAAGGCAATGGGATCTCTTCGATGCGGCCGCGGAGGAACTCGACGTTCGTGACGCCTGCGTCCTTGGCATTCTTGTGCGCGAGTGCGAGCATGTCGTCCGTCATGTCGAGACCATAGGCCTTACCCGTTGGTCCGACGCGTCGAGCCGAGAGTAGCACGTCGATGCCGCCGCCCGAGCCCAAGTCCAGAACGACTTCTCCTTCTTTCAGCTCGGCGAGCGCGGTTGGATTCCCGCACCCGAGCGAGGCGAGGACCGCCGCTTCGGGCAGTTGATCGGTCTCGCCGGCGACATAGAGATTGGACGAGATGGGATCGCAGGACGGAGCAGCCGCGCCGCCACAGCAGCCGGTCGACGCGCAGCATTCGGCGGGAACACTCTCGCCGGTGAGGACACGTCTCGCGGCGGCACCATACTTCTCACGAACCGCTGCGGTGAGCTCTGCGCCAGACTGCGTTTCGGGGGATGACATCGTCGTGGCCTCGATAATCAAGAAATGTTGATCTGTTAAACGCTGGCAACGGACTAGTTAGGCATTGTGGTGCATCAGCCGCAGCAGCGGCCGTTGGAACGCGCGAGGATCCTGAGCTTCGACGGCTGCATGGCGACGGCGAGGTCGTGCACTTCGGCGAGCGCCTCCGGCACGATGCTGTAGTAGGACCAGCGACCCTCCTTTCGATCGCTCACGACGCCGGCGTCCTTGAGCACGCGCAAATGGAACGAAAGGCGTGACTGCGCCGCGGCGAGATCATCCTGCAGGTCGCAGACGCACTGTTCCCCGCCCCGAAGCTTCTCGAGGATGCCAAGGCGTGTCTCGTCGGAGAGCGCATGAAAGAGCTGGGCAGCGCGCGACAGGTCGACGGCAGTGGAGGAAGCCATGGCGAGAATGTATCAACTTTTATTGCTGCGTCAAGTGCGCCGCAGCTTTTGCGCGCGGGCACAATGCCCTGGGTGCATCCCACGCAAGCCATGACTGAGAGCGCCGCTCACGCGTCTTCTCAGCATGATGCGAATGCGTCTACCAGTACGCGAGTCGCTCGTTGGCGCCATAGTCGTGCTGACGCTTGGCGCGAGTGCGACCTCGCACCACGCGCCGCGCTCGACGAGTGCGCCGGACGCGGACTCGCTCCGCGTCCCCATTCTCGTCTATCACAGCGTGATGCCGCACCATCCTGGGCAGACCGCCGAGCAGCGCGTGCTCAACGTCGAAGACGCGGTGTTCGAGGCCCAGATGAAGTACCTCGCAGACGGCGGCTACCACGTGGTCTCATTCGCGGCGCTCGTCGATGCACTCGAGGGGCGCGACTCTCTCCCGGATCGCGCCGTGGTGATCACGTTCGACGACGGGTGGGGCAACCAGTATCGCCACGCGTTTCCGATCCTTCGTCGCTTCGGCCTGACGGCGACCTTCTTCGTGTTCACCACGCCAATCGGCAAGGATCCGAAGCTTATGACGTGGGAACAGCTGCGCGAGCTGCAGGATGGGGGGATGACGATCGGCTCACATACGAGAACGCATCCTGTCCTCCCCGACTATCATGCGGCGCTGCATAACGAGGTGCAGATGAGCCGCGAAGACATCAAGGAGCACCTCGGACGCGCACCCGACTTCTTTGCGTACCCGTTCGGCGAATGGGATTCTCTGAGTGCTGCCTGGGCGCGCACCGCCGGCTACCGCGCCGCCCGCACCTATCGGGGCGGCGCGTGGAACTCACCGTCGGATCTGTATCACCTGCGCGCGGTGCCAGTCACCGAGAACATGCAGGCCTTCGAACGCGCGGTGAGCGGCGATAGGCCGGGTGTCGTCGCGCAGCGGGGTCGTTAAGCGCTCCGCTCCAAATTAACGGTCGTTGCGTCCGCCAAGTCCGACGGCGGACAGAAGACCATTCTGTCGGTCGTACGCCATCGCCCATTCGGCGGTCGAGCGACCGAGTAACTGTCCCGCCTCGACGTCGAACCGGTAGTGAATGCCGCCGTAGATTCGCGACATTCCTGCCTCGATGACCTGCGCGTCGAGCTGCGCTGCCTGGCTCGGGAAGTAGTGAGCGAGTACTGCAGCGGACGCGGACGAGACGCACGAGTGCCCCGACGGATACGACGGATGGTTCGGCAACGCATACGGGAAATCGGGTGGCCCGTTCAGACGCGGGAGCGTCGGACGTGTGATGAGCGGATCCGCCATCGACGGACGTAACAGGAGATAGTGATACTTCGCTTCCCAGCAGCCGATCGTCGCGTCCATCGCCGCCGCGTTCATGAGAGCGAAGAGATGCGCGGCATCCTGCTCGTCGAGACCTCCGTCGCGTATGAACGACGCCGCCTGCGCATCCCAGTAGCCGAGCGCCGTGATCGTGCCGGTGGAGAGGTTCCAGAAGTAGGCAATATCGGTCTGCTGCACTGTTCGGGTATCCGAGAAGTGCCTCACCTCATCGAGACCGTTCCGGTACGGGGTGCCCGGCACCGTGGAAAACGTCGGCGGTGGCAACGGCCGGAACTGGCTTTGGCGGGTGTGGCCATTCAGGGCTTTGAGAAAGTAGGGCGTCATCATCGGGAACTGATAGCCGGCGGGTGCAGGTCGTGGGGTTGTTCCGACGGCCGGCGCTCCCTCCCAGATGCCGGCGCCCGATGCGTTTCGCATGGTCTCGTTCCAGATCATCGCGAAGCCGTCGCGATTCGACCAATCGGCCATCGAGTGACCAGCGACGCGTCCGACGCTCACGCCGCGCGTGTACTGAGGGTGTGTGCGACCCGATGCATCCTGTCCAAACGCCAAGAGTTGGGCTTCGAGCGTCTCTGCGTCGGTCGGGGAAACAGCCGAGAGCAGCTCTACCGAGGCGCCGGCGATTGCTCCGCGCCGTGCTTCATACGCTGCCCGTCCATTACCGCCATCTTCGTCTGCGTCGTCGTTATCGTGACCGAGGGCAACCAGCGCCGCATACTCGGCAATGCTGTGCAGGGCATACAGCCTTATGGCGTTGATGGGAGTCAACTTGCGGTTGGCGACGAGGGTGCGGGTGATCTCCTCCCAGGCGAGCGTCGCTGTCGCACCGGAGACTCTGTCGTGCTCCCCGCGATCGAGCGCGGCGCCCGTTGCCGTGAACGACGGCGAGCTTGGCGGACTGGTTGGCCGCTCGGAACAAGCGAAGAGGGCCGCGGCACCGACTGTGACCGCTACCACCGCTGCTGCACGAATGAGGTGTATCTGTGGCATCGTTGCCATTCGTCCCTCCGCGGCCTGAGGCCGCCTAACGACAGTGGAATACAAACCGGCTGAGGGGTACCGTGTGGCACCCGCTCAGCCGGTTTCGCGATTTGCTCCGCCCGGGGCATGGGCGACCTGATTAGAAATCTACGGCGCACCCCGAGCATCATGGCATCTGAGAGTGCACGATCTTACCGCGCCTTTAGTGGGTTGTCAACACACGGCCGTCACTGTCGCATGCGACGGTTCGCATCCGTTCGACGCGCGAAGCCAGAGGAGAATCTCGTTAGTAGACGCTCATCTGCCGACAGAACGAATGTGCCTGCGCTATCCGCGGCCCTTGGCGAGCTCGTACGCCCGGCTTAGCCAGGTACGCAGCTCCGTGTCGACCTCCGACGGCGACACCAACCGAATCTCGAGATGCCAATTGGCCGGGAATGTGCAGGGGTGCCGTGCCCATGCCTCGCTCCGGGAAAAAGTTTGTCGTTCAGAACGGCGGGGACGCCGAGATCGAGGTCGCGCGCGCGCGCGGCAATTACGTCTACGATTCGCGCGGTAAGAAATACATCGACTTCGTCATGGGGTGGTGCGTCGGCAACTTCGGCTGGGGCCGACCCGCACTGCGCCGCCGCGTCCACGCGTTCGATGGCCCCGACTACGTCTACCCGGGTTACGCGTACAGGCCCTGGCGCGAGCTGGCGCAGTTGCTCGTGGGGCTCGCGCCAGACGGACTCACCCGCTGCTGCCGCGCGACGGGAGGATCCGAGGCGGTGGAGCTGGCGCTCCAGGCGGCGATGCTGCACACCGGCCGCAAGAAGTTCGTCGCCCTCGAGGATGCCTATCACGGCAACACACTGGGCGCGCTGAGTGTTGGCGACGGAGATGACGAGGTGCGCGTGCTCTCCGTGGCGCGACTCGAGCCACCACTCGATCGTGACGCGCTCGACCGCCTGGAGATGCGGCTCAAGCGTCGCGACGTCGCCGCCGTCATCATGGAACCGATCAGCATCAACCTGAGTGTGCTGATCCCCGAGGCGGAGTTCATGGAAGGGCTTGTTCCGCTCTGCCACCGCTACGGCACGCTGGTCATCCTGGACGAAGTCGCCACGGGGTTCGGACGGACGGGCAAGCTCTTCGCGTGCGAGCATTACGACGTTCAGCCCGACCTGATGCCAATAGCGAAAGCGGCGACGGGAGGCGCGGTGGGTATCGGCGGACTGCTGCTGCGCGAGGACCTCGCCGAGACACTCGAAGAGGATGGGAATGTCTACTCCACGTATGGCTGGCATCCGCTCAGCGTGGATGTTGCCATTACGAACGTCCGCTGGATCAAACGGAACCAGACCCGTCTGCTGCGCCAGGTAGAGCGCATGAGCAACTATTTCGCAGACCGTATTCGCGAGATGCCGTTCGAGGAGGAGCCGGAGCTTCGCGTGCGTGGCCTGGCGATCGCCGTGGACGTTCGCGACGAAAAATATGCCGAGCGTGTGGCGAAAAAGTGTCGCGCGCGCGGGCTGTTGCTCGACCCGCAGGAGAGTGTACTGCTCATGCTCCCGGCGCTGAATGTCGACCGCGCGACGGCCAAGGGAGGGCTGGACATCCTCGAGGCGTGTCTCTGACCCACTGCACGCTTTGTTGAGTAGTTCCTCAATCGTTCGGCTCGGCGTCGATGACGCTGGTTGTCGTGAGGCGTAGTCCTTGCGGAACGCCACCGACCATGCGCATCGCAAACAAACCTGCCTCCGAGAGTGCACCGGGCACGCACCGGCCGCCCGAGCGGCCGCTGTTCGAGCCTCCGCGCATCCGACGCGCGGACGAAGGGACCCGCCCGACCTCCTGGCTCGAGTTCTTCTTCGACCTCGTGTTCGTCGTCGCGATCGATCAGCTGGCCCGACGCCTCCAGCATGGCGTCTCCGGTCAGGGAACGCTGGTCTATCTCGCTCTGTACGGACCCATCTGGTGGGCCTGGGTGGGATTCGTCATCTACACGGACCGCTTCGGCACCGACGACCTCAGCGACCGCCTCCTGACGTTGCTCCAGATCGGCGCGGCGCTGGTGATCGCCGCGGCGGCGATGCAGGCGACATCCGATCGCTCGGCGCCCTTCGCCATTGCCTATGGCGTGTTCCGGCTCATTCTTGCGGCTCGTTATGCGATAGCAGCCCGCTATGTTCGCGAGGCGCGGCGTGAATGCACCCGCCAGTCGATCGGGTTTGCCATCGCCGGCATCATCTGGATCGGCTCGGCCGCGGTGCCGGCGCCGTGGCGCTTCTGGATGTGGGGAGTGGGATTCGGCATCGATCTGCTCACGCCTTTTGCCTCCCCGCGTATGCATCAGATCGTGCCGCCCGATCCGGACCATGTCGAGGAACGGTTCGGCACGTTCATCAACATCAGCCTCGGCGAGGGTTTCATAGGCCTTGTGGAGGCGATGCGCGACCAGCCCTGGTCCGGCGCGCTGCTCACAACGGCGGCACTCTCACTGCTCGTAGGATTCTCGATCTGGTGGGGCTTCTTCGACACGCTGGATCACGCGCCGATCGAGGAGGTGCGCACGCACCATCGGACCGGACCCTACAAGATCTGGATCTTCGCCCAGCTTCCGCTCGCGGCAGGGGTCGCCGCGGCGGGCATCGCGGTGGGGAATCTGGCGCACGACGCGGACGCGCCCGTGCTCGAGGATTCATTGCGGTGGCTGGTATGCGGTATGGTCGCGCTGTGTTACGTCGCGCACGCCATCGTGCACATCGCTTACGCGAAGTCGGGTGCGGGACGGCAAGGGTGGCTCGTCGTCGCACGCAAGATTCCCACGATCGCTACCGCGCTGCTGCTCGGCGCATGGGGCGCAGGGCTCTCGTCGGCGAGCGTCGCGGGGGTGCTCGCCGCCGCGGCGGGCGCGCAGGTGCTCTGGAGCATCTGGGAGCGCGCACATGCCGATGCGCGCAACGGCAGGGATCCGGGGCCGGGCCTCGCACGCGCGCATCGCCCTGCGTAGTGCGTCGGACGCCGAGGCCTAACGATCCTGCATCTCGTTGCGCTGCTCTATTCGTTGCCGGGCCCGGAAAGCTCAGGTTCCACGTGCGTGCGCATGCACTCCGGACAGACTCCGTGGCTGAACTGGCTGCTCGTGTGCCGGGAAATGTAGGCCTCCACCGTGAGCCAGTCGTTGTCGTGGTCGCGGAGTTTCCGGCAGTACGAGCAGATCGGCAGGATCTCCTGCAAGACTTTTATCTTGGCGAGGGCGGCCTGTAACTCGCCGACGAGGCGCTCGCGCTCCGCCTCGGCGTTCTTGGCGGCGGTGACGTCGCGCGCGACGGAATAGATGAGCTGTTGCGCGCTATCGCGCGTGGCGTTCCAACGCAACCAGCGGAAGGAACCGTCCCGGCACAGATAGCGATTCTCGAAGCTGAGCGCCTGCCCTCCCCCTCTCACGTCACGATTCTGATTCAACGTGCGCGCGCGGTCGTCGGGGTGCACGAACTCGAGAAAGGGCCGCGACTTCAATTCCTCGATAGTGAAGCCGAGCGTTCGCTCCCACGCCGCGTTGAGCCGTCGGAAATATCCGTCGAAGCCGAGCACGCATAGCATGTCGATCGACAGCTCGAAGAACCGCTCCTCGATGGCCGACGAACCATCGACGGACGCAGTTGGTTCAGCAGCACGGATCAGATTCGTTCGCTGAGTCATTCCTGATCACCATCGAGAACGGCTCGCGCCGCCCTGGCCAGATCGAAGGGGTTGAAGGGCTTCTGGACAAAGGCAGCGCGCGGTTCCAGCAGACCGCGACGAACCATCTCGTCCCTCGTGTAGCCTGACATGAAGAGCACGCGAAGGTCCGATCTCTGTTTGCTCAACGCGGCCCACACATCGGCGCCAGTCAGCTCCGGCATCATCATGTCTGTCAACAGGAGTTGGATCGGTTGCTTGAATTGGTCGGCGACACGCAATGCATCGCGTCCATGGTGCGCTTCGAGGACCGTGTACCCGTGACGCTCGAGCACGCGTCGTGAGAGCGACCGCACTGCCGGATCGTCCTCGACCAGCAGCACGGTCTCCGAGCCCGCTACCGGGGCGACGCTCCGAGCCTCAGTGGTGGTGGCGCGGATCTCGTCGGCATCGAGTCGCGGGAGATATACCTTGAACGTCGTCCCGAGACCGACCTCGCTGTAGACCCAGACATAGCCACTCGACTGTTTGACGATTCCGTAGACAGTCGAGAGACCAAGCCCGGTTCCCTTCCCTGCCGGCTTCGTGGTGAAGAACGGCTCGAACATGCGGGACCGTGTGGTCGCGTCCATGCCGATTCCCGTGTCCGTTACGGCGAACATCACGTACGCTCCGGGCGCGGCGACCGAATGCCGCGCCCGATACGCGTCGTCGAAATCGCGATCCGCGGTTTCGATCGTGATGGTGCCGCCCTTTGGCATGGCATCCCGCGCGTTGACGACGAGGTTGATGAGCACTTGCTCAAGCTGGCCGCGGTCGGCTCGCACGCGCCCGACCGTCGACGGCAGGCGCATCTCGATGCCAACCTCATCGCCGATCAGCCGCCGCAGCATCGGCTCCAGCTCGCGTGCGACGACGTTCAGGTCCAGGACCCGGGGTTGGAGAACCTGCTTGCGGCTGAAGGCAAGAAGCTGTTGCGTCAGCGACGCGGCGCGGCCAGCCGCGCGCTGAATCTCACCGACATCGGTCCGCAGGGGACTGCCTTCCTCGAGCTGCTCGGCCACGAGCCCACTGTAGGCTTTGATGACGGTGAGGAGGTTGTTGAAATCGTGCGCGACGCCGCCGGCGAGCTGGCCCACTGCTTCCATTTTCTGGGATTGCCGGAGCTGGTCTTCGAGCTGTCGGTATTCGCTCAGATCGAGATAGAGGGCAACAGCGCCCGCGACATTGGCCGGCCTCTCCCAGAACGGCGCGCATGAGAGCAGCACGTCGACGAACGTGCCATCCCTTCGCTGGCGCCTGGTCTCGACGCCGGTGACGGCCTGTCCGCCGAGTACGCGCGCGCGTACCCGTTCGTAGTCGTCGGCGGAGCTTGTGTCTCGGAACGGCATGGGCTTGCCGAGGACCTCTGCTGCCGTCCAGCCGAATAGGCGCTCGGCGGCGGTATTCCAGATCGTCACACGCTCGGTCGTGTCGACAGCGACGATCGCCACCGGCGCGGCGTTCACGAGCGCACTCAAGGTGCTATGCGTGCGAACTAGCTCACGCTCGGTGGTGACGCGTTCCGTGATGTCGCGGTTGACGCCGATCCACGCGCGAGGCGTTCCGTGGCTGTCACGCTGTGCGACGACGACAATATCGGCTATACCATCTCTTCCGTCTTTCCGGCGGAATGGAAGTTCGCCGGCCCACCGCCCGTCCCGCCGGAGCGCTTCCTGGATCGTCTCCTCGAGTTTCCCCTGCAGTCTCGGATGGTGCAGTGTGATAACGGGGCGGCCGAGCAGCTCACTCTTGTGGTAGCCGAAGAGCTGCTCAGCGGCGGGATTCATGTCGGTGATTCGGCCCTCGAGGTCCATTACGAGGACGCCGTCGCCGATCGTCGCAAACACCAGTGAGTGGCGTCGCGCCGCCTCTTCGGCAGCCGCGCGTTCGGTGAGATCGCGCGTCACCTTCGCGAAGCCTGCAATGTTGCCGTCGCCATCGCGGAGTGGCGTCACGACCACTTCGGCCCAGTAGCGCGACCCGTCCTTGCGCACACGCCAGCCTTGCTCCTCGAAACGACCCTGCGTCGATGCAACCTGTAGCTCTAGCTGCGGCTTGCCCGCTTCGATCTCCTCGGACGAATAGAAGATCGCGAGATGTCGTCCGAGGATTTCCTCGGCCTTGTAGCCGCTGATTCGCTCGGCGCCCTGATTCCAGCTGACGATGATCCCGCACGGATCGAGCATGAAGATGCCGTAGTCCCGGACGCTCTCCACGAGCAGCCGAAATCGCTCCTCGCTCTCGCGAAGGGGATCAGTCGGGGCTGACTGCGAGACCAGAGGTTGGACGTCCATCGGCAGCGGTGAAAGACAGGGCGCGCAACTCGGCGCGCTTCACTCCAGAGCTACAGACGGTCGTCTGTGCAACCCTGTCACGTTCCCGATTGGACGGTCGAGATGAGCGGCGCTGGCTCCGAGGTGCAGGAGGAGACGCAGGGATGCTAGCTCCGGATCCCAGTGCAGTGGGAAAGCCACTGTCTCGCTTCGGCATCACCGAACAGCAGTGCCGGCCCTAACGGCGCGCCGAGAAAAATGAGCGTGCCGCGTCCCCAGCGTCGCCTGAGCGCCACCGACAATCCATTCGCTCTCGCGATGACTTCACCGCGCTGCGCCGTGACGGGAACCACGCGACTGTAATCCCGGATCAGGGTCGCGCGTGGCCAGATGTACTCGACATAGGGAATGCCGTGCCCTGGCCACAGTCCTACCGGGCTGTGGATGCGGATCCCGAAGGCCTCTTCGAGCAGCGCGCGGTGACGCTGAAACTCATCCGCGCCGTGGCTGAGAAAGCCGGCGCCCGACTCAAAGATGATCGTCGCGCCGCGACGGAGTCGATCGTGGACGAAGCGCACCGTCGCGTCCGGAATGGTCGTGGCCGCGGGCAGGATCACGAGCCCATCGCCTGCGATCGGCGAAGCCTTCAATGCGGCTTGGAAGCCGGCAAGCGATTCGGGGTTCCGGGAATGTTCGGCGAGCACGACCACTCCCCGATCCCGCCCCGCTCTTCTGCCTAACGACTTGCGGTGGAGTGCCACGATCGCGACCGACGCCGCCGCCTCGCCGATGAACTCACGCCGCGTGACGTCCATCTCAGAGGTGCCCGGAAATCAGCCGGTCCAGTGCACGGGATGTGTCGTGGAACTGCTGGTCGGGCGCGTAGCGGTACCGCGCCTCCATTTCGGCGACGAGCCACCCATCGTAGCCGACCTTCGTCAACGCGGCGCGAATGGCGGGCCAGTTGTTGTCGCCGAGGAACAGGTTCGTGTACACGCTCTGATCGCCGCAGCGGCCGCGGTGCTTGAGAACGTCCTTCACATGGATGCGGGTGATGCGGGGACCATGGATCTCGATCCACTGCTCAGCGAACCCTGTGTCATGAATGTTCCCGACGTCGAGATGAATCCCGACCGCGGGGTGATTCACGTCGTCGAGAAATTGGCGGAATTCCCGCGGGCTCATGAGGAAGCGCTGTTCGGCGTTGCAGTTCTCGCAGCCGATCTTCACACCGGCACGCGCGGCCGTGCCGCCTAACGACTTCAGCGCGTCGACACACCGTTGATACACTTCGTTGTACGGGATCTCCTCGGTAACGAGTCCGGCGACGACAAGGATGGCGTCCGTGCCGAGCAACGACGCGGTCTCGATCTGTCGCTCGACAATGCGCACGGCCTGCGCGCGGAGTTGCGGATCACGCGCCGAGAGCGGCGACGCCCAGTGCAGCCCGGTGGAGACATTCGACACCACCAGCCCGGCGTTCTCGACCCGGCGGCGCAGCTCGCCGACTTCTGCGTCCGTCGTCGCCATCTGGAACCACGGGACATCGCCCAACCAGAGCTCGATCCCGTCGAAGCCGGCCTTCTTCACGAGCTCGAGCCCTCGCTCGAGACTCCAGCCCTTCGGGATCATGTTGTCGCCGATGGATTTTCGCATCGTCGATCGCCGACCCTACGGTCGCGCGACGCGATGCTCGACGGCGACCGGCACGAGGGTCACCGTGAACGGCTGCGCCGGCGTCACCTGCCCCTCCAGGAGCACGGCCGCGTACGGTCTGCGGCCGGCTGGGACAGACGCGATCCACGCATTCGTTTTCACCGTCCACGACGATCCCTGTTGGTGCTTGGCGGTGGTGTCGGTGACGGCGACCATGCCGTATACCTGGTTGAACACGACATCGGAGTAGTCGAACTCCGTCTGCCCCGAGGACATCGACGCCCCTTCGACGACCACCTTCCACTTCCCCGCCGCCGGATGCTGCACCGTCACCGTTTCATCCGAACCGGGATCCGCGCTCGCGCCCCCGGTTCGGCACTCTTTCTTCGTGCAGTCGTAGACGTAGACGTCCAGATCGGCGGTCGCGTCCGACGGATTGCCAACGGTGACTCTCAGCGCCGCGGAGCCGGGCGGCACCTCGATCTCGTAGACGTGCTGCTGGTGTTCGCGGATGGTCGGCCGCGCGATGTACGCGCTGCCTAACGGGTAGCTGGTCGCCTTTCCGGTAAAATCAGACATGCGGCTGATCAGCGTGAGATCGTTGCTCGCGTCCATCTCGCGCGCCTGCTGCGCGGCGCTCTGACCGCTGCCCTGGTCAGTGGGGTTCGCAGCGACCACCGACGCGGCGGGTCCGGCGGCAAGGGCCGAAACGGTGAGTCTCACCTTTGTCGGGGGCACCGGCGTGCCCGCCTCAGACGCTTTCCAATCGAAGGTACGGGTGTCCTCGATATCGGTGAGGCGCAGTTCGTACACGCCCGGCATCGGGTTCGCGACGATGTAAGTCGCTGGCGGGAGCATTGCATTTTCCCCTCCCCCTCCTCCTCCACCTCCACCACGGCCTGCGCGCTCGGCGACGATACGGGTGGCGCTCGCGGTGCGCGTGTCCGGCTTGATCACGGCCAACTGCACCTCGCGCTTGGACGAGTCGAGGACTATCTGCAGCGAGGAGACGCCGGCGGGCACGCGATAGAAGTAGCTTCGCATCTCGGGACGTGGGACCTCGACCCTGGTCTCAACTTTATAATGATTGCCGGCGTCCAGCGGCACGGCCGCGACGAGCGTGGCGAGGGTGCGGTACGCGTGACCGGGAACCGAAGGGTTGTCGAGCGTGATGAGCGAGCTGTGAACTCCTGGTGTGGCGACCGCGATGTCGAGCGTCACGGGCACCGGTACGCCGAGCGGCAGCGACACCGACGCGGGTGCGCTCACGCGGCCGCCGGAGTCCGAGATTACCGAGATAGCAAATGGCATCGCACCGCTGGGGCCCGTGGTGCGCGTGAACGTCATCGTGCGCTGGCCCCGGTCGCCGGGAGTCCAGTCGTCGCGCTCGTACAGTCCTACTCCCTCGTTAGGCTTCACGAGGAGGGCGCTGTAGGTGTGCTTCACGTGCGCCGCGCTGGTGATCGTCGGCGGCTCACCGGCCTTGTCCATGGCCTTCAAGAGGTCCCACGCGCCCGCGATGTTGATGACGCCGTTGCCCTGCTTGTAGACCGGGATGTTCGGGACGTACTTCGCCGACATCGAGAGCGCCTGCTTGATGCGACAGGCGTCGTACTTGATGCCAGTCTGCTTGGCGGCGCTGATGAGGAGCGCCACCGCACCCGTGGCCACGGGAGTAGCCGTGGAGGTGCCGCCGGATATGCGATACCCGGGTGGAAGTCGGAAGACCGATGCCATGTAGCCGGACGCGGCGTCCTCCCATCCGCGATAGCCGCTGATGATGTTGGAGGGTGCGAGTATAGTAGGCCCGAACCCGCCGTTGCCCATGGGCGCATAGCCGCCGGTGATGAGCAAGTTATCAACATAGCTGGTGCGGACACCATAGTTGGCGAGGAAGCTGCCCTGGCTTTCGTGACCGCCCACGCCGATGCCGCAGTCGGCGAGCACGAAATCATCGCTCCCGCCGAGCACCGGATAATTGTGCGTGGGAATCATGATCGGCTTCCTGAACTTCTCGATGAGCCGGCTGTAAATGACAGTGGGCACCAACCGGCCGTCGCGCAGCAGATAGGGCTTTGTGATGTTGTTGCACTGTTCCAGCCACGCCGCATCCACCTGTGGATCTTCCAGCGCCCGGATCACCGCTTCCGTCTGGCCATAGGCCATGCAACCTTCGGCTTCGCTCGCCAAACGAGCACCCGGCGCAACGCCGTCGAACCGACCGTGCGCGCCACGGCTGCCTAACGCGCTGCCCACGATGAGCGAGGCGTGGAATGGCACGCCGGCATTGATTGCCACCATCTGGCGGGCCTTGTCGATCTGCACGCCGAAGCCAACGCTTTCACGTACCGCGGTCTTCGCGTTGTCGGTGCCGAAGACGGCGAACTCGGGGCGCGCTCTGTAGTCGGTGAGCGCCTTCTCATCCGTGAAGCTGAAGTTCTGATTGGTATCCACCCACACGTTATTGGTCTGCTCATCCCAGATCACGGCGAACAGGCGGCTGGATTTCGGAGGATTGCCATCGCGGTTGAGGTCCTTTTCCAGGCCGGAGCTCGAGAGCGAGTCGAACTTGGCCTCGTCAAGGATCGCAATACGGAAGGCGCCGTCGTGCGGCGCCTTGTATGCGTTGCCGTCGTAGGTGAACGTGCCGCCGCTCGCGGTTACCTGGTCCTTCATCTTGAGCCAGCGACCTTCGTCCTCCTCGTCGGGGTCGATCACCGTTTCGTACGTGAAGATCTTCCGCACCAACTTGCCGTCGAGCGTACGCGCCTGCTGCAGCTCGGGCTCGAGGGGATCCGGATTCATGTCGATGAGCGCGAGCGTGACGCCGCGGCCGTCCCAGGTGGGATGATCCCTTCGGAACGCGACGCCGTTCATGTCGCGCAGCGGATCGTAGCGGTGCGTGAGCGGGTAACTCGATTGCTTCGGTGGCCACACGTCTCCCGTGTCGCGGGCGGTGGCAAGCAGATCCGAGCGGGGACCGAGCGGTAGCGCGTCGGCCGGAGCAAATGACTCCGTGCCGCTGGCGCCGAAGCCACGGTCCGCGCCCTTCATGGTGACGTCCAGACTGTGCACGCTCGCGTCGTGCACGAGGCGCTCGACGCTGTCCACCGGCACGCGGGCTCTGATGTAGTCCACCTGGTCGTCGCGGAATCTTATCGTGCCGCCCATCCGCTGGATGGTTTGCGCGAGCTGACTCGTGGCGCCGGGCATGGCCGCGATGATGACGGTGACCGTCGTGTCTCCCCGCGCGTGCGCCGTGGCAATGTCGCCGCGGTCATCCTTGAACAGGAACTGACGTCGCGGCGGCGCGAGCTGTCCCGCCGCTGGCTGTGGGGCGACTGACGCGAGTGCGGTGAGAAGCGTTAGGGCGGCGAGAGTGCGCGGCATTGGGAACCTCGGAGGTGGTCAGTAGGCTGCCGAGGCCACTGACATACCACAAAAACTGCCGCTGTGCCAATGTCCCGTCGTTGACGGATCAGCCGTTGATGTCTCGAAGCGCGAGCGCTGGATCCACCTGCGTGGCCCGCCGCGCCGGCAGGTAGCCGGCGAGCAGCGCGACGATCGTGAGCATGGCGAGCGTCGCGGCAAACGTTGCTGGATCCGACGTGCCGACGCCGAACAGCAGTCCCCGAATACCGCGAGCCGCAACGAGCGACGCTGCCAGTCCGATCACGGCTCCGACCAGCACCATCCTCCCCGTTTGGCCAAGGATGCTCGCGAGCAGAACGCGCGGCGTCGCGCCGAGCGCCATGCGGATGCTGATCTCCTGCGTTCGCAGCGTAACCGAATAGCTGATCACGGCGTAGATCCCCAGCGCCGCGAGGATCAGACCGAACGCCGCGAACGCGACGACGAGCATGGCCACGAACCGGCGCGCGAACACCGATCGATCGACGAGCTGCTGCATCGTCCGAAACTCGGCGACCGGCAGAGTGGGATCCACACGATGCAACGCCGCGCGAATTCCAGAGACCAACGCCGCTGGCGGCGCCGCCGCGCGAACCACGAGATCTACTGACTGGTAGTCGCCTGTTCTCAACGGCATGTACATCTCGAGGTCCGCGTCGCGATCGAGGCCGAAGTAGCGGACGTCGCCGACGACTCCAACCACGCGCCGGTTTACGCCGGACGAGCGCACGTACCGGCCAATGGCGCTCTCGTTAGGCCAGAGGGCCCTCGCCAGCCGCTCGTTGAGGATGATCACTGAATCATCGGACGTTGTGAAGGCTCTCCCGGCGAGCACGGGGATCTGCATCGTCCGCAGGTAGCCCTCGTCCACCATCCTCACCAGCGGCGTCATGCGCTCATGCGTTTCGTCGCGACCTGGTATCGACGCGTCCCACCGCCGCCAGCCAAAGTTGTCCCCCAGCGGCAGCGCATCGGTGAGACCGAGCGTCTGCACTCCGGGTACGCCAGACACCTCGCGGACGAGTGCATCGAAATACGCCGCGTTCGTAGCGCCGAAAACCCGGTTCCCTTGCGCCGGATCGACGCGTACCGCGATGACGTTATCAAACGCGAATCCCGGCTGAACGTCGAGCACTCGGCCGAGGCTGCGCGCCAGCAGCCCGGCGCCCGTGAGCAGCACGCACACCAGCGCGACTTCCGCGACCACGAGCGCGCGCCGCGCGCGACCGCCGCGTCCGTCGGTGCTCCCCCGCGCACCTTCCGCGAGCGCGGAGGCCGCGAATGCCGACGCGTGCAGCGCCGGTAGCAATCCCGAAGCGACACCCGCGAGCATCGCGACGAGCACCGTGAAGCCGAGTACCACGAGGTCCACGCGCACTCCGTTCAGCAGCGGGAGCGTGGTGCCCTGAAGACGGGAGACTGCGAAGGTGCCGGCCACCGCGAGCGCCGTGCCGATCGCCGCTCCACTGCCGCAGAGCATCAGCGCCTCCAGCAATAGCTGCCTAACGAGCCGCAGCCTTGGCGCGCCTAACGCGGTGCGGACGGCCATCTCTCGTCGGCGCGCTGACGCGCGCGCGAGCAGCAGATTGGACACGTTCGCGCAGACCAGGAGCATCAGGAACGCGACGGCCGCCGCGAGAACGAGGAGCGCGGCCTCGAAGCGTCCGCTCACGTGCTGGCGAAGGGTGCTGAGCCGCGGCGCGAATCCATTGATCGAACGGCCGTCCACACGCTCGTTCTTGTGTCGCGAGCCTATCGACGTGGCTTCCCCCTGCGCGGCCTGCATCGAGACGCCGTCCTTCAACCGGCCGATCAGCGCGAGCGTGTTTCCCTGCCTGTTCGTCTCGGCGCTGAGTGGAAACGGGAAGAAGATGTCCGCCCGCCGACCCGGCGTGAACGTCGCCGAGAAATCGAACGACGCCGGGAGCACGCCCACGACTGTTGCTGCATGCCCGTCGAGCACGACGGAGCGCCCGACGATGGAGCGGTCTCCAGCGAAGCGGCGCAGCCAGAACTCGTAACCGAAGACGACTGTCTTGGGTGCGTTCCAGCGGCTCTCGTCATCGCTGAAGAAGCGACCGACGAGCGGCTTCACGCCGAGCAGAGAGAAGAAGTTCTGCGTCACGGGCACGCCGGTGAGGCGTTCCGGCTCGCCGGCGCCTGTAAAACGGACGTCACCCGGAGCGTAGAACGGAAACACGCCGGCGACGCCGGCCCACGAGCGGCTCTCCTCGCGAAGCGCAAGCAGATTGTGCACCTGCACGGTCTGGCCAGAGAGGTTCTCCGACGTACCGTTTGCGATCCAGACGAGCCGTTCAGGCCTCTCGAACGGAAGAGGACGGAGCAGGAGGGCGCGGCAGAGGCTGAACACGGTAGTGCTGGCGGCGATTCCGATCGCCACCATGGCGACCATGAAGATGGCGGCAGCCGCATCGCGCCGAATGGAGCGGATGCCGAAACGGATGTCCTGCGCGAGGGTGTCGGTGAGCATCATCGGCGTCTGAGACATCTGCCGGTGCAGTATGGTTGGAGCGAGCGATTGGTCAGCCTTCGACCACATCTTTCCTCCGTCGCGGAATGGACACTCGACACGTTCCATTTTTCCAAGACAATCCGCAAAGTCCGATCTATCGTCCTCGTGTGCGCAAGCCGAGTGCTTCGGCGTCACCCACGGTGAGGGACGAATGATGCGAACCATTCTTGTTCGATCCACAGTCCTCGCCCTGCTCGCTACCGCCTGCACGGCACCGCGACGCGAGCTCATGCCCATTCGGCCAACAAGAACCGAGATGACTGTTTACCGTGCCGAAGTGGTTCACGTCTCGATACTCGTATCACCGCGAAAGGCTTTCGACTTTGTTGCCGACGTGAACAACTGGAAGACGTGGGCACCCTGGGTCCGTGCCGTAACGAAAGCCGGGGGGCGTGACTGGACGCTCGACACCGACGGGGGCACGATGCACCTGCGCTTCGTCGAGGTCAATTCGCTCGGCGTCCTCGATCATATAGTGACGCTGGCGTCCGGTGTCAGCATCTACAACTCGATGCGCGTTTCGGCCAACGGCTCCGGTAGCGAGCTCTCGATGGTCGTCTTGCAAACGCCGCCCGCAACCAGCGCCCAGTTCGAGCAGGATGTGCAGGCCGTCCGCGACGACTTCGCGCGCATCAAGCAGGTGCTCGAGTCGGACCCGAGCGCGGCACGTCGATGATCGCCGAAGCGATCTTCGGAAAGGTCGCGGACCGGCCGCTCTGCGTTAGGCCGAGCGGCCCTCCCACAGTTGGACCTTGGTACCATATCGACGCCTGCCTGTTCGCCCCGTAGTTTCGAGGTTGTCGGCCAACCCGTTTCTACACTCGCCGTGCCTCACGAGACGCGCAACGCCGCACGAGACTCGCGCTACACACACGCGGACCGGGCGCTGGCCAACGCGCTTCCGCAGATCATCTGGACGTGCGACGCGCGCGGAAAGCTCGAGTGGGTGAACGATCGGTGGTTCGAGATCACTGGCCTGAGCGAGGCTGAGACACTCAACGACAAAGGCGCACTCGTCGCGGTCCATCCCGACGACCGCGCCGAGCTCGCCCGCAACTGGACACATGCGCTCGCGACGTCGAGCACGACGGAGCTCGAGTATCGCATCCGCACTGTGGCCGGCGAGTACCGGTGGCATGTCGCCCGCATCGCGCCGCTGCGCGACGCAGGCGGCGATGTCATTCACTGGGTCGCTGCCGTTCTGGACATTCACGACCGGCGCATTGCCGAGGACGCGCTGCACCGCGCCAATCGGCAGAAGGACGAATTTCTCGCCCTGCTCTCGCACGAGTTGCGCAATCCGCTCACGCCGATTCTCACCTCCGCGCGACTGCTCGAGGCGCGCGTGGACGAGGAATCACGGCGCGACGTCGACGTGATCGTTCGCCAGGTGAAGCACATGTCTCGGCTCGTCGACGACCTGCTCGACGTGGCGCGCGTCGAACGTGGAGCGGTCACGCTCTGGAAGACTCGGCTCGAGCCGGCGACGGTCATAACACACGCGGCAGCCGCGACGGCTCCGTTGTTCAAGGAGCGGGGCCATCACCTGGAGATGGATGTTCCCGAGCAGGGGCTCGCCGTTGATGCCGATGATGTGCGTCTGACGCAGATCTTCGACAATCTGCTGTCTAACGCCGCGCGCTACACGCCACCGGGTGGAACTATTCGCGTGAGCGGTGGCCGCGAGGGCGACGTCGTGGTGCTCCGCGTCCACGATACGGGCTGCGGGATCGAGCCGTCGCTACTTACCGACGTGTTCGACACCTTCGTTCAGGCGCCGCGCGCCACCGATCGTGCGAAAGGTGGACTCGGCGTGGGTCTGTCGCTTGTGCGTGCACTGACGGAGCTCCACGGCGGCACGGTGACGGCGCATAGCGCGGGACCGGGACTGGGCAGCGAGTTCACCGTGCGCCTTCCCGCGGCCGCACCGGATTCGAATTCGTCATCGGCGCAGTTGGCGCCGAGGGTGTCACAGCAGGCCAGCGGAAGTGGGACGCGCGTACTGATCGTCGACGATCACCCGGCGGTGGCCAGCGGCCTCTCGCGATTGCTGCGATTACTTGGATACGACGTGCGAGCGGAATTGAACCCCGTCGATGCGATTGCCACAGCGGAACGGTTTCGCCCGCAGTTCGCGCTGCTCGATATTGGACTTCCGACGATGGATGGATATGAGCTCGCCGAGGAGCTGCGAGCTCACCTTGGCGACACGACGCCCGTGCTCATCGCGCTCAGCGGGTACGATCAGCCGGAGGATCGGCGCCGCAGTCATGCTTCGGGATTCGCGACTCACCTCGTGAAGCCCGTCGACGTTGATACCCTCTTGGGCGCGCTCAGCCGGCTTGCCCCGAGTTGAGTCGTTGCACACAACGGACGGGGTAGCCGCGCCCATGGCTATCGAGGCTCGACGCGCCGACGCGCTCGCCGGCCAGCATCGTTTCGCTCGGGCGGCCGACTCTGCGCTGTGGGCGCGAGCGGAATGGTGAAGAAAAGGATAGTTCCCTGCCCCACCGTGCTCTCGGCCCAGATTTTTCCACCGTGAGCCAGAACAATCCCCCGCGTGATCGGTAGACCGAGCCCGGCGCCAAGACGTCGAGCATGCGTCTTCCCCTGCCAGAATCGCTCGAAGATGTGCGCCAGGCCTTCTGGTGCGATCCCCGCGCCGGTATCTGCAACAGAGAATCGCACGTCCTCAGTTCGAGCCAAGGCCGCGACGGTGATGCGTCCACCCGAGGGTGTGAACTTGATTGCGTTACTGATGAGGTTCACGAACACCTGCATCAGTCGATCGTGGTCGCCCAGGACCTCGGGAACATCATCGGCGACATCGAGGCCAAGCGTGAGGTTCGATGCCGTCGCGAGCGCGGCCTCCGCCTCGACCGCATCGCAAAGCAACTGCCTCGTGGCCGTCCGAGCGGGGTTTACCTTGAGCTGACCGGCCTCCACGAGACTGACGTCGAGAAGATCCTGAATCAGTCGATTCATCCGCTTCGCGGAACGGATGATCATCTCTCGCGGCCGCTGGTCGCGTCGCTCGGGATCGGGGCCGGAGCGCTCGAGCAGTGACGCCTGCATGAGGATGACACCGAGAGGGTTCCTCAGATCGTGCGCGACGATGCCGAGTATGTCATCGCGCGCGGCGAGCGCGCGCTCGAGCGCTTCCTCGGCACGTTTGCGAGCGCTGATGTCCTCGACGCGCACGATGTAGTAGCGCGCGTCACCTTCCGGGCCGCGCAGGATCGATGCGCTGAGCAGGATGCAGACAATCGACCCATCTTTCCTTATAGAACGTTTCTCGAGCTGGTAGCGCGGGATGTCGCCGTTCGCGAGCCGCCGGGCGAGCTCCACGTCCATGGCGAGATCGTCGGGGTGCGTGATGTCCTTGAACGTCAGGCGCACGAGCTCCTGCGCCGGGTAGCCCGTGATCTCGCACAACATGTTGTTGACGCGCTCGAATCGGCCGTCGAGCGCGACGAGCGCCATGCCGATCGGTGCCTCTTCGATCGTTAGGCGAAAGCGCTCCTCCGATTCGCGGAGCCGCCCATTGGCCGCCTCCGCCTGCTCGCGCGCGATCAGCTCGCGGCCGAACGCCTCTGCGCGTTCCCTGGCGATACGGCGACGTTCGGTGATGTCGCGGACGAACGCCTGCCAGCGCCCGTCCCCGAGAATGTTCGCGCTCACTTCGCAGGGGACGAAGCTGCCGTCCTTTCGCTTCAGCGTCCACTCACCAGTCAGTACCGTGCCCGGCACGAGGAGCGCCTGCCGCTCGGTCTGGAGACGCGGGACGTCGTCCGGATGGATCAGATCCATAATGGTCATGCCCACCAGCTCGTCCCGATCGTAGCCAAGGAGCCGGCAGGCAGCCTGATTCACATCGGTGTAGTGCGCGTCGAGACCGGCGAGGAAGTATGCATCAGGCGCGAGATCGATCGTCTCTCGTGTTCTCAGCAGGGCGCGCTCGCGCTCCTCGTCGGCTTTCTGCAGTCGGCGATTGGCGGCCTCGGCGCGATCCTGCCAGTGGCGCACGAGCGTGATCATCACGATGACGAGCGCGCCGTCCGCGGCGTACAACAGCGCCTGCGAGACCGCCTGATACATGGAATAGCCTTCGGGCAACACGAAGAAGTGCACGCCGATTGGCAGGCTGAGCGCGAGGCAGAGCGCCGCTGGACCGGCACCGGCGAGAAGGCTCGTCAGGAGCGTCGCGTTGAAGAACGTGATGAACGGCGCGCCCCTGCCTGTGAGCGGCGTGAGCAGAATACGGAGCGCGAGGGCGACGAGCACGGCCGCGACGCCGAGTGCATAACGAGCGAGCGTGCTCCGTGGCCGGAGCTTGCCCACCAGCGACTCCGCGAATGAGAACTCACGACGAATCGCCTTCTGGCGGGGAATCGACGCGGTATTGGAGACGGAAGAGTGCATGCGACCAGTCCGACTGTGCTGGTGCTCACAGTGGAAAAAACCGCGCCGCTTGGCGGCGCAGGGAGTGCGCCGCGCGCGTCAGCTGACGACGACGATGGTCCAATTTCTCGCGGGGGCGTCGTCGCGTTTGGTTCGTCTCTAACAGCTGGCGGCGTGAGGCTGGTGAGGAGATCGCCGATTGATCTCCGCCGCCTAACGCTTGGCGCACGGAGAGATTTTCACTCGGCCGGTCGGAGCCACTTCCCTGCCCGCCCTCGCTCCGCTCAGTCGTGCTCCCGCCAACGGCGAGCATCGATCAAGCCCGGGTATCAGAGTGCTCGTTAGGGCGCAGGTGATGACGGGCACGCCCGGTGAGGCGGTCGCCCGCTGTGCTTAGCGCTTTCCCCCGCGCGTGCCGCGCCGTATGTTTTGTCGGCATTCGGCCCCCATCTATCTGCCAGTTGCCCCTCATGTCGGACGCTCTCCAGGGCACGCACGCGACCCCGCAGGCGGCGATTCGTGTGTTGATCGCCGATGACCACCCGATCGTCCGAGCCGGCCTGGTCGCTGTGCTCACGCGAGAAAAGGACATCGAGGTCGTCGGGGAGGCGTCGGACGGCCAGCGCGCGATCGCTCTCACTCGTGAGCGGCAACCCGGCGTCGTGCTGATGGACTTGCGCATGCCGGTGTTGGATGGAGTTGCGGCGATCGAAGTGATCACACGCGAGCAGCCGGACATTCGAGTTCTCGCACTAACCTCATACGATGGCGACGCAGACGTTCGCCGTGCGCTGAAGGCAGGTGCTCGAGGTTACCTGCTCAAGGACATGCTGGTGACGAACCTCGTCGGTGCCGTACGCGCCGTGCATCGCGGACAGCGGGTCATGCCTTCGTCGGTCGCCGAACGACTCGCGGAGTTTCCGTTCGAGCCCGACCTCTCGCCGCGTGAGCTGGAGGTGCTCGGGCTCATCGCGCGAGGGCTCGGGAACAAAGCCATCGCTGCCGCCATCGGCCGTTCCGACGAAACGATCAAGGTGCACGTCAAGAGCATCTTCGCGAAGCTGGGGGTACACGACCGCACCGAAGCGGTCACCGCGGCGCTCGCGCGCGGGCTCCTTCACCTCGAGCGGTGAAACCGATGGCATGCGTCTTCGCCGCGCTGCTCGCGGCGATCTTGTTGACCGGTTGGTATGCGCGAACGAGGCAGCGCCGCCGCGCAAGCGAGGCACTGCGCAGCGCAACCGGGCGTCTCGAGCGAGAGGTCGCGCCGCAGACCCAAGCGCTCCGCGGGAAGGAATGGTATCTGGAGGAAGCGGAGCGATTGAGCCACACCGGCTCCTGGATGGTCGATCTTGGCTCGGGAAGCATGGGCTTCTGGTCGGACGAGACATTTAGAATCTTCGGACTTCCGCCAGGTTCCCCCATGCCAGGCGATGATTACCTGCAGAGATTCGTGCACCCCGACGATTTGCCGTATGCTCTGGAGGCTCGTCGAACCGCGATTCAGGAACGCCGCCCATGGGATCTGCGACACCGGCTCGTTCGTCCAGATGGCGATGTTCGGTACATACATACCGTCGGTCAGCCGTACTTCGACGAGCAGGGTCAACTGGTGGCGTACAGCGGTTGCGTCATGGATGTCACCGAGCAGCGTCGATTGGCGCGGGCGTTGAGGCGGAGCCGCGAGCGCGCGATGCGGTTGCGCTTTCAAGCGCAGCTCGCCGAGCGCAATCGGATTGCGAGAGAGATGCACGATACCCTGCTCCAGGGCTTCACGGGTGTCGCGCTGAAGCTGGTGGCGACAGCGAACGCACTCCGCGAGTCGCAACATGATAGCGAAGCGTTGCAGGACGTCATCGGTCTCGCCCAGCGGACGCTCGAGGACGCCCGCAATGCGATCTGGGATATCAGAGCGCCGCTGAGCTCTTCGGATCTTCCCGAAGCACTGCGCACGGAAGCCGAAGACGCGGCTCGAGGCAGCGAGGTAAAGGTGCAGCTCGAGATAGTGGGCGAGGTGCGTCCCCTTCCCCTTTCGATCGTCACCGTCATATCGCGCGTCGCGCGGGAGGCGGTGACGAACGCGGTGCGGCATTCGGACTCCGACGCCGTGCACCTTCAGCTCCGTTATGGCCGCCGCACGATCCGCCTAACGGCGGCGGATCAAGGCCGAGGGTTCGTTCGCGACCCCAAACTGAGGTCGTATGGCGGGCACTTTGGTCTTATCGGAATGCGCGAACGCGCATCGGAGGTCGGGGGCCGTTTGCGCATAGAATCCGAACCGGCCCACGGCACCATCGTCCGACTCAGGGTGCCCATTCCTTCACAACTCGCTCGATCGGCCGCTGTCGGAGCCGTCATTGAACAATGCTAATGCGACCGCATCCGCGAGTTGATCGAGATTGAAGGGCTTCTCGAGGACAAAGTCGCTCTCGCCAGGGAGACCGGGGCGGAAGATGTCATCATCGGTGTAGCCAGTCATATAGAGCACTCGTGTCTCCGGTCGGTTGCTTAGAAGGCGAGCAGCCAACTGGCGTCCCCGGAGATCGGGCAGGACCATGTCCGTCACGAGAATGTCGATACGTCCCGCGAACCCTGCGGCGACGGCCAGAGCCTCGTAGCCATCTTCAGCCACCAGGACGGTATAGCCGTGCCGCTCCAGTGCGCGGCGCGACACGCTGCGTAGCGGCACTTCATCTTCAACCAGGAGCACGGTTGCGCGTTGCCTGACCGGCCGCGGACGTGGCTGTGCTGGACGATCCAGTGCACTGCCCTCGAACTGCGCACGTGGCAGCCGAATCGTGAATCTCGTTCCGGAGCCCGGTCGACTGTCCACTGTGATGCTGCCTCCGGACTGCTCGACGATGCCGAGCACCGTCGAGAGACCAAGCCCCGTCCCTTTGCCGGATGGCTTTGTGGTGAAGAACGGATCGAAAATGCGCTCTTGCAGGTCCAGCTCGATTCCATGTCCCGTGTCCACCACAGTGAGCGTCACGTAATCGCCGGCCGGAAGAATCGCGTCGTGCGTAACGGCCGCCATTGCCGTCTCGATGATCAGCTTTCCTCCGTTCGGCATTGCGTCGCGCGCATTCACCGCAAGGTTCACCAGGACCTGCTCGAGTTGACCCGGGTCGACAAGGACCTGCGGCAGCCCTGCGCTCAGATTCGTCGTCAGATCGATGTCCTCACCAATGAGCCGCCGCAACATGGTGCTCGTCTCTCCGACCAGGTGGTTGAGATCGATCACACTGGGACGAAGGACCTGGCGACGGCTGAACGCCAGGAGTCGCCTCGTTAGGCCGGCGGCACGGTCGGCGGCCAGGCGCACCTCGCGGATCTCTTCGTGGAGCCGGTGATTGGTCGGCAATCCTTCGTCGAGAAAATCCGCCTCGATGCGGATCACCGTGAGGAGATTATTGAAGTCATGCGCGACGCCGCTGGCGAGCTGACCCAGCGATTCCATGCGCTGCGCGCGGCGGAGCTGCTCCTCCAGCTGGCGGCGTTCGGTAACGTCTTGCATCGTTCCCCACGCCGAAGATGCGCTTCCAGATTCGTCATATTTCACTTCAGCACGAAGGACGATCGATCGTTCGGCGCTGTCGGCACGAACGATACGAAATTCGCAGGTCCAGAATGCGCTCTCGCTGCCGAGCGCCTCTTCGAGATGCCGACGGACGGCTCCTCGATCATCGACGTGGATGAACCGCTCGAACTCCGTCGCCAGGCTGATGCGCTCCGCCGATACACCGAGGATGCGGTAGAGCTCTGGCGACGCCGCTGCCAGCTGGCGCTCATTGTCCCACGTCCAGCTTCCGACGCGCCCGAGCCGCTGCGCTTCGCTCAATTGGATCTGGCTGTTCGAGCTCACGCCGAGGTCCACCCGCGGTGGGTGTGGATCGATCACGCACATCGCGGCGATCACGTCCCCGCCGTCATCGCGCAGCGGCGCGAATGTCACAGACGCCCAGAACCACACATCGCTTTGAGTCGCCTGATAGGGCGATTCGTACTTCGCCGTCTCACCGGCAAGCGCTTGCCGAAGTGCTCGGCGATGTCGTTGATCGCGCAGGTCATCGATGTGCAGTCCATCGATGCGAGCTCGTGACACTCCGATCAGGCGCGCCACGGCCTCGTTGGAAGCAACGACGCGCAACGTTCGATCGTAGACAACCATGCCAAGCGGGCACTGCTCGAACAAGAGCGGATACAGAAGTGTTGTGGGGACTGCTGGAGAGCTCTCCTTCCCCCTTGCGTCCAGCGTCGACATGAGGCGGTCCGTCGTTAGGTGTACTTCAAGTGTGCACGACGGATCAGGACATACCATCCACTACTGGGTGAGCGGCGGGTCCCCCAGATGGGTATTCGCGCGGAGCACTGTTGCATCTACTCATTCAAGTGACCGCGATGATGCGAACAGGCGAACCAGTGAGGGGCGGAAGTGGCGTTTCGCATTCTGTGGCACGAAGGCTGGCCATATCCCGTCACGGGCCACCCGGCTCGTCATGATGAAGACGCGAGCCACTGGTACGTCCAAACACGCGATGGGACGTGGCACAGTGTCGTTAGGCGAGCACCAGGAACAGCGCTCGATGATGTCTGGGGAGAGCTCGAATCCACGGTGCGTGACTGGCTCAGCGCGAGGGCGGATCTCACAGAGCGACGTGACGTAACCGGGCGTGAAGCCATTACCGAGAGGCATACCATGAAAGCAGCACGAGTTCTCCGATTCGGTCCACCGAGTTCGATCACAATGGATGAAGTGCCTCGTCCCGAACCCGGTCCAGGACAACTGCTGGTTCGTGTGAAGGCGGCAGGCGTGGGCCAATGGGACGCGCTCACTCGTGAGGGCGAGATTCAACTCCAACCATTGCCGCTCATCCTCGGCGCCGAGCTAGCAGGAACCGTCGCAGCAATCGGCGCGGAGGTTTCCGGATTCCAGGCTGGCGACGAAGTGTACGGCTCGACCAACGAGCAATTTACCGGGGCATATGCGGAGTATGCCGTGCCTTCTGCGACAAGGATGGCGCAAAAGCCCAAGAGCCTGAACTTCGTCGAGGCCGCGTCGATTCCGGTTGTCGCGGTCACTGCCTGGCAGATGCTGTTCGACTACGCTCATGTGACTCGCGGTCAGACCGCGCTCATCCTCGGCGCCGCGGGGAATGTTGGCGCTTACGCCGTCCAATTTGCCAGCCAAGCCGGCGTTCATGTCATCGCAGTCGCCGGCGCCGCACATCGTCAGCACCTCACCAAACTGGGCGCCGAGCGAGTCATAGACTACAAATCAGAGCGATTCGAGGAGTCCTTGACTGGCGTGGATGTGGTCCTGGATGCCGTGGGCGGTGAGACGCAACAGCGATCGCTCGGCGTTCTGAAGCGAGGGGGAATTCTGGTTTCAGCCGTGTCGCCCGTTCCCGAGCCATTGCAGGAGCGATATGGCGTTCGCGCGGTGTACTTCATAGTCGATATAACGACCGCGCGGCTCAACAAAATCAGCGAGTTGTTCGATGCGGAAAAGCTCGTGGCCGACGTGGGCACCGTGCTCGCGCTTGAAGACGCATCCCTTGCTCACGAGATGCTCGCCGGCGCGCCGCACCCGCGCGGGAAGATCGTGCTGAGCGTGGGGTAGAGACCACAGGCCCTCACGCCCGTTAGATAGTTGGAATCGCAAGGTGGCAACTCCCGCGCGGTCATCCGTCATTGCCTGACGGTGAGCGTCGCCGGCGTGCCCTCATGAGCATTGAACCAACCGCGGACCCGATACACGCCTGCAGCAAGAGTCCATCCCCTGGAGCGCCATTGTTTAACAGTTACGATCATCTCGTTGTACTGAGTCTCGCGTGGTGTGAACACGTACACGGGTTGACCCCACCAGTCGACATTTGGCCCGCCGTTCAACGCTGACGTGCTGCTCGCGATACGAAGGCTGCCCCAGATATTTCTGCTATTCGCGGGATCTGTCGTGAAGACGTATGGGGGTCCGCCGGGCACGTTGATTGTGTGCGTGCTCGGGTTTCTCGCGTAGACGCGGAGGTGCAATGTTGCTAAAGAGTCCGAAGCACGGACGACGGCCGGCGAGACTTCCGCCCACACGACAAGGCCGAGATCGGTATTTGGTGCCGACGGCAGCTCGGAGCAGGAAGCCAGTAGCGCAACTGAACTAGCCGTCAGAAGACAAGCGCGCACGAGACCACCTCGTTTGGGGCTCTCCCCTGCGCACTGCAATCCATAAGCCTGTGCGACTCACTCAGAACGGCGCGCCGAAAGCAAACCGCCAACGCGACTGTCGCGCGTACTGCAGCATGGGCAAGACGATTACGCCGCTTTGCGACCTGAGTCCGTCGATGCGCAGCAGGAGGGGCCGCGACTCGTCGACGCGAATGGGATAGAAAAGATCGTAGGTCCGTGCCTCGTTAGGTGCAACCGTGTCCGTCGGCGCTCCTGTTTCAAAGGAGGAAAACCTGCCGCCGAGCAGTCCACGTTCGCAACGTCCGCTCACGTCAGAGCGACTGTGGTACACATAATGTCTTCCACCAGTCGGAACCCAGCCCGTGGAACTGACAGCGCACACCGGCGTCGCCGGAGTGCCACTAGC
>JAJKIR010000137.1 GCA_021154325.1 Gemmatimonas sp.
CGGTGTTCATGAAGTGGTATGTGCCCGCCGAGTCGTACATGTACTCGAGATCGTGCGTCTCCATCGACGCCGGCTCGATCGAGTCGGCGGCGCGGAAGCGGAGGTCGAACGACGAGCCCGTGCGCAGGTTCTTGAGCTTCGCCTGCACCATCGCGCGCAGGTTGCCAGGCGTATGATGTCGAAATTCCACGACACGCACGGGTTCGCCCTCGAAGACGATCACCATGCCGCGTCGGATCTGGGTTGCCGGAATAGCCATGAGAATGAGCTCGATCGAAAGTTGCGATGTCCGCGTGCAGCCTTAAAACGTAGGCGCAGAAGCGCCTACAGACCAGTGGCCGCCTGCCGCAACACGGGCTCGACGCTCCGCCACAAATTGTCGGCAACGATGTGCTCGCCGCGCTGGTTCGGGTGTATCCCGTCGGCCTGGTTGAGGTCGCGAATCCCGGCGACGCCTTCCAGGAGGAACGGGATGAGCGTCGCCCCGGTCTCCTTCGCCGCGTCGCCATAGAGCGCGTGGAATGCCTGGGTGTACTCCGGGCCCAGATTCGGGGGCGCCTCCATCTGCACGAGCAGCACCCGCGCCCGGGGACGCGTCGCCCGGACCTTCGACAGAATCGTCCTCAGATTCTCCCTCACCGTCGCGACCGGCGTTCCGCGCAGGCCATCGTTCGCTCCGGTCTCCACGACGACGACGTCGAAGCTTCCCTTGAGGAGCCAGTCCAGGCGACGGAGCAGCCCCGCGGTCGTCTCGCCGCTCACGCCGGCGTTCACGACGTCGAACGGCAGATGCGCGCTCTCGACCTTCTGCTGGATGAGCTGCGGGTACGCACTGTCTGGCTCGAGGCCGAGCCCCGCCGTGAGACTCGTCCCGATGAAGAGCAGCGTGTGCGCGCCCGCGGCTGCAACCGCCGTCGCGTCGTCACGTACGGAGTCGCGGCCCGACGGCGTGCTAGCTTTCGCTACCGTGCCCTGGCCCGCGCCCGGAACACCGTCGTCGGCGCTCGAGCGCTTGCACGCGACCGGCATTGCCAACACAGCGGCAAGGATCAGCGCTCCCATCAGGCGTTCTCGACCCAGCTTCGTCATCGTCAATGCTCGTCGCTCGCGACCTTACAAAACAATACCGCAGCGGTGAGCACGAGCTCACGGTGCTGCGCGATGTGAACTTCAGTCTCCCGCAGGGCGCCTTCGTGGCAATCGTCGGTCCGTCGGGAAGCGGCAAGACGACTCTGCTCGGTCTCCTCGCCGGTCTGGATACCCCGTCGAGCGGTACGGTGCTCCTGGATGACCAGGACTTCTCCGCCATGGATGAGGACGCGCGCGCCCGCCTCCGCGGCGAGAAAGTTGGGTTCGTCTTCCAGAGCTTTCAATTGATACCGACGCTCACCGCTTTGGAGAACGTCCAGGTTCCGCTCGAGCTCCGCGGCGACGCCGGCGCCGACATCCGAGCCCGCGAGCTCCTCCGCCGCGTCGGCCTTGGCGATCGCACGCACCACTTTCCGACGCAGCTCTCTGGGGGCGAGCAGCAGCGCGTCGCCATCGCGCGAGCGTTCTCCAACTCGCCGCGGATTCTCTTCGCCGACGAGCCCACCGGAAATCTCGACAGCGACACCGGTGGCCGCATCGTCGAGCTGCTCGAGTCGCTCAATCGGGAATCGCACTCCACGGTGGTGCTCGTGACGCATGATGCCGCCCTCGCGAACCGCGCGCAGCGGATCATTCGATTGAGCGACGGCCGCGTCGTGTCGGACAGCGAAACGGAGCGCGCCGCATGAGCCGCTGGTCGCGGTTGCCGGGATTGGCGTGGCGGGAGAGCCGGACCGCTCGGCGGCGGCTTCTCCTTTACATGTCGTCGATCGCGTTAGGTGTCGGCGCGCTGGTCGCCATCGACTCGTTTGCCGCCAACGTCACCGAGTCTGTCCGCGATCAATCGCGCTCCTTGCTCGGCGGTGACGCGTCGCTCACCTCGGGCGAGCGCTATTCGCCGCGGCTTCAGGCTGTGCTCGACTCGCTGCAGTCGCAGGGCATAGCCCAGGCGCGGTCGACGAACTTTGCGTCGATGGCACTCGTGCCGAGGTCGGGTGGAACGCGGCTCGTGCAGGTGCGCGCCGTGAGCGAGGGCTATCCCTTCTACGGGAAGATCACGAGCGACCCACCGGCCGCGTGGCCGAACATTCAGAGCGGCGCGAACGCGATCGTCGATCCGGCGCTCCTCATCTCGCTCGACGCGCGCATAGGCGACACAGTCTCGATCGGCGTTGCAAAGTTCGTGATCGCGGGAACGCTCCGGAACGTGCCGGGAGAGGTGGGCATCAGCGCGACGATCGGCCCGCGCGTGTACATCCCGGCGCGGTACCTCGACGAGACCAAGCTCCTCGTCTTCGGCAGCCGCGCCGACTACGAGACGTTACTCAAGCTGCCTAACGGCACGGATCAGCAACGCTTCGCTGCCGGACTGCGCAAGGCGATCGGCAAGGAGCGAGCACGCGTCCGCACGGTTCGAGACACCGAGATCAATCTCACCCAGGCGATCGATCAGCTCCGCGACTTTCTCGGCGTCGTCGGTCTCGTCGCGCTCCTTCTTGGCGGCATCGGCGTCGCGAGCGGCGTCCATGCATTCGTCATGCGGAAGATCGACACGGTGGCTGTCCTCCGCTGCCTTGGCGCGACGAGCTGGCAGGTGCTCGCGATCTATGTCGTGCAGGCGGCGATCATGGGCTTCGTCGGCGCGCTGATGGGTGCGGCGCTCGGGATGATCTTCCAGATGCTCCTGCCGCTCGCGCTGAAGGATTTCCTGCCGGTCGACGTCGCGGTGCATCTCGCCCCCGCGTCGATCGCGCTCGGCGTGCTGGTCGGGGTCTGGGTGGCGCTCGTCTTCGCGCTCCGGCCTCTCGTCGCAATCCGGCGCGTGTCGCCCCTGCAGGCGCTCCGCCGGGAGGCGGATGCGGTCGTGCTCCGGCTTGGCCGCCTCGACCCGCTTCGCATCGGCGTGTCGCTCGCAATCGTCGGGAGCGTGCTCGCGATCGCGATCGCGCGCGCGGGGAGTCTCAAGCGCGGCGTCGGCTTCAGCGTCGCCATCCTGCTCGCGGTCGGCGCGCTCTGGGGAGGCGCGGTGCTCCTCTCCGGACTCGCGCGACGCGTCGTGCGGCCGAGCTGGCCCTTCGTGCTGCGACAGGGGATCGCGAGCCTCTATCGCCCCGGCAATCAGACGCGCGCGGTCGTGCTCTCGTTAGGCTTCGGCGTCTTCCTGATGAGCACTCTCTATCAGGTGCACCACAGCCTCCTCGCGACACTCGACGTGAAGCTCAGCCAGGCGCGGGCGAATCTCGTTTTCTTCGACGTGCAGCAGGATCAGGCGTCCGGCGTCGACTCGATCATCCGCGCGAACGGCTACACGGTGGAACAGCAGGTACCGCTCGTCACGATGCGGATCGCGGGCATCAACGGGAGAACCACGGCGCAGCTGCAGGCGGACACGCTTCCCTCAGCGAACGGGCAGCGCGTCAGGCGGAATGGGTGGCCGCTCCGTCGCGAGTATCGATCGACGTATCGCGACTACTCCACGGCCTCGGAGCGCATCGTCGAAGGAAAGTGGTTCACGCTCGGCGATACGGCGTCGCTCCCGGAAGTCTCGCTCGACGTCGCCGTCGCGCACGAGCTGCACCTCACCATCGGCGACACCATCGTCTGGAACGTGCAGGGCGTGCAGGTGCCGACGCGCGTCACGAGTTTTCGTGAGGTGAACTGGGCGCGCTTCGAGCCGAACTTCTTCGCCGTCTTCGAGACGCGCGCCCTCGAGCACGCACCTCGGCAGTACGTGATTCTCGCGCAGGTGCCGGGCGCGAACGCGGTCGCTCAGGTGCAGCGCGGCGTCGTGAAGTCGTACGCGAACGTCTCGAGCATCGACCTTTCGCTCGTGCAGCGCACGGTGATGGACGTGCTCGGGAAGGTGACGATGGCAATCCGATTCATGGCGCTGATCAGTCTCGCGTTAGGCATCCCGGTGCTCTTCAGCGCCGTGGCCGCAACGCGGCGCGAGCGACTCCGCGAGGGCGTGCTCCTCAAGACGCTCGGCGCCACGCGCCGGCAGATTGGACGGATCATGCTCGCCGAGTACGCGGTGCTCGGCGCGCTCGGCAGTCTGGCGGGAGTGGCGCTGTCGTTCGGCGGGTCGTGGGCGCTCACGCATTGGGTGTTTCGCGTGGCGTTTGCCCCATCGATCATCCCCGCGCTGCTCGTCGCGCTGGTGATGATCCTTCTCGCGGTGACGATCGGTCTGGCGACTGGCCGCGAGGTGTTCCGGCAGACGCCAATGGTGGCGCTGCGAGAGGCGTGAACGGGTGGCCGTGGTCGGTGGACGGTGAACCGTTCACCGTTCACGGTCGACCGTTCAGGGCGTAATCGAGAATCCTGAGGGCGTGCTCGGGAACGTCGAGCTCGTTTCAGACATGTGCGCGGCGCACGAGAGGAACAGTCCAGTCGTGAACGCGAGAAAGGCGCGCTGCCAGAACTTCGAATCGAACTTCATTGGGGAGGCGGGAGAGGCGGGACGAATCAGCGGCAGGTCGATCGCGAGTGGCGGGGACTACGCAATGACGATCGACGACCGCAGCACGAAACCTACTATCCGTGCAGGAGTGCGTCAGGCCTCCCCGCGTCCCGCGTCCCGCGTCCCTCGCCCCGCTACCCGCCAGTGAGCCAGCGCTGAATCGCGTTCACGAGCAGCGACTCGTCGACGATCGGCTTCGTGATGTAGTCGTTGAAGCCCGCGTCGAGAAAGCGCTCGCGGTCGCCGGCCATGGCGTGCGCGGTGAGCGCGATGACGGGCAAGTGGCGCATGCGCCCATCGCGCCGGATCTCGGCGAGGATCTCGTTGCCATCCATCCCAGGCAGCGAGATGTCGAGCAGCACGAGATCGGGGAGCGACTTGGCGAGCCCCTCGAGCGCGTCCGGACCGTTGTCGTACTCCACCATTGTGTAGCGATCGCCGAGCATGGCGGTGAGCAACAGTCGGTTGTCGGCGTTGTCTTCGACGACGGCGATCGTTGGCTTGGACATTCAGGTGAGCGGAGAGTCGAACGTCAACCTATCCCGCTGCACCGTCGCGCGCGAGTGAATTGAGGCAACTAACGGAAGCTAGCTGCGTCACTCGCGAAATCGGCCTGCGGCGCCAAGAAAGTTCTCGCATCGGGTTCCTGGCGAGAGCGTCGAATCGGCGCGCATCCGGTAGCACATAACGAGCAGATCGCGAACTCCTATTGCCAGCTCGCGCTGGAGGTCCGCGGTTCGGCGCTGATCGGCATCGAATTCGTGGAGCATCGCGAGCTCGTTGTTTGCGGTGACGTACTCGCGGCGCGCGCCCCCGAGGTCGTGATTCATGAAGTGCTGCTGCATCCGCGCGATGTGGCCGCGGATCTCCTGGGCGGCCGCCGCGGTGCGTGCCTCGAGCGGCGCGTCCGGCGGCAGCGGCTCGGCATCCACGGAGTCGCCGCTCGGCGAGAGCCAGTAGTGCCGCTGAGGAAGCCGCCCGGCTCTCGACACCTCGGCACGTCGCGCGCGCTCGATCTCCGGCCCGATGCGCGCGAGCAACGAATCGACGCGCGTGAGCTCCGAGAGCGGCATCTGGGCGACGATCCGCTGGATGGAGTCCGAGATCCGCTGACCGAAGCCCTCCATCGCTGGCGACTGGGCACTTGCCGATGCCTCGCTCGATATACGCGGCGGCGGCGTGTTGCTCGGCGATTTTGCTGTGGAGTTCGGCCGCGGCGCCGGTGGCATCGCGGGCTTCGGTGTGACGATCACCACCGATGGCGCCGCACCGGGAGCGTCGACGAATACCGAATCCGAATCAGTGGTCGCTCCGGTGCGGTGTGAGCGGACCGCGACGACGAGAATGCCCGCGGCGATGGTGACCGCGGCCGCGGCAACCAATGGCGCCGCGCGGCGGCGGCGCACGGGCTGCTCGAGGCGAGCGTCGTCGGCGGCCAGCGCGTTAGGCGTGGGCGTCGTGACTGGGAGTGGGAGGACAGCCGCTGCCAGTGGGGGTGCGGTCGCCGCGGCGCCTGAACCGCCTTCTTCGACAGCGCGCACGATAGCCCGGCCGAACTCAGCGACGTTGTCATACCGATCGCTCACCTCGGGAGTGAGGGCGCGGTTGAGCACGTCCTGCAGTGCCGTTGGCCAGGCGACGTCGGGGCGAACGTCGGCGAGGGTCCGCGGCGGCGACGTGAGGCGCCTAACGAGTGTCTCCTTCGACGTGAGCTTCGGGTACGGCAGCTCGCCGGTGAGCATGTTGAAGAGCACGAGCCCGAGCGAGTAGATGTCGGTGCGATGGTCGAGCCGCTCGCCCGCGAGCTGCTCGGGGCTCATGTACTCCGGCGTGCCAAGGGAGACGCCAGCCGTCGTCACGGTCTGGGAACGGCCTTCCATCCCGTCGCGCTGCACCGTCTTCGCGATTCCAAAGTCCACGACCTTCACCCAGTCGCTGCCATCGAGGTGGCGCGCGATCATCACGTTCTCCGGCTTGAGATCGCGATGGACGATGCCGAGGTGGTGCGCGGCGAAGAGCGCGTCGGCGACCTGTTTCGTGATCTGCGCGGCACGCGCCGGCGGCAGCGAGCCCTCGCGCGCGACGATGGAATCGAGCGTCTCGCCGTCGATGTACTCCATCGCGAGGTAGAGCGTGCCATCCGCCATCTCGCCGAAGTCGTACACCTGCGCGACGTTCGGATGATTGATCTTGCAGGCGTTCGCCGCCTCGCGATTGAAGCGCGAGATCGCGTCCGCGGTCGTGGCGAGCGTCGGATTGATGACCTTGACGGCGCTCTTCCGCCCCATGCGCACGTGCTCGGCGAGATAGACGCGTCCCATCCCGCCCTCGCCGATCAGCGAGAGGATCTGATAGCGCTCCGCCACCATCTGTCCGATGAGCGGATCGTCAGGACTCTGCAGGCGCAGCGGGCTGCCGTCAGCGGGACAGAACTTCTGGCTGACGTCGTACTCGGTGCCGCATTGCGTGCAGATCTTGGTCGTGGACACGAACTGAAAGATACGCCCGCGTCGCGCGTCCCGCGTCGACTACCAGGCGAAAAGCGGTCCGCAGTCTACCTGAGCGGCGAACGGATTGAGCGTGTCCGCGTGTGCCGACTGACACGCCTGCATCGCGTCCCGCTGGCCGATGCTGAGGAGCAGGTTCAGTCGCGGCCGCATCGACGGGTCGGCGAGCTCGAGGCCGCGTGCTTCGACCGAGGCGTCGCGGTACGCGGCACGGGCGTGCGCGACGTCGCCGCGGGCCGCGTAGCGCCTGGTGAGGGCGAGGTGGCCCTGCACTTCCTCGAACCGCATGCGCTGCAACACCTCGGGCGCGACACCCTCGTCAGCTGCGCGCGCCGAGCCTGAGTCGCCGTTGGCGCGCAGCCATGGATGCGGCAGGAGCGAGTGCGTCGTCGACGAGATCGAGTCACTGCGCGTCGGCGCGATGGCTTGCGTTGTCGGTACGGCGGGGGCCGCGACGACGACGCTGTTCGCGGGCACCGTCACCGGCGGCGCGGGCTTGTCGGCGTTAGGCTTGTCGGCCTGCTTGGCGGGCTGGGTGCCTTGGGCGCTCGCGGCACCCGTGGAGCTCACCGAATCCTTCGCTTCTCCCTGCGGTATCACCGATACCTGCAGCAATGAATCGGGCGGCGTCACAGGCGCCGCGACCGCAACGGTGTCGGCAGTGGATTTTGGGAGCAGACCGAGCACCTGCTCGATCTGGCGCATGTAGACGAAGCCGGTCCCAATGAGCGAGATGAGAACGAGCCAGGCGAAGATCGGCCACACGGGCTGGCGTTTCGGCGGCTGCGGCCTTTTCGGCGGCGCGGCCTCCTGCACCGGCGTGCTCACCGGCGTCGGCGCGGTGGTCTGCACGCGATTGACGATGACAGGCGGACGCTCGGAAGCGCGGACGACGTCGTTGGCGAAGTCGAGGACTCGTGGATAGCGCTCCGACGCATCGGGAGCGAGGGCGCGATCGAGCGCCGTCTGCAGCCCTGGTGGCCACGGCGTATTGGGTCGCACCTCGGCCAGTGCCGCCGGCTGCGTCGTCAGGCGTTTGACGAGCGTTTCCTTCGACGTGACCTTCGGATACGGCAGCTGCCCCGTGAGCATGTTGAAGAGCACGAGACCAAGCGAATAGATGTCCGTCCGGTGGTCGAGCTTGTCCCCCGCGAACTGCTCGGGACTCATGTACTCGGGCGTGCCTAACGAGACACCGACCGTCGTCACGTTCTGGCCCTTCTCGGGCTCGATGGTCTTCGCGATGCCGAAGTCGACGACCTTCACCCAATCGCCACCGTCGTGCTTTCGCCCGATCATGATGTTCTCGGGCTTGAGGTCGCGGTGCACGATGCCGAGCTGGTGGGCCGCGGCGAGCGCGTCGGCGACCTGCATCGTGATGTTCGCGGCGCGCGGCGCGGCAACGGGCCCGAGGCGCTCGATCGTGGTCGCCAGTGCCTCGCCCTCGATGAACTCCATTGCGAGATAGAGCACGCCGTCGCTCTCACCGAAGTCGTAGATCTGCGCGACGTTCGGGTGATTGATCCGGCTCGCGTTCGCCGCCTCTCGATTGAAGCGGCTGATCGCCTCGGCCGAGTTGGCGAGCGAGGGGTTGATGACCTTGACCGCGCTCTTCCTGCCTAACGCGACGTGCTCGGCGATGTAGACCCGGCCCATCCCACCGACGCCGAGGAGCTCCTTGATGAAGTACCGGTCGGCAATCGTGCGCCCGAGGAGCGGATCATCGGTAGCCTTCAGCTGCAGCGCGCTGCCGTCGTTAGGGCAGTGGCGCTGCTCGACACCGTACTGGGTGCCGCACTGGAGGCAGACGCGGAAGGTGGACA
>JAJKIR010000138.1 GCA_021154325.1 Gemmatimonas sp.
CTTCACGATTCGATTCAACGCCGCTTTGGCCGGCGCCGTCTTCTTCTGCGCGATCAGCGACAGCGAAAACTTGTAGAGCGCCGTGGGGGCCGCCTTGGACTTCGGATACTTCGCCGCAACGAGCTGATAGACTGAATCAGCGGCCGCGACGTTCTTCTCCTCGGCGAATGACTGCCCGATGTACAGTTGCGCGGACGGGACAGCGTCGAACGTCGGGTACTTGTCGACCAACTCCTGGAATCCGGACCGTGCAACTCCAAAGCTACCACGCTGCATCTGGTCGAAGGCAATCTGGAAGAGCTGCGCCGGGCCCGGGCCAGTCGCTGGCCTGGTGGTATCGGGTGTTGCCGAAGTCGTCGGAACCGGAGCCGACATCGATTCCGCGCGCGACTCCATCGACGCGCGCAGCTCCTGCAAGCGACGCTGGCTCTGGCCGCTCAGCTCCTGAATCTGCAAGAGCTGCCGGTTCATGTCGTACATGCCACCGGTGACGTTCGCCTGGAAAGCGGAGAGCCGGGTACTCAAGGCTCGGAGCGAATCGTTGGCGCGGGCAATCAGCGTCATCGCCGTATCGGCCTGCGCGCGCCGGCTCGTGTCCGTCTGCGCGATCGAGCTGCGCAGCGCGCGCAGCTCGTCCTGCAGAACCCGAACGTCCCCTTTGCTTGCCATGCACCCCGTCATGGTCGAGGCGAGCACGACGGAGGCTGACGCGCGCCGAATGGCTCGCGTCAGCTGCGCTCGAACGTTCCGGAGGTGCAACGTCATCATGTGCGCGGTCTGTTGAGACGCGAGCCACCGGCCGTGATCTCGAACTCGTCGCGCCGGTTCTGCCCCCAGGCATCCTCGTCGTGACCTTCGTTGACCGGACGTCCCTCACCGAAGCTCACCGTCTCGACGCGGTTCGCGGTCACGCCGCGCTCCGTGAGATAGCGCTTCGCGGCCGCGGCGCGACGCTGGCCCAGTGCAATGTTGTATTCAACCGAGCCGCGCTCATCGGTATGACCGGCAACACGAATCGTGAGATCCGGGTTGGCCATCAGCACCGGAATCTTCGCGTCGAGGGTCGAGCGTGCGTCGTCGCGCAGCTCCGATCGGTCGAAGTCGAAGTGAATGACCGCCGTCACGGTGTTGCGGAGGCCAGTCTGCTCACCGGCCGAGGCAGCCGCTTCATTCGCGCGACGCACGCTGTCGTCGTACGCGCGCTGCCGAGCCAACGCCGCGTCACGCGCCGCCTGGGCGCGAGCGATCGAATCGCGGATGGCGGCGCTGTCCACCGCGGGGGTCGCGGCTGGCGTGGCCACCGGCTCGGGAGCGGTCTCCGGCTTCTTGTGGCATGCGCCGAGAACGATCACGGTGGCGAGCAAGCCAATCGAGATCGAGCGACCCGCCGCATGATGTTGTCGTGTCATCGAAGGTTCTCTCCTGGAAATGAGGTGGGACGTGCGATTTGGACTGCAGGAGGGACGTGCAGCGCCAGGGGATGGCACCGTTCTACTGACGACTGGCCGCGTTTGTGGATGCACTTGAACCGAGACGAGATGACCAGGCGGGCAATTGCGCACCAGCAGCGCGGCTCAGCTGTCGCAATCGCCCGGATTCCGTGTCGAGAACCCAAAGCTCCCTCGATCCACCGCGGGTCGAAGTGAAGACCAGATGTCGTCCATCCGGCGCCCAGGAAGGTTGCTCGTTCGAGCCCTCGCTCGTGAGCAGCTTCGTGCTGCGATCCCGCAAGCTGATGGTCATCACCTGGAACCGTCCATCAGCAAATTGTGACTGGAACGCGACCAATCGCCCATCGGGTGACCAATCTGGATCGGAGCGATAGTTCTTGTCACCGAAATCGAATGAGGTGAGGAGCTCGGCGTTGGTACCGTCCGCGTCCATAATATAAACCTCAGGGTGGCCAACACGACCCGAGGTGAACGCGAGCCGCCGTCCGTCGGGGCTGAACGAGGGCTGAACATTGTCGGTTCCCCGCCCAACCGAGATTCGTCGCGCCGGCGACGCGTCGTCCGTCGTGACGAGAAAGAGATCCGATCCCTCATCGTCGGCGTGGGAGTAGACGATCGAGCTCCCATCCGGTGAGAACACCGGCGTGAGATTGGCATGCGACGGCGTCGCGTTATGCAGGACGCGCGAGTGGCCCGTTCGCAGATCGAGCACCATGACGCGCGACGTTGTGCCAAAGGTCGTGTAGGCGAGCTGAGTCCCCGATGCGTTCCAGGATGGGGACATCGCGCTGCCGGTCACCGAGGTGACCTCGTCGTCTGTGCCATCGCTGTCGATGAGATGGATGCGCTGGCCGGCGACGAACGCGATGCGCGTCTGAGCGATCCCTTTCAGACCGGTGATCCATCGCTCGACCTCATCCGACACGCCGTGCACCGACATGCGCCAGTCGCGCGTATTGGCTCTCCCCGCGAGTGGAAAGTCGACGACGTTGATCACGGAGCCCTTCGCCACGTCGTGCAGGGCGACATGGATCGAGCCGTCGCCAACCGTCGCCTGGACGATCGCCGCCGCCCCGAGGCGAGCAAAGAGCGGGTAGTTCAGATCCGCACCCGGAGTCTTTCCGCGGAACGTGGACGGATCGGAGGCGTCGAGCGGCACGATGGTGAAGCGGTCGCTGTAGTCGAAATCGCGCTGGATGATCGCGCGGATCGAGTCGCCCGCTGACCCGGTGATCGGCAGAATCGCAATGCCCGGCCGCGACGCGGGGTCGTACGTCAGGCCGATGGTGACGCCGCGGTGCGTCGTGTCCTGCGCGACGAGCCCTCCTCCGGGAAGCCAGAGAAGCAGAGCAACGGAAAGCGGAAGAAAGAAACGCATCTCGATTCGAAGATGTGAAACCACTAACGATAGAGCCGGGGATCGAAGCGGAAGGTCACGGGCAGCGCCGCTTCGGTGAAGCCCGCGGGCAGCGGACCGAATGATTGAGTGTTCGCGGCCGATTCGACGGCACCCTGCGCTTCAGCGTCGAACGAGTACACCCCCGATCGCGTCACGAGTCGGATGCTGGAGGAGGGCACGGAGCCGTCGCGATTGATGATGAAGAAAACCTCGGCGCGAAGCGCGCCGCGCTGTGAGGGCTTGAAGCGCAGCGCGATCTGACGGACGATATTCTCGAGGTACCCTGGGTACGGAAAGTCGATCCCGCCTGTGTTCACCGTCACAACGTCGGTTCCGCGACCACCGGCTTCGCCACCGCCAGCAGTTGGGGCCGTCTTCGTGGCCGGCCTGGCTTCGGTGGGCGGTGTCGGCGTCGCGTCCGGCGTCGCTGCCCGCTTCGGCAGCTTCGTATCTGGTACGGGCATCTCGTGAGGCGCCGTCTTCGGACGTATCGGCGGCGCTTGCGGCGCGGGTGTTTGAGGCGTGGGCTTCACCACGCCCGCGGCGCGTTCGCCGGCCGGTGCGGCCACAAGATCGACACGATAGACGGGTGGCGTCGGCGGCGCCTCGCCGGGACGGAGGAGCAGGAAGAGCGCGACGAGCACGACGTGCAGCAGCAGCGACCCGGTGAGAGGACCGAGCAGCAGCGGTTTCCCGTTAGGCAGGCCAGGCTCCGCCACGTCCCCGCTGGTCATCAGCGGACGTCCTCGGGCTCGGTGACGAGTCCGACATCGCCGACACCGGCGGCTCGCATCACCGCGAGCACTTGAACGACAAGCCCGTAGCCGACGTTGCTGTCCGCCCGCAAGTAGACGCCCTGCCGCGACTGCTGCGCGGCGAGCGCGCGGAACGCGGCGCGAAACTCCGGGAGCGACATCCGCGTGTCGCCGACGAGAATCTCACCGGCGCGCGTCACCGTCACGACGAGACCGCCCTTCGACTCCAACGGGCGCGCTTCCGCTTTCGGCAGGGCGATATCGACGCCGCCCTGCATCATCGGCGCCGTGATCATGAAGATCACGAGCAGCAGCAGCATCACGTCGATGAGGTTGACGACGTTGATCTCGGCATTGAGCTCCACGCGATCGCGGCGGCGTCTCGGCACGTTAGGCGCCGCCTCCGAAACGCGTGTGAACGCGGCACGACATCAGATCTGCCCCTCGCGAACGAGCAGTGCGATAGTGGCAGTGCCGAAGCTCTCCATCATCCCGTCGAAGCGGTTAATCCGGCCAGCGAAGATGTTGAACCCGAAGGTGGCGGGAATGGCGACAACGAGCGCCGCCGCCGTCGCAATGAGCGCTTCGGCGACGCCAGGCGCGACCGCCGAGAGATTTCCCGAGCCGTGCGTCGCGATGCCGATGAATGCGTCGATGACGCCGAGGACCGTGCCGAGGAGTCCGATGAGCGGACTCACTGAGCCAATCGTCGCCAGCCACGGGAGAAATCGGCCGAGGCGGTCGCGTTCGGCCGACGCGTCTGTCTCGAGGAGCAGGTGCAGCGTTTCCACCTGTGAGCCGGTGAGCGTTGCCGGTGCGCGCACAGTCGACTCACCGGCGTCACGCTCGCGCGCCTGCTGGTTGCGCACGCGCGTGTCGGAGACGAAGTGCGCGGCACGCATGAAGAGGCGCGTGAGCGCGTTAGGCGCCGTCACCTTGGCGAGCGCACCAGCTTCCTCGAGGCGGCTCGCCCGCTCGAAGTCGCGAAAGAACTTGAGCGACGTGCGCTGAGCCCTCGCGAGCTCGCGCCAGAGCGCGAACATGATCGCCCAGCTCAGAAGCGAGAGCACGGCCAGAATGATCAGGACACCCTTCGTTAGCGTCGTCGCGCCCGTGATGAGCTCGAGGGGCGTCGACGGCACCGCGCCGCGGAGCTGCAGGGCGGCGACGACGATCATCGCTGCCCTCCGGAACCAGCGGCGGCGCGCTCACGGTTCGGCGTATGCCGCTCCGCGAACCAATTGAACGTGCGCGAGAGTCCCTCCTCGAGCGAGTAACGCGGTCGCCAGCCGAGCAGCGATCCCGCTTTCGCTATGCTGACCACGGAGCGCTGCTGCTCGCCGGGCCGCTTCGGCAGGTGCTCGACGGTGACCTCTGAGCGCGCGACGCGGCGCAAGAGACGGGCGAGCTCGGTCACACTCGTTTCCACACCAGTGCCGACGTTGAACGCACGCGCGTCGAGTCGCTCGGGGCGAGGCACCGAATGCGTCGCCGCCGTCACCGTCGCCTCCGCGACGTCCCCGACGAACACGTAGTCGCGTGTCTGGCCGCCGTCGCCAAATACCGAAAGCGGTCGGCCATCCAGAATCCGCCCACAGAAGATTGCCACGACCCCCGCTTCACCATGGGGGTCCTGCCGCGGACCGTACACATTCGCAAAGCGCACGGCGACGGTATCCATCCCGTGCACGCGCGCATAGTACGCGAGGTAATACTCGGCGCTGAGCTTCGCGATTCCATACGGTGATTCGGGATCCTTGGGGTAGTTCTCCACGTTAGGCGGATCGACGAAGTCGCCATACAGCGCGCCGCCGGTGGACGAGAAGACGAATCGCGTCCGCTGCCCGCGGCCGCTCTGCCGGAGCGCCTCGATGAGGTTCAGCGTGCCGCAGATGTTGATCGTCGCATCCATCACCGGATCGGCAACGCTTTTCCGCACGTCGATCTGCGCGGCGAGATGCACGATGATGTCGAAGGGAGTTTCGGCCACGAGCCGGGCCGCCTCGGGCGAACGAATGTCGAGCTCGTGCAGCCGCACTCGCGGATCCACGTTCTCGCGGCGACCTGACGAGAAGTTGTCGACGACGTGCACCGCGTAGTCGCGCGAAAGGAAGACATCCGCGACGTGCGATCCAATGAAGCCGGCGCCTCCGGTGACCAGTACACTCGGCACTCGTTCTCTCCTAGATCAAATCGTGGTGGTGATCTTCGTCACTCGGCGACTCCGAGTTGGCTGCCGCATCGAGCCCGAAGAGATAGCGGACGGCGTCGACAATGCCCAGCCCCCGCCCGTTCGCGGCCGCGGCGCGGAGCCGCACAGTGGGACCATGTAAGAACTTGTTCATCAGGGATCGCGACAGCCGTTCGACGACCGCGCGATCCGATTCGCTGAGGTGATCGAGCTGCCGCAGCGCGGTCGCGAGCTCGCGCTCGCGCACACGATCCATCTCACCGCGGAAGCGGGTGAGCACCGGTACGGCGGCGAGTCCAGCCAGCCATTGCCAGAACCGCTCGACCTCGCTGGCGATCAGCTCCTCGGCCGTCGGCAGCTCGTCACGCCGGCGCTCGACATTGTTCGTGACGACGGCGCGCAGATCATCGAGGTCGTAGAGAAAGACGTTGTCGATGCTGGCGACGTTCGGTTCGACGTCGCGTGGGACCGCGATGTCGAGAATGCAGAGCGGACGATCGCGACGGCCCGCTACCGCCGGCTTCACCCGGTCGAGGGTCACCACGGGTCGTGGCGCGGCGGTCGAGCAGAGCAGCACGTCGACCTCGTGCAGCGATGCCCAGCACTCGTCGTAATGCATCGCAAGCGCGCCGTGCCGGCGCGCGAGCTCCTGCGCGCGCTCGTAGGTCCGGTTCGCGACGATCGCGGCGCGCACGCCCTCATTCACCAGACACTCCAGCGCGAGCTCGGCCATCTCTCCGGCACCGAGAACCATTGCGCGACGTCCGGCGAGCGAGCCGAAGATCTGGCGAGCCAACTGCAGAGCGGCCGAGCTCACCGAGGCGGCGCCGCGACCTATGGCCGTTTCGCTGCGGACACGGCCGGCGACGAGAAGCGAGCTCTGAAAGAGCCGATTGAGAATCGCGCCGCTCTCCGGCCGGCAGGCAGCCCAGGCGTCGCGGACCTGGCCTATGATCTGGGCCTCGCCGAGGACCATGGAGTCCAGCCCGGATGCGACGCGAAAGAGATGCGCGATGGCGTCGCGATCGCGCCTCACGTAGCCGTAGCCGCTCGCTTCCTCGCCCAACCGCGCCGACAGAGCGTTCCAGATCGCCGGCACCGCGTCAGTGTCGCCCTCGACGACGTAGAACTCCGTGCGGTTGCACGTCGAGAGGAGCACGGCCTCGCGCGTACCCGCATCCGCACGCAGGGCGCCTAACGTCGACAGCAGCTCGGGCCCGCGATACGCGATCTTTTCGCGGACGGCGAGGGCGGCGCCATTGTGGCTGATCCCCGCGACGACTACTGCCATGCCGCGAGGCGCTCCGTGAAAACGCCGTTTTCCACGGACTCGCAAAAATCTTCAGCGAGGAGCGCGTCCGCCGCGGCGTGCCACCCGGCGCGATCGTTGTCGGCGAGGAGCCGTTGCCGCAGCCGCGCCACGGCGCGAATCGCGGTCGCATAACGACTGTCGAGTCGCCGCGCCAGCGCATCGCGGACGCGCGTTGACGCTCGCGGGACGCCGCCCGAAGCGACGGCGACGACGAGGTCCCCACTGCGATGCACCGCCGGCATCGCGCAATTGCCGGCTCCTGGCTCCCCAGCCACGAGCACGAACCGGCGCGCCCGGCGGGCGTCATCGGCAATTTTGAGGTTCAGGCCGCGGTCATCGGTCGCGGCGACGACGAGCATCGCGTCGCCGATGGCGTTTTCGTCATACGGCAGCCGTTCGATGAGCAGATGCTCATCACTCACGGCGCGACGGGTAAGGTCGTCCGAGACGCGAGGCGCTCGGACGCGAACTGTCGCTCCGCCGTCGCGCAGCCCCAGAATCTTCCTCGTCGCGACCGCACCACCCCCGACCACCAGGGCGGAGATCTGGCTGCCGTCCAAGACCAGCGGGAGACCGAACGCGCCGCTCACAGGAACTTCCCCGCCGCCGGACCGGCGACGCGAATGGCCACATAGAGGACCAGGATAGCGATGAACGTGATGCTCGAATACACCGCCGCCCGGCGCGCCTGCCAGCCGCCGATCACACGCCCGATCGCGATGCCGCTCACGGCCACCCACGCACCCGTGCCCCACATCAGCTGCGGGAGGTTCATCTCTCGATAGGCAATGGAGTACGCGCCCGCGAGCACGACGCCGAGGGTGAGCCCGAGCCACCCCGCGATCGCGGCCACGTGATTCACGCGATCGAGCGTCGCCAGGGGAGGAAAGAACCTGAAGATCGCGCCGAACCGGCGCGACTTGAGCTCTCGCCGCTCGATGAGATACATGGTCCCCGCCGCGGCGGCGGTCGCGAAAGCAGCGATCCCGACGAAGCTCAGCGCGATGTGCGCGAACAGCCATATCCCGCGCACCCCCGGCGGCTCGGCACCAGGCGTCAGGCCGATGACGTTGGCAAATGTCGTCGGTAGCGCCGCGAGCGGCCCCGCGACGAGAGTGAGGGAAACCTCCTGCGCGAGCAGCTCGACCGTGAGGAGTGTCGCGGCGAGGACGAAGCCAGCGAAGGACAGGGCCGGACCAAGGCCGGTGAGCGGCACCGCGCCGACAGCCCGAGCGAACAGCACCAAGGCCAGCGCGTGCATCAGCACACCGCCGGCAAGCAGCGCGATCACGCCCCGAACGGGGGCGCCAACCGGACGCGCAAAGGGCGTGGCCGCCAAGGCAGCCGCGCCGATATAAAGTGATATGGCAACGAAGTGGGCGATCGCGATCATGGCGACGCCGCAATCTACACCAGGCGCGAGCTTTAGGGCATCAGCGCGGGCTTCGCCCGCGCTGATGCTCTCATACTAAGGCATCGACGCCACGCGTCTCGCGAGTGTCCCGGGCTCGATCTTCGGATGGCGCTCGCCGATGATCATCAGCGTCGTGCCGTATCGCGTGACTCGCACTGCCTGGCCTCGCGCAATCACGATCTCCGGATTCGCGGGAGCACCCGACACGTCGGACTTCGAGTGGGGCTCGAAGAGGACGAACTCGTCTCCGATCTTGATGCCGTCACGCGACGTCACGTCAACGAAAAGGTAATCCTGAACGCTCGGCAGGACCGGATTCCCGTTCACGGCGTGCACTTCGGTGACAATGGAGTCCACGATCGGCTCCGGGTGCCCAATGGTGTGCAGCGCCGTGCTGTCGTAAGGCAGGAGGCGCTGATCGGCCTCGATCTCGCCGAACATCCCTATGACTTGTGCGATTGCCGCTTCGCGATCACGTGGCGCGCGCGTGACCTGGACGATACCGGTGGGGATGACGACCTGACCGACGTCGTCGAGGTACGGACCGAACTTGTACGTGATGTACCGCTCGCCCTCTGCCGCGGCCGACCCGACGGGTGGCGAGATGAAGATGTCGTCGTGCAGCTGCGCGCGGGCCTTGGGATCACGCCCCGAAATCGTGACAGAGAGATTTAGAACTTTCACAACATGGCCGGCGCCGCGTGGCCCACCGCCGCGCTCCACGTAGGGCGCTGACAGAAACGTACCGAGCTTCACCGTGGGCATTGGCGCGGTTACGTACGTTTTGCGCTTCGATATCGGCGCGTCGATGCGCGACGTGGGGAAGACCGTCGGCCCATCGAGCACACCGATCGGCGGCTCGTACACTGGCGCTCCGGTCGCCGTTGGCGCCGGCGTCGCCGCGGGTGTTGGCGGCGCCGCAGGTGGAGTTGGCTCGCCTGCCTGCTGGACGGGTGGTGCTTCCGCGACGGTCGGCGTGGCGCCCGGCGCGGGCAGCTTCAGGATTTCGCCGGGATAGATCCAATGCGGATCGTCGATGACGTCGGTGTTCAGGCGATAGATCTCGGGCCAGAGAAACGAGTCACCGAGGTACAGCTTCGCCAGATCCCAGAGCGTGTCGCCACGCTTGACCGTGTGCGAGCGCGGAGTTGCCTCCTGCGCGGAGAGCGTCTTCGTACCGAGCAGTGCAAACGCGAGCGCGCCCCAAAGGGCCACGCGCGAAGCACGAATCCTCAGATGATGTCGCTCCGTGCGAACTGCTCGGGAGAGCATATGGAAACTCCAGTTCGGTCGTGATGTCCGCGATGAGCCGCACACAAATGACGAACTGGCTGCCGGGAAGAAACGAGCAGGTGGGTGACGGGTGGTTGGTGGCTGGTGACTGGTAGCTGTCAGCGACCAATCACCACCCACGAATCACCAACCACTCAGAATGGCAAGTCGTCGTCCTCGTCCTCCAGCGCCCCCGGAAAGTCCTCGAAGTCGTCGCCGCCCGCGGCGGCCTTTGCCTTCTGGGTTGCCGCGGCCCTGCTGGCGCGCTGCGGGACGCTGCTCTCCCCTTCCCCGTCGCTGCTGCTCGACCCGCCACGGGGTGCGCCAAGCATGATGAGCTCACGCACGTTGATCTCGGTGGAGTAGCGCGTCTGACCGTCCTTGTCCTGCCACTGCCGGTACTCGATGCGCCCCTCGACGTAGATCTTGTCGCCCTTCTTGACGTAGCGTTCCACGATGTCGGCGAGCTGAGACGACTTCGTGTTCCAGACTACGCATCGATGCCACTCCGTCTTCTCCTGCTTCGCGCCGGCGGCATCGTTCCAGGAACGACTCGTTGCCAACGAAAACGTCGCGACGCGGTTTCCACCGGATGTCGATCGCACCTCGGGATCGTTCCCGAGATTCCCGATCAGCGTGACTTTGTTCAGGCTACGGCTCACGTATTCCTCCTGGCGAGAGGGTCCTCTGTCTCGCCGCGTACAGTGTCATCCAACCCATCGGAACATCCAACCGAAATCACGCACCTCGAACTGAATTGCGACGAAGCCGCGGCTCCGTCACCATGGAGCGGCCATCAACGGTCAGACAGCGGATTCACGATCGCGGGCTCCGTCCAGCGAAGTATGATCGCGTCTTCCACCGGGCGCCGGTAATAGCGGCGGCGCCGTCCAACCTCAACGAACCCGCGCGACTGGTAGAGCTCACGCGCACGGACGTTCGAGCTCCGCACCTCCAGAAATACCTCCTCGGTCCCGTGCCCGCGCGCCTCGTCGAGAGCGGCATCGAGCAGCGCCGAGCCAAGCCCGCGCCCTCGGGCCGATTCCTCGACCGCGAGATTCGCGATCTCGCCCTGGCCCCCGGCAAACCAGGCGACAACATAACCTCGCACACACTCATCGGCATAGTCGTCGGCCTTCGGCTCTCGGACGCAAACGAAATACATCGCCGGATGGGCGAGAACGTCCCGAAAGGAACGCTCCGACCACGGGTCGGAGAAGACACGGCGCTCGATCGCGGCGATCGCGGGAACATCCTCGTCCCGAGCGAGCTCGATGCGAGTCATCTGGACGTGAAGCCGTTGGAGGGAAGCAGCTTCTGATGCGCCGCCTCCCATCGCATCTGTGCTTCGGCCTTTCGACCGTATCGTGGCTCCCACTCTCCCAGCGACACCGGACCGTCTGTTGCGATCATCGACTCGAGGAGCCTCGCACCGCGAGCGTGCGGCGCGCGCTCGACGGTCTGGCCCTGACCGACAGTCGTCGCGTCGATTGATGCCGCGAGCTGCTCGATCTCCTCCTGCCTGACGAGTCGTTCACCCAGTATCATCGTTACCTCGCCATTGGCCGCCACCGAGTAGCCGCCAACGTACGCCTCTCCGCGCAACGCGTCGAGAACCGCGAGATAGTTCCCCGGCGGCTGCTCACCGTCGAGAATCGCGAGGAGCGCGAGCGAGGACACCGCGAACAGCGGACAGTGGGCGCCGGCCGCCACTCCTTTGGCAATCGATGCGGCGATCCGGAGACTCGTGAAGCTCCCAGGACCCGAGCCGCACACGACGCGCGACAGCTCACTCGCCTTCACAGCTGCACGCGACAAGCAGTCCGCGACGGCAGGCATCAGCGCCTCGGACTCTCGGCCACGCATGGAGGCACTACCGTCGCTCACCAGCTGCCCATCGCGCAGCACGGCAACCGTACCGACGTATGTCGAAGCGTCGATGACCAGCGTGGTCACGCGTGATCGCCGAACTTTCGCTCACCCACGTGCCCGCCCGCGTAGAGCAGTCGCCGGTCCGGGTCGTCGGGGAGGTGTTGCAGAAGCATGGGAACGTGATCGGCAGGCAACAGCTCCGCGGCGCGCTCGGGCCACTCGATGAGAACCAGTGCCTCGGACGACATGATGTCGTCCCACCCGATGTTCGCGAGGTCGTCGGGACCCTTCAGGCGATAGAGGTCGAGGTGATACACCGCCGAGCGCGCGCCGCGGTACTCGTGTACGAGCGTGAAAGTCGGACTCGTCACCTCGTCAGGCACGCCGTAGCCCCGGCAGATCGCGCGCGCGAGGGTAGTCTTGCCAGCGCCAAGCTCGCCCCTGAGCGTCACGATCAGTGGCGGGCGCGCCGCGCGACCGAAGCGCTCTCCCCAGTCGACGAGCTCCGTCTCGCTCAGGGCGAGGTGTCCGTGTGCCGCCAGCGGTGGCAGAGGGGGCGAATGTCCTTCCATGGCTGCGGATGGCTCGTCAGCGCCCGCCGCGGGAGCCGCCCACTGCCGTCTGTGGCCTGACAGCTGGCGCTGTACCGCGGGCGCGCAGCTCGAAGAGCTGATCGCGAAGCTGCGCCGCGAGCTCAAAATCCATCGCCGCCGCTGCCTCGCGCATCTGTTGATCCAGCATCTTTTCGAGCGCCTCGGTGTCCATCACGGCGTAGCCGCGGGCCGGCTCGGCGACGCGCTTCTCCTCGCGGTCGGTCGTCCGGGCATCGGCGACGCGGGTGATGAAGCGGACCTGATCGACGCTCTTCGACACCGTCGTGGGCGTGATGCCGTGTACACGGTTGTGCTCCACCTGCATCTCGCGGCGACGACCCGTCTCCTCGATGCACCGCTGCATCGAGCCGGTGATCCGGTCGGCGTAGAAGATGGCGCGACCATGCACGTTGCGCGCGGCACGACCGACTGTCTGGATGAGCGATCGATCGCTGCGGAGAAAGCCTTCCTGGTCTGCATCGAGAATGGCGACCAGCGACACTTCGGGAAGGTCCAGACCTTCCCGAAGCAAGTTTATTCCAACGAGCACGTCGAACTCGCCGAGTCGAAGACCGCGTATGATCTCCATGCGCTCGATCGCGTCGATGTCGGAGTGCATGTACCGCACGCGCACGCCGACCTGCTGCAGATAGTCGGAGAGATCCTCGGCCATCCGCTTCGTGAGCGTCGTTACGAGCACGCGCTCGCCACGCCGTTCACGGATGCGAATCTCGTTGAGCAGATCATCAACCTGGCCGCGGACTGGTCTCACCTCGATCTCCGGATCGATGAGCCCCGTCGGGCGGATGATCTGTTCGACGACCACTCCCTCGGAGAGCTGAAGCTCCAGTTCCGCGGGCGTTGCGGAGACAAAGACGGCCCGCGGCGTGAGCGCGAGAAATTCATCGAACATCAGGGGCCGATTGTCGAGCGCGCTCGGCAACCGAAACCCGTACTCGACGAGTGTGAGCTTGCGCGCGCGGTCGCCGTTGAACATGCCGGCGATCTGCGGCAGCGTGACGTGCGACTCGTCGACGACGACGAAGAAGTCCTCGGGGAAGTAGTCGAACAGGCACGCCGGCCGTTCGCCGGCCGACCGACCCGAGAGGTGACGCGAATAGTTCTCGATACCGGCACAGGTGCCGATCTCGAGCATCATCTCGATGTCGAAGTTCGTCCGCGACTCGAGACGCTGTGCCTCGAGGAGCTTTCCCTGCTCCCGCAGCAGCGTCAGGCGCTCCTGGAGCTCGTCACGAATCAGCTTGACGGCGCGCTCGAGCGTCGGTCGCTGCGTGACGAAGTGTTTCGCCGGATAGATCGCCGCCCGCTCGAGCGCCGCGATCGTCTCGCCAGTGAGCACGTTGATCTTCGAGATGCGTTCGACTTCGTCGCCCCACATCTCGACCCGAACGCCCTGCTCCTCGTACGCGGGGAAGATCTCGACCGTGTCGCCGCGCACGCGGAAGGTGCCACGCTCGAAGGCGACGTCGTTGCGATGATACTGAATCTTGACCAGCGCCCGCAGAATATCGTCGCGCGCGATCCGCTGACCCTTCGTGAGCGTGACCATCTGCGCCTTGTACTGCACAGGGTCACCGAGGCCGTAGATCGCGGAGACGGTGGCGACGATGACGACGTCGTCGCGCTCCATGAGGCTGGACGTCGCGCGGAGGCGGAGCCGGTCGATATCCTCGTTGATCGAGGCGTCCTTCTCGATGTACGTGTCCGTGGATGGGACGTACGCCTCGGGCTGGTAGTAGTCGTAGTACGAGATGAAGTACTCGACCGCGTTGTGCGGGAGAAAGCTCTTCAGCTCACCGTACAGCTGCGCGGCGAGAGTCTTGTTGTGCGAGAGGACGAGTGTCGGCCGTCCGTGCTCCTTGATGACATTTGCCATCGTCATCGTCTTGCCAGACCCGGTGACGCCAAGGAGGGTCTGGAAGCGGTCTCCGCGCTCCAGGCCGCGCGACAACTCAGCGATCGCCTTGGGCTGATCGCCGGCGGGTTGGAAAGGAGCTTGGAGGTCGAACGCAGCGCGCGGCATCCGCGAAATATAGTATGTAGCGCCGGGGTTTGTTCGGGCGGTGCTGGTAGAGAGTTGAGAGCAGAGAGTTGAGAGCAGAGAGTAGGAGGGTAGAGAGTAGA
>JAJKIR010000139.1 GCA_021154325.1 Gemmatimonas sp.
CCGGACACCGCCAAGGAAAAGCCGCAGCAGGGCGAGATCATCGCCGTTGGCCCGGGCCGCTTCGAGAAGGACAAGCGCGTCCCCATGGACGTCAAGGTCGGTGACAAGGTGCTCTACGGAAAGTACAGCGGCACCGAGGTCACGATCGATGGTGAGCAACTTCTCATCCTTCGCGAATCCGACGTCCTCGCTGTCATTGGCTGAATCGGTGAACGGTGATCTGTGATCGGTGGTCGCCAGCTGGTAGCTCGCTGCTGCCTAACACCTAGCACCTAACACCTAGCACCTAACACTCTTCAAACTTTCGTAATTCAGGAGCCCCATTCCATGGCTGCTAAGGAACTGCATTTCAATGTCGATGCGCGCGCTGCTCTCAAGCGCGGCGTCGATCAGCTCGCCGAAGCCGTAAAGGTCACCCTCGGCCCCAAGGGCCGGAACGTCGTCATTGACAAGAAGTTCGGCGCCCCCACGGTCACCAAGGACGGCGTCACTGTCGCCAAGGAGATCGAGCTCACCGATCCGCTCGAGAACATGGGCGCGCAGATGGTGAAGGAAGTCGCGACCAAGACCAGCGACCTCGCCGGCGACGGCACCACCACCGCCACCGTGCTCGCCCAGGCGATCTTCCGCGAAGGCCTCAAGAATGTCACCGCCGGCGCCAATCCGATGGCCATCAAGCGCGGCATCGATCGCGCCGTGGCTGCCGTCGTCGAAGAGCTGAAGAAGATCAGCGTCCCGACCGGTGGCAAGAAGGAGATCGCGCAGGTCGGCACCATCTCGGCGAACAACGATCCAGAAATTGGAAACTTGATTGCTGAGGCAATGGAAAAAGTTGGCAAGGATGGCGTGATAACCGTAGAAGAGGCACGTGGCCTCGACACGACCCTCGAGACGGTCGACGGTATGCAGTTCGACCGCGGCTACGTCTCGCCCTACTTCGTGACCGACCCGGAGAAGATGGAAGCGGTCCTCGAGGACGGCTTCATTCTCATCCACGACAAGAAGATCTCGTCGATGAAGGATCTGCTCCCGGTGCTCGAGAAGGTGGCGCAGCAGGGCCGTCCGCTGCTCATCATCGCCGAGGACATCGAGGGTGAGGCACTCGCCACGCTCGTCGTCAACAAGCTCCGCGGCACGCTCCGCGTCTGCGCGGTGAAGGCGCCTGGCTTCGGCGATCGCCGCAAGGCGATGCTGCAGGATATCGCGGTCCTGACCAACGGTCAGGTCATCAGCGAGGAAGTCGGTTTCAAGCTCGAGAACGCGGTCGTCAGCGATCTCGGTCGCGCGAAGCGGATTGTTGTCGACAAGGACAACACCACGCTCATCGACGGCGACGGTGAGGATTCCAAGATCCAGGGCCGCGTGAACGAGATCCGTGCCGCGATCGACAAGAGCACGTCGGATTACGACAAGGAGAAGCTCCAGGAGCGTCTCGCGAAGCTCGCCGGTGGCGTTGCCGTCATCAACGTTGGCGCCGCGACGGAAGCCGAGATGAAGGAGAAGAAGGCTCGCGTCGAGGACGCGCTCCATGCGACCAAGGCAGCCGCCGACGAAGGCATCGTGCCTGGCGGTGGCGTTGCTCTGCTCCGTGCGCAGCGCGCGCTCAAGGGCCTCAAGCTCAACGAGACCGACGAGCAGATTGGCGTCGAGATCGTCCGTCGCTCGCTCGAGGAGCCGATCCGCATGATCGTCCAGAACGCTGGCGCCGAGGGTTCGCTCATCGTCGAGAAGGTTCGTGCCTCGAAGGATGATGCCTTCGGTTACAACGCCCTCACCGACACGTACGAGAACCTCGTGCAGGCGGGCGTCATCGACCCGACGAAGGTCACCCGCACGGCGCTGCAGAACGCGGCTTCGATCGCGGGCCTCCTCCTCACGACGGAAGCCATCGTCGTCGAGAAGAAGGAAGACAAGCCCGCGCCCGCTGCCCCTGGCGGCGGCGGCATGGGCGGCATGTACTAAGCTTCACTGCCGCACGAAAAGGCCGGCTCTCTGCGAGAGCCGGCCTTTTCCGTTCCTAGCACCTAGCACCTAGCACCTAGCACCTAGAACAAGGAGTACTGCCGCGGATCCTCCACGCGCCCACCGCGCGGCATGAACGGCCCCACGACACCGTCCTGCGGCGCCGTCGTCAGCTTGCCCCGGAACGGTGTCCCGCGAAGAGCCGACCGCACCACGCTGCGCGCCATCTCCGGCGTGTTGTTCTGCTGGCTCAGATGCGCGAGCACCACGTGCGCCGTGCGCGCCGTGACGCTGTCTCGCGCGAGCGCACCCGCCGCCCGATTGCTCAGATGCCCCACGTTGCCAGCAATCCGCTGGCAGAGCCATGGCGGATAGGGACCCGCCCACAGCATCCCTTCGTCGTGATTCGCCTCGAGTACCAGCACGTCCACTTCGCGGCAGAGTGTTCGCACATTCTCATCGGCATGACCGATGTCATAGCAAATGCTCGCCCGGGCGCCCGTCGACACTGACGTCGCGAGAAAGCCCACCGGCTCTGTCGCGTCGTGCGGGATCGGAAGCGCCGTGATCTCGAGCCCCTCGATCCGCATCGGCTGACCGACGGGCAGCGGCGTCACCGACACGTCCGCCAGCACTGGCGCCTGGCTCGTACCGCCCGTCGCGAACACGGCCCACCCCCAGCGTCGCGCTGCACGCGCGACGCCGCTCACATGATCGCTGTGGTCATGCGTCAGCAGACATGCGTCGATCGACGCCGGGTCGACGCACGCCGCCTTGAGGCGCGTCGCCAGCGTACGCGGACCGAACCCCACGTCGATGAGCACGCGTGTTCCGTCCCCCTCGACGAGGACCGCGTTTCCATTACTGCCGGTTCCGAGAATCCAGACCTTCACTCGCTTGACTCCGCGGTCCATCGTGCTTCGTGCGACGCGGCGAGCTGCCGCCGTGCGCGATCCGTGAGCGTCACCTGACGTCGCGCCATCACACGCTCCGCCACCTCGAGAAACTTATCGAGTCGATAGACCGCGTAGGGCGGGGCGTTCCCCCACGCGAATGGCGGTACTACCTTCGGCGGCGATTCCGCGCCGTACACGTTGGCACCGGCCCCGAGCACCGTGCCCGTCGTCAGGCAGGTTCCGATACCGGTCTTTGCGTGATCGCCGAACATCGTGCCGAGGAACTGCATCCCCGTGTCGCGCATCGCACGCGGTGTCCACAAGCTCACCGGACCGTACGTGTTCTTCAGGTTGCTCGTGATGGTGCCCGCCCCGAGGTTCACCCACCGGCCCATGTAGGAGTGGCCGACGAATCCCTCATGTCCCTTGTTCGCGTAGCCGATCATGACGGTGTTGCTCATCTCGCCGCGAACCTTGCAATGATCGCCGATCGAGCACGTCGCGATTCGATCGCCGAGCACCGTCGAATGTCGACCCACAAAGCAGGGGCCGACCAGCCGTGTGAATGCGTGCACGGTCGTTCCCGCGCCGACATAGATGGCGCCGGCCGTCGTATCGAACACCACGTGCGGCTCGATCGTCGCTCCCTTGATGATGACCTCGCCCGCGTGCACCCGATCCGATGCCACGAGCACGGGATGCGTGCCGATCACCACGGAATGATCTGGCGGTGGGCCGCACAGCGCTCCCGCAACCACACTGCCCGACTCCGGTCGTTGGTAGAGCACGAGGTCGTCGGCGATCTGCTCGGGCAACTGACGGACAAAGTCCCAGACGTCCTCGATCCACCACCCGTCGAGCATTGCAACCTCGCCGCCAGAGCGTGCGAGGTCGTCGAGAGTGCGTCGGCCGTCCGCGAAGACATCGCTACCGATCTCCCGCGACGTCCGCACCGCGGCGACGCGACCAGCCGACATCCACAGGTCCGCTGACGCGTCGCCGACCCCGTTAGGCAACCGGAGCCCGCTCAGCCTGGGAACGAACCGCGCGTTCACGATCACCGAACCGGCGGGGATTCCGCCTGCCGCGGCCGGGCTCGAACCGCTCTCCTCGAAATCCTTGAGATGCGCGGCTGAGATGACGCCGATTGCCGGCATCTGCAGCGCGGTCTGCCAGCGGTCACGCTGCGACGCGGTGCCCGCCACCATCTCCGCCATCGGCCGCGTCAGCGCGAACGGCTCGAGCGCGCGCGCCCGCGCGTCATCGTACAGATAGAGTCCGCTCACCCGCGATCGCGCACCGTCTCCGGCAGCGCCTCGACGAGCGTCTTGAGATCGCTCGACCGATCGATGGTCGTCACGAGCACGAGCCCGTCGCGCACAACGACTACGAGGTCCGATACGCCGTACAGCACGACCTCACTCTCTTCGGCGTGCACCACGTTCCCGCGCGCGTCGACCGCGTGGGCGTGTCCACTCATCGCGTTCCCCAAGGCGTCGCCGACGCGAACGCGGCGTAGCGCGCCCCACGTGCCAACGTCGTCCCAGCCAAAATCGCCCGCCATCACCATCACTCGGCTGCTGCGCTCGAGGACGCCGACGTCCACGGAGATCGGCTTCACCGCATTGAAGAACGCGCGGACGTCGTCGTGGTGAGCCTCGAGCGCTGGTGCGATCTCGGGCGTGTGCGCCCGCAGCTCCAAGATGAAGTCTCCCACGCGCCAGACGAAGATCCCCGAGTTCCAGAGGTACCCATCACGGCACATCTGCTCCGCGCGCGCCCGATCCGGCTTCTCGATGAATCGCGCCACGCGGCGCACGCCTGTCTCGACCTCACCGTCTGGCTGGATGTACCCGAACCCTGGATCGGGCCGCGACGGCACGACGCCAACGGTGAGCAAACTCTCATGTCGCGCCGATGCCCGCGCTGCCGCGCTGAGAGTGCGCCGAAATCCGTCGGAATCTCGCACCGCCCAGTCGGCGTGCACCGAGATCATCACCGCGGTGTCGCCCGCGCGCTCCCGGATGCGCAGCGCCGCCCACGCGAGTGCCGCTGCCGTCCCGCTCGGCTTGGGTTCCGCGACGAGATTTTCCTGAGGGATGTCGGGCAGCACTTCGCCAATAGCCCGCACCAGCGACGCGTTCGTCAGAATGAGCGTTTGCGAAGCCGGAGCCATCGGTCGCAGCCGATTGACCGCGTCGACGAGGAGCGGCTGATCGGTGACGAGCGGGAGGAGCTGCTTTGGTCGTCGGGGTGTGCTCAATGGCCAGAACCGCGACCCCACACCACCCGCCAGAACCACGACCCAGATATCTGGCTCGGTCACGGTGCTTCGGCGCCGGACTCCTCGCCACCGATGCCGACCAGCTCCGCCGCGCGTGCGTAGAGCTTCTTCGGGCTGAACGGCTTCGTGAGGAACTCGCTCGCGCCGAGCTCGAGTGCTCGATGGTGCTGCTGCTCCTGTCCCGCGGCCGTGAGAATGATCGACGGCAGGTCGTGCAGCCGCTCGTCCGCCTTCATCGCCGCGAGGACGTCGAGGCCACTCAGATGTGGCATCATCAGGTCGAGCAGAACGAGATCGATACCGGAATCACGTCGCAGAACGTCGAGCGCTTCGCGCCCATCGTAGGCGAGCGTCACCCGGAATGGGCCCTGCTCCAACTTCATCTTGATGATGCGGCCGATGTGTGGCTCGTCATCGGCGACCAGGACGTGATACGTCGGCTCGGACGAGCTGCTGTCCGGGACCATGCTCAGACGAGGGCGGCGATGTGGTCGCGATTGCGCCGGAGCTCGAACAGGAGCTGTCCGATGTTTGCTTGCGGCGTGAGGAGGATGAAAAGAATTGCCTCGGAGGACATCGCCGAGATGATGGCCATGCCGCCCCGATACTCGAGCACCGCGGTGAGCAGCTCAGCGCGCCCAACCGCAGTTCCCAGCTCGTCGGAGGGTACAATGATTGGCGGAATCAGCGCCGCGATGCGTTCGGGGTCGATGCCGGGCACTGCCTGGCCGTCGATGAGGAGACCGTCGCGCCCGAGCACGACGGCTGCTTCGACTCCTTCGCGCTGTCGAATCGCAGCCACGAGATCCCGGATGCTTGCCACCTCTACTCC
>JAJKIR010000140.1 GCA_021154325.1 Gemmatimonas sp.
AGCCTGCGCTTCGGCTTCGGTGAGTATCGCCTTCGCGCGTCCTGCCGCCTTGATCGAGTCTCCCTGCGCCTGGAACGTGTTCTTCTGAAGCTCGTTCTGCGCCGTCAACGCTTGCTGTTGCATGACATTCTTCTGATTGATTGCCTCTATTACTGACGGCGGTGCGCGAAACTCGTTCATCGAGAATTGCTTGACGATGAACCCGTAGGGCGCCAGGCGCTCGGCGATGAGCTGCTGGGTGCGAGCAACCGCTTCCGCTTTTTTCGGTCCGATCACGGCGGCGATCTCCTCATTGCCGATGACCTCCTGCAGTGCCTGGCGAATCGTCTGCTTGACGTACGTGTGCTGAATCGACCCGATGTCTCGCCGGAACGACGTGTACAGGTATGGCGCCTTGTCAGGGTCGATCTCGAACGACATCGAGACATCGAGCGAGAGCGGCTGCCCTTCCCTGCTGTTGACGTTGATCTCGTCGTTGTTTTGCGAGCCCTCAGCCACGCCCTTCGTGAGGACGAGCGTCTGCATGAAGATCGGATACTCCTCGATACCGGTGGTGAGGGGATTTCTCAGGTGCAATCCCGCGCTGAGCGGCTTGGCATCGACACCGCCACCAGCACGATGAATCACGATGCCGACGTATCCCGGATTCACATATGTCACCGTATTCGGAATCAAGAACAGGAGCACGATGATCCCGGCAGCGACGCCCAGCAGGCGTCGGAGGCGCGCGCCGCCACCGGAACTCCCGCTGAAGCCCATCGTCTCGAATCGATCGCCAACTCTTGTCCCGCTACCCATGGACAGTCTCCTTGTAACAATCGGGGCAGATCAGTTCCCCGCTGGCGAGGCGCACCAGGTCCGTTTCGTTGCGCGGCCCGTGAATGGGGCAGTTCAGCTCCGCCGCGCGATCGATTTGCCTCCGGTTCTGTGCCTGGCGGAGCCTGACACCCACCGGCGTGAATTGCACGAGCACGAAATAAAGAAGGGCGGCTCCCGTCGCTAATAACGCGACGAACAGCACACCCTCGATGATGATGACGCTCATACGTGTGCCGTCATGACGAGGTGTGCGAGTCGGCAGTTTCAGCGTGTAGCGAGGGATCTGGCAAGGACGGCCGCATCCTCAACAGCGTCACGTGGTTGCGAAGCCTCCCTGCCGAGAGCGCTTTCGCGCCCCTCGACGTCATTGGCGGCGTGCTCGAGCTCCCAACGCCCTTGATATCGTCATCGCGCGGCCCTAGCTCTTGCGCCGGCTGCCCCATCCGTGATTCAACAACCGACCGCCACATGACGCAAACGACGACATTCGACCGACGCGCCTTCATGGCCTACTTCAGCTCGATCGGTCTCGGCTCAACGCTCTTCCCCGGCGTACTCTGGGCGCAGGCCCAGCAGCAGCAACAAGGACCTGAAATCACGAAAGAGACGATCGCCGCGGCCGAACAGATCGCCGACGTGAGCTTTACCGATGAAGAGCGAGCCGCCATCGCGCGCGGACTTCAGCAAGCACGAAATTCCATCGACCAGCTGCACAAGATCCCGTTGGACATGTCTGTGCTTCCGGCCCTCGTCTTCGATCCGGTGCCGCCGGGTGAGAAGCTGCCCGCCAAGAACAAGACAGCCATGGCGCGCGCCCGAGTGCCGGTGATGAGCCGTCCGGGCAATCTCGACGAGCTTGCCTTCGCCACGGTCTCCCAACTCTCGGAGCTGGTGCGCACGCGCAAGGTGAAGCCCACCGAGCTCACCGAGATGTACCTGTCGCGGCTCAAGCGCTACGATCCTCAGCTCCACTGCGTCATCACTCTCACCGAGAATCGCGCGCGCGCGCAGGCGAAAGCGGCCGACGAAGAGATCGCTCGAGGCAAGTACCGCGGCCCCCTTCACGGTCTGCCGTGGGGCGCGAAGGATCTCCTCGCGGTCAAAGGCTTTCCGACGACCTGGGGGGCCGGGCTCTACAAGGATCAGAGCTTCGACTACGACGCCACCGTCGTTAGGCGGCTCGACGATGCCGGGGCAGTCCTGATTGCCAAGCTCACCCTCGGCGCTCTGGCGCAAGGCGATCGCTGGTATGGTGAGCGAACGCGGAACCCGTGGAACACCGAAACCGGCTCGAGCGGGTCGTCCGCCGGACCTGCCTCCGCGACGGCCGCGGGATGCGTCGCCTTTGCCATTGGCTCCGAGACGAACGGATCGATCACATCTCCCTCGCGCGTCTGCGGTCTGAGCGGATTCCGGCCGACCTTCGGCCGCGTTCCGCGCACCGGTGCGATGGCTCTCTCCTGGACGATGGACAAGCTGGGCCCAATCTGCCGGAGCGCCGAGGATTGCGCGCTCGTTTTCGACACCATCTACGGTCCGGACGGCATCGATTACTCCGTGAAGAGCTATCCGTTCAACTGGAACGCGAACGCCAAGCCGGCTCAGCTCCGCATCGGCTACATCAAGTCCCACTTCGAAGGAACGCGCAATGACGGGACGCCGTTCCGCAATGAGGAAGCACTGAACGTGCTCGAGGTGCTGAAGTCGTTAGGCGCGAAGCTCACGCCGATCGACGAGCCGACGCCGACGTCAGGCTTCCTCGCCCAGATCACCCTCAACGCGGAGTGCGGCGCCGCGTTTCAGGGCGATACCCTCAACGGCAAGATCGCGGAGCTCGAGACCTACAGCACCTGGCCGAATACTTTCCGCACCGCGCAGTTCATGCCCGCCGCCGATTACGTCAACGCGCAGCGTGTGCGGACGCGGCTCTGCAAGGAATGGTGGGATCTCTTCCGGGATCACGACGTGATCCTCACACCGCGTGAGAACACATCGGTGACGAACATCACGGGCACGCCCTCGATCGTCGTGCCAACCGGCTTCGCCATTCCGCAGGCTCCGCCGCCCGGAGGATTCGGCGGTCCCCCGCCAGTCACGCGCACGGACTCGTTGCGTGCCGCGGCGCTGCGACAGCCGGCGCCATCGAAGACACCGCTTCCGACGTGGATCTACGTCATGGGACCGATCTTCCAGGACGAGAAGATCCTCGCCGTGGCCCACGCCTTTCAGCAGGCGACCAACTTTCACCTCAAGCGCCCGCCAGCATTCGTCTGAGCGGACCCGTTTCGCTCGTTTCGACGCCCCTCGGTGGCAAGCCACCGAGGGGCGTCGTTCGTGAAGGCTCACGCGCATAACGAATGAAGATCGTTCACTGTGAGAGAATTATCGGCGATCGAGTGTCCGCCGTTGGGAACGGGCTGTTCGAAAGCGGACACTCTGGTTCATTGCTTACAAAAGTCAGACAGCACTCCAGCAACGCTGCGCATAATTCCTCTGTCAAATTGTGTCAGCGCGGTATGAGTGAGACGCGGGGGAGCGAAACTCGGGACGCGTCGTCACAGTAAGGTTCGATTGTCCTGTGCTCGATCGCGCGAACTTGGACCTGCAGGAGCTCGATGTCTCAATCAGGCGCGGCCAGTAGACGACCACGGCACGAGCACGAGCGGCGGCGGAATCTCTCGCCGGCCGCCGGTCAGGCGAACATCGCGCTCGCAGACGGGCTCGCGAAAACCGGAGAGTACTCGATCTTCGGTTTGACGCGCGCTGGCGAGCCGCCGGTCAGTCGGGAGCGGCGCGCCAGCTTCGCGCTGATCATCTTCGCGATCGCGACGGTGGTCGCCGTGCTCTACTCCCTCGAGCGCTACTTCTACCGGCGACTGCTCGGCCAGGAAGTGTCATTGGGACAGCTTGTCCCCGCCGAGTTGATCTTCACGTATCTGTGGGCGCTGCTCACCCCATTGGTCATGTGGATGGGCGGGCGCTTTCCAGTGTGGGGCGCTCATCATGGCGAGGATGCGCGTCATACGCTGCGCAATTGGATCGCGCAGCTCGTCGCCGTTGTCTCCTTCGTTTTCCTGCATGTCGCGCTGTTCACCGCGGCCTCGCTCGTGCTCGCCGGCGGTGCGTCGGCGATCCCGGCGACGCGGCTTTTCACGGGCTATCTCGCATCGTGGTTCACGCTCGACTCGATCGTGTACTGCACGCTGCTGGCCGTCTACCACGCCCTGGTGTACTACCGCGTCTCTCAGGACCGAGCGCTGCGTGCGTCACAGCTCGAGGCGAGGCTGGCACAGGCACAGCTGCAGGTGCTGCGGATGCAGCTCCAGCCCCACTTCCTCTTCAACACCCTGCACACGATCTCGGCGCTCATGCATCGTGACGTGAAGCGGGCGGACTCGATGATCGCGGCGCTGAGTGATCTCCTGCGGATGTCGCTCCGGAGCGTCGGCGTGCAGGAAGTGGAGCTGCGTGAGGAGCTCGAGTTTCTGCAGCGTTATCTCGAGATCATGAGCCTCCGATTCGGCGAGCGCCTAACGGTGACGCTCGACATCGACCCGAACGTGCTCGACGCGCGCGTGCCGACGCTCGTGCTGCAGCCGCTCGTCGAGAACGCGTTCCGCCACGGATTCGGTGACGGCATGCGCGCCGGCCAGGTGCGGGTGACGGTGGTCCACGAGGGCGACATGCTGTGCTGCGAGGTCGTGGACAACGGCCGGGGCATCGCGCCAGTCGGAGCGCGAGAGGGCGTCGGCACCAGCAACACCCGCGCGCGGCTGCGGCACTTGTACGGCGAACGTTTCTCTCTCGAGCTCACCGCGAACCCTGGCGGCGGCGCCCGGGTCTCGCTCGCGATTCCATTTCACTCCCTCGAACGGACGGCGGCCGATTGATTACCGATCCCAGCAAGATCCGCGTCGCGATCGTTGACGACGAAGAGCTCTCGCGCGAGCGCATGCGCGCTCTGCTCGCCGAGCACAACGACATCGAAGTGGTCGCCGAGTGCGCCGACGGAGCCGAAGCGCTCCGCGCCATCGACGACAAGAACCCCGATCTCGTCTTCCTCGACGTCCAGATGCCGGACGTGGACGGCTTCGACGTCGTCGAGGCACTCGAGCGCGGTGACCCCTCCTCACCGAGCCCGAACGGCGGCAAAGCGCCAGCCATCGTCTTCGTCACCGCGCACGACGACCATGCGCTCAAGGCCTTCGAGATCCACGCGCTGGATTTCCTGCTGAAGCCGTTCGACGAGGCGCGATTCGAGAAGACCCTGTCACGCGCCCGGCGCCATGTGCGGCAGTCGCGGGATACGGTGGATTCACGACTCCTCGCCCTCCTCGAAGACCTGCGGACCGAGCGGCGGGGACACCGCCATTCGGATCGGCTCATCGTCAAGTCCGGCGGCCGCGTCTTTTTCCTTCGCACGGAGGAGATCGACTGGGTCGAGGCCGCGGGAAACTATGTTCGCCTCCACGCGCGCAGCGAGTCGCACCTCCTGCGCGAGAGTATGAAGAACATGGAAGCGCGGCTCGACCCGAGCACCTTCGTGCGGATCCACCGCTCGGCGATCGTCAATATCGATCGTGTGAAGGAGCTGGAGCCGTGGTTCCACGGCGAGTACATCGTCATCATGCGTGACGGCACGCGTCTCACCGCCAGCCGCGTGTACTCCGACCGCCTGAGCGCGTTGATCGAGTAGTCCGGAGGACCGTCTCAGGACCGTTGCGCGCCGAGCTCGGCGCGCAACGCTTGTTCGAGCGTCGGATGAGCAAACTCGAATCCGGCGTCGACCAGGCGGCGCGGATGGACGCGCTGGCTCGCGAGGAGCGTCGCGCGACCCATCTCCCCGAACAGGAGATCGACGGCGGCTTCCGGAACAATCCCAAGCGTCGGCCGGCTCAAAACCCGCGCGAGCGTCGTCGTGAATTCCGCGTTAGGCGCGGGTGACGGGGCCACCAGATTCACCGGTCCGCGGACGGTGTCAGCCGAGAGCAGGAACCGCGCGGCGCGCACCCAATCATCGAGCGCGATCCAGCTCATCCACTGCGCGCCGGATCCGATGCGCCCACCCAGGCCGAACCTGAACGGCACGAGCATCTTCCGCAGCGCACCCCCGGCCGTTGTGAGAACGATGCCTGTGCGAAGAAGGACGACGCGAGTCCCTGCCTGGCGCGCCGCATCCGCCGCGCGCTCCCAGGCCACGGCAACACCGGCGAGGAAATCCGAGCCTGGGCCGCTGTTCTCGTCCAGCTCCTCGTCCCCGCGATCTCCATAGAAACCGACCGCTGAGCCACTGAGCAAGACCCGAGGGGGACGCCGGAGTCGGGCGATCGCCGCCGCGAGGATCGTCGTCGTCGTTAGGCGACTCTGCTGAATGGCGGCTTTTCGCTTCGCATTCCAGCGCTGGGCGATTGGCTCGCCTGCGAGGTTCACGATTGCATCCACACCCTCGAGTGCCGCCGGGTCCAGAATGCCGCTCGATGAGGACCATGCGATGTCAGGGTCGGCAACGGCCGCGCCGCGCTTGATGCGCTGGACCGTGATTCCCTGCTTTCGAAGCTGCGCCGCGAGCGCAGACCCGAGGAGCCCCGATGCGCCAGTGATGGCGACCCGCTTGAGGGCTGAAGGTTCGGCTTCGGGCAGCGACATCATCGCCCCAACCTAACGCGCCACGGCGGCGCTGGATCAGCGGTCGTCGATGCAGCCGCTGTCCATCAATCGGCGGGCCAGCTCGGTGGTGATCGCGGGCGAAGAGTAGTAGCCCGTGAGTACGCGTCGCCGAATCAACTCGAGACGGGCCGAGAGCGGCCGACTCCCGCTCGAAGAGCCCTGAGAGCCAAAGCCGAACGTCTCGTCGACGTCCGCCGTCAGAAACGGCGAGGAGCCTATCGTCATTGCAGCCTCATAGCTACAGTATCGGGAGCACTCGCCGAATCTTTAGATCTGCTCGCCTCCGCGAAGTTCGCGATTTGGTGAGCGGCCGGCAAAGCACCAATGAGGTATCCGAGTATCGGCTCGATCGATCCCGGGTACCAGCTTCTCCCCTCCGAGGTCTCCAGGACGACGATGGCGACGATCCTGTACGTCGACGACGACCCGACGATCGGGCTCCTCCTCGAGGATACGCTGTTGCGAGCGGGCCACCGTGCGATCGGCGCGCGGAACGTTCCTCAAGCGCTACAGGCGCTCTCGCACGGCGAGATCGAGCTCATCATCTCCGACTTCAAGATGCCCGGCATGACAGGCCTGGAGTTTCTTGGACTGCTGAAGGAGGAAGCGTACGACATCCCCCTGATCATGGTCACCGGATACGCCTCGATCGAGCACGCGGTGCACGCGATCAAGGCAGGCGCCGCCGACTACATCACCAAGCCGGTTCGCCCCGAGCAGCTCGAGCATGCCGTGACAAAGGCGCTACAGGTCGCGCGTCTCCGCAAGGAGAACGACGTCCTCCGCCAGGAGGTGATGGCGTTGAGGAATGAGCGTCAGATCATCGGCGAGAGCGGCGTCATGCGGCGCCTGCTTCAGACCGTCGCGACCGCGGCTCCGACGCGCGCAACCGTACTTCTTCAAGGTGAGTCGGGAACCGGAAAGGAGCTCGTCGCTCGTGCGCTCCACGATCAGAGCGAGCGAGCCGATGGGCCATTCATCAAGCTCAATTGCGCGGCCTTGCCCGAGGGGCTCGTCGAGAGTGCTCTCTTCGGCCACGAGCGCGGCGCCTTCACGGGCGCGATCAAGCGCGTCGCCGGCGCCTTCGAACGGGCACACGGTGGCACTCTCCTGCTGGACGAGATCTCGGAGATGCGCCTCGATCTCCAAGCGAAGCTACTGCGAGTGCTCCAGGAGCAAGAGTTCGAGCGCGTTGGCGGAACGTCGCCGATCAAGGTCGATGTTCGCATCATCGCGACAACCAATCGGGACCTCGCCTCGGAAGCGGAGGCCGGCCGGTTCCGTCGGGACCTGTTCTTTCGACTGAGTGTGATACCGATCGAAATCCCGCCCCTGCGCGAGCGCGCTGAGGACATTCCGCTCCTGGCCTACCGATTCGCGGCCCACGCGGCAAACGACGCGAAGAAAGAGTTCGCCGGGATTTCCCCCGAGGCGCTCGCGCTCCTTCAGAGACACGACTGGCCGGGGAACGTCCGCGAGCTCCAGCACGCGGTGGAGCGCGGCGTGATCCTGGCGAGCGGGCCCATGCTCTTGCCGGGGCACTTCGAGGGCCAGCGGTTCGGCTTCTCCCAGCAGGCGGCGAGCATCCGGGACACGAGCCGAGCCGCCGAGTCACACGGCAATGGACACGCTACCAAGGATTCTCCGAGAGTTGTCCTGAGCTCGTTCGATCTGAGCCAGGCGGAGTCGCAGCTCATCGCACGGGCCCTCGAGGTCACCGATGGAAATCGGACGCGCGCGGCCGAGCTGCTGGGGCTCAGCGTTCGAACTCTCCGCAACAAGCTGAACGCGCTACCCAGGAGCTGAGGGCGGCAGATTGTGCTCGGAAGAAACTGCCGGAGGGAAATTTTTTCCTACTGCGCAGATCGATATCGATCGCATCGTCGCCTCATGTAGCCGCGCGTCAGGGCGCCGAGCTAAGTGATTTGCTCTTCTCTCGTTGAGAGGTGTTGACCAAGCCGGAAGATGCCCATTCTTTGGTGGGAATTTCGGCGCGTGAGCAGTGGAGCAGGGTTTGCCTTTACGGCTGCGGACGCTTCCAGCTGGGCCCTCGCCCGCTACCCTCTCCGCTCACGAGGCCTTCCGCGATGTCTCTCGTCTCCCAGGTCACTCGCAGCGCCGATGGCGCGGATAGCATTACCTCCCTCACTAATCAGCACGTCGGCCTTGTTCATCACGTTGCCCGCCAATTGTCACGGCGGCTTCATGACAAGGTGGACCTCGATGAGCTCGTGAGCGCCGGCTCGATCGGCCTCATGCAGGCCGCAGCGAGCTACGAACCGGCGCGTGGGCTCACCTTCAGCACCTACGCGGTCCCTCGCATCCGCGGCTCGATGCTCGATGAGCTTCGACGCCACGATCACATGTCACGGGGCGCGCGACGAAAGGCCCGCGCGATAGGCACAGCGAGGGAATCCCTCACCCGCCAGTTGGGTCGGGAGCCGAAGGCCGCCGAGCTCGCGGCCGAGTTGAATCTCAGCCCATCCACCTTGCGTGAGTGGGAGTGGGAGGTGGACGGTGCCGGAGAGATCTCGCTCGACGTCGCTCCGCGGTCGATCGGCGGCGTAGGGCAGCTCACCGCCGCTGGAGCCATTCCCGACGAACGCACTCCTGCAATCGACGAGCGCATCGGATATGAGGAACGCGTCGCCATTCTCGGGATAGCCATTCGATGCTTGCGGCCACAGGAGCGCACGGTGCTGTCGCTCTACTTCTACGAGGAGCTCACGTTGCAGGAGATCGCCCACGTGCTCGGCCTCTCAGCGTCACGCATCTCGCAGATCCGCGCCGAGGCACTGGCCAAGCTGCGTACACAGCTGAAGTCTGCGTTGGAGTAGGGAAAGGAAGTAGCGTTCCCGAATCCCCGACTTCTGAAGTCCGGAGTCGGGGATTCGTTCTTTTTGAGAGGCGCTGTCACGTTGTGGTCTCCCATTCGTCGTCGGGAACGCGAGGTACGGCTTCGGGGTTGGTGGTCCGTCTGCCGGATTCTCGAACGCCTCAGGTCGTTGGCAGATCGATCAGCTCAAACTCAGGAAATTCATGTTGTTCGTTCCTGTCATTCCCGTCCTGGTCGCGGGCATCGTCACCAGCGCCAACCCGCTGGCGCCGCCGGACACGTCGCTGACGCTCCGCTTGTCGCAGCCGGTGACGGTCGACACGCCGCGCGTTCGGCAGCGCGCTGTCGAGGTGAGCGACTGGTACGGCCGCCGGCTCACCATTCATCGGACGCTGAGCTACACGGTGATACCGATCTTTGGCGTGCAGTGGATTGCCGGCGAGCGGATCTACAAATACGGAAACCAGGCACCGGACTGGGCGAAGACGACGCACCGCGCGGGAGCGAGCGCGCTCGCCGGGATCTTCGCCGTGAATACCGTCACGGGTCTCTGGAATCTGTGGGACTCTCGTAGCACCGCGAATGGTCGAACGCTGCGAACGATTCACGCGCTGTCGATGCTCGCCGCGGATGCCGGGTTCACGTACGCGGGGGTGAAGCTCTCGAAGGACGCAGAGACAGACTTCAACAAACGCCGCGAGCACCGCACCATCGCCTTGTCATCGATGGCCGTGACGGTGGTGAGTGGCTTGGCGATGAAGCTCTACAACAAGTAGCCATGACACTGGCAGTTGCTTCGTCGGTGACGAATGGCCTCGCCCGTCTCGCCGAGCCGTGGGCGCATCTGTATGCCGATTCGAAGACCGTAGCGACGATCGTGACCTTCGGGCATGTCGCGTCCCTCCTGATGGCGGGCGGTCTCGCAGTAGCGACGGATCGCGCCACCTTGCGCGCGCTGCGCCTCGCGGCCGCTGAACGAGGGCGGCATCTCGAGGAGCTCGCCGGCGTTCACCGGCTCGTCGTCGGTGGGTTGTCACTCTCGGTGATCACCGGGGTTCTCCTCTTCGCGTCCGACGTCGAGACCTTCGTCGGCTCGTGGATCTTCTGGTTGAAGATGGCGCTGATCTGTGTTCTTCTCGCGAACGGGTTCATCATGACGCGCGCGGAGGGAGCGCTGCGCGCCGACGCAGGCGAGAACGCTCCATCGTGGACGCGGCTGCGCCGCTCGGCACTGGTGAGTGTTGGACTGTGGTACGCGATCACGCTTGCGGGCGTGGCGCTGGTGAACGTTGCCTAACGGCAACGGGTGTCGGTCATTCTGAAACCGCAGGAGCATCGATGAGCAGTCGGATCGAGGAGCGGCAGCACGGGGACGCGACGAGCACCACCGAGTCGTGCGATGCATGTCCACTTGGGGCGGCGATCGAGCGCCGTGCTTTCTTTCGCGAGGCGGTGACAGCGGCCGCCGGCGCGTTCGCGGCACTGGGGATCGTCGCGGCGGAGGCGCGCGCGCTGCCGGTACGGGCCGTGTCAGCGCTATCGGTGCGAGGCGACGAGCGGACGTATCCCATTCCCGCCGCAGATGGAGCGACGATCGACAAGGAGGAGTCGGTGATCGTGGTTCGGTGGCAGAACGCGATCTACGTGTTTTCGCTCGCCTGCCCGCACCAGAACACCGCGCTCAAGTGGGAGCAGCGCGACGCCCAGTTCCAGTGTCCGAAGCACCACTCGAAGTACCGACCAGACGGATCGTTCATCGAAGGCCGCGCGACGCGGGGGATGGATCGGTTCGCCGTGCGGCGTGATGAAGAGAAGGTCGTGGTCGATCTGGACAAGCTGTATCAGCAGGACAGTGATCCGGCCGAATGGAAGGCCGCCGTCATCCCGCTCTGAGCGAGGGATCATGTCGTGTGAGAATTGTCTAAACAGGCGCGCGTTCCTTGCGAAGAGCGCGGCGGCGGCCGCGGCGGCAGCGCTGGTCGGCGGATGCGGGAATGGTGTATTCGGTCCGCCGCTACCGGCGCACAGCGCCGGCGGCGTGCCTTCGGGAACGGTGACGATCACCGTCGCACAATTCCCTGGTCTCGCTACCGTGGACAAACTGGTCCAGATCGATGTGGAGCGCGCGGTGAAGCGCACGGGCGCGAGCTCGTTCCTCGCACTCTCGACGATCTGCACGCATCAAGGGTGCGATGCGGCGGTAAACACCGCGAACCAGATCGAGTGTCCGTGCCATGGATCACGTTTCGCGAACGACGGAAGTGTGATCAATGGCCCCGACAACTCTCCGCCGACCACGATCCGTCCGTTGACGCAAATCGCGACGCAGTATGATCCTCAGACGGATCGGCTGACGATCGGGTGAGCGCGCGTGTCGAACGCCGCGTTTCTGCCAGTTGCGAAGGGCGACAGGAGACGTAGTATTCGCCTCCCCCACGAAGCTGCGGCTTCGCTCGTCCCTTCCTTCCTGCTGCGAGCCGTTCGTCAACATGCTCCTCGGTGTGGCCGGTATGGTCGGAACCGGCAAGACGACGCTGTCGCGCGCCCTCGCTGCGCGTTTCGGTCTCCAGCTCGGTCTCGAGAGTGTGGACCGTGACAATCCCTGGCTCGAGCACTTCTATGGCGAGCCGGAGGGAATGCGCACCTATGCGTTGCATCTGCAATTGCATTTCCTCGCGTCCCGCTTCGCAACGATGCGGCGCATGCGGAGCCTCGGTGGCGGATGGATTCTGGACCGCACCTGGTATGAGGACGCCGAGGTGTTCGCGCGCGGGCTGTACGAGCAGCGATACATGACCGAAGCGGAGTGGGAGCTCTATGCGCGGTTGTACGGTGAGCTCCTTCACGCACCCGCCGCCCGCCCGCCACGGCTGCTGATCTACCTCCACGCACCGCTGACGACGATCCTGGATCGCATCGCCGAGCGAGGCCGGCCGAAGGAGCGTGAGACACGGACCGATTACTGGGTCGCGCTGCACACTCGTTATGCGGACTGGATCGCGGGATTTCACCGCTGTCCGGTGCTGATGGTGGACGTGCGTGATTACGACGTCATCGGCGACCCGAGCACGATCGAGGAGGTCGCGTTTCGGGTGCGCGAGAGTCTCGAGGGAGAGATCCCGCAGCTCGAGCTCTCGGTCTAACGGCAGCTATCAGTCCATAGTCCATAGTTATCAGGGAGCTCGGAACGAAGCGCTTGATGGGATGTCATCCTGAGCGAAGCGAAGGATCTACTAGAGCTCGGGTAGATTCGTCGCTTCGCTCCTCACGATGACAGCCATATCAAACGCTTCGTTCCAAAGTCCCTGTAACTATGGACTGATAGCTGATAACTGCTTTTACGGTCGAAGTGACTGAGCGCACAATACTTGTCCGCCTTGGCTGAACTCAGTAAGCAACCGTATATTCTCCGGCGTAGCCATGGCGCGGTCTGAGACAGGACTTCGCCACTGTACTGGTATCACCCTTGGGTTGCATCTCATGGCAGATCTGCAAACCACGCCTGCCGAACTCGCTGGCGCTAACATCGCGCCGGATGGCGGCAAGTACGTCTACTGCATAATTCGAAGCGACCGCCAGCGGGAGTTCGGCGCGATCGGCATCGGGGGCGGACAGCGTGTGTTCACCGTTGCTTTCCACGACCTCGCAGCGGTCGTGAGCGACACCGCGGTCGTGATCTACGACCCGACACGTGAGAACGTGCTCGCGCACGAGTTCGTGAACGAGACGGTGATGAAGGAGCACACCGTAATCCCGATGGCGTTCGGGACGGTGTTCCGCTCCGAAGATGACGTCACCGAGCTCCTCCGCTCGACGTACCAGGCGTTCAGCGACGTCCTGGAAAAGATGCAGGACAAGATCGAGTTCGGCCTCAAGGTGCTCTGGGACCGCGAGAAGGTGATCGCGAACATCGAGCGCGAGAACGACGAGATCCGGAGATTGAAGGACGAGATCAGCCGGCACACGGCGTCGTCGACGTACTTTGCGCGAATGCAGCTCGGGCGACTCATCGATTCCGCGCTCGAGGAAGTCGGCCAGCGATACGTCAACGACATCCATGACCAGATCAAGCGTGTTGCGGTCGCGAGCCGCAGCAACAAGCCGATCGGCGATCGGATGATCCTGAACGCGGCCTTTCTCGTCGATCGCGCCCAGGAGCAGGCGTTCGATGAGCGAGTGAAGGAGACGAGCCGAAAATACGAGGAGCTGTTGACGTTCAAGTACTCGGGTCCGTGGCCCCCGTACAACTTCGTGAACATCAAGCTGAAGCTCGAGAAGGCGGACTGACCGCCTGACGCGCCAATGGGTTTGATCTCGAACGTCCTCTTCTTTCCTGTCACCGGACCCGTCGCCGGCATTCGCTGGGTGTTAGGCAAGGTGCAGACGATCGTCGAGGATGAGTTGACGGACGACACGTCGGTGAAGGAGGAGCTCATGGAGCTGCAGATGCTGCTCGAGCTCGGAGACATCGACGATGCCGAGTACGTGCGGCGCGAAGCGGTGGTGATGCAGCGCCTGCGCGAGGTGCGCGAATGGCGCGAGCGACTGGGGAAGGGTGTGGCGGGAGGGCTGGTGCGCGTCGCCAGAAACGAGGACGGCACGGCACCGGAGTGAGCCCGGCGCGAGCGACGCCGCGGCATCGCGTCGACGACCTGCTCGACGCACTGCCGCCACTTGTCCTCGTCGTGGGCAAAGGCGGCGTTGGCAAGACGACGTGCGCGCTTGGAATCGCGGCCCGACTCGCCGCACGTGGCGACGCAACGCTCCTCATCTCGACGGACCCCGCGAACTCGTTAGGCTCGGCGCTTGGCGCGTCCCTGGAGGGCGGTGAGCCGCGCGAGATCCACACCGGGCTTCACGCGATGCAGCTCGATCCCGCGGCGGCGCGAACGGCGTTCCTCGCGCGGTGGCGAGACATCCTGGTCACGATCGTCGATCGCGGAACGTATCTCGATGCCGACGACATCGCCGGTCTGGTGGATGCGGCGTTTCCGGGCGCGGACGAGATCTTCGGGCTTCTGGTCCTGGCGGATCTGCTGGCGGCGGTCGCCAGGGGAAAGAATGACCAGCGATGGACGCGTCTCGTTGTCGACACCGCGCCGACGGGTCACACGCTTCGCCTTCTGGCGTTGGCCGAAACTTTCGAGGCGTTGGTTGCGCTCCTCGAATCGATGCAGGCGAAGCATCGATTCATGGTGAGCGCGTTGACGCATCGGTATCGGCAGGATGCGGCAGACGCATTCCTGGACGAGATGCGGCGGACCCTGGAGTTGTTTCGTCAATCGTTATGCGACAAATCGCGATCGGCGGCGGTGGTGGTAACGCGAGCGGAAGCGGTGGTGGTGCGGGAGACAGTGCGGTATGTCGAGGCGCTTCGGCAGCTGGGGCTCGCGGTGGCGGCGGTGATAGTCGAGGCGCTGCCCGAGGCTCGTGTCGGAGCGCCGGAGGGCGCCATGGGAGAATTGGCTGAACTGGTGCCGGAGACACCACTGTACACCGTGCCCCAGATCGATCCGCCGCCCATGGGGCTGGCAGCGGCGATGTCATCGTTAGGCGCGCTATCGAGTGTCAGTGCGGCCCGCCGCAATGTTCGGGTTCGGCAGGACGGAAAAGGAGTGCGGAGAAAGCCCGCGGGACCTGTATCGTTGGATTTGGGGGGGGCCCCCCAGCCGTCCAGGGCCAAACGCGAGCCGCCCATCACGCTCGGCGATCTCCTTCGAACACTCACTATCGTTGGCGGAAAAGGCGGAGTCGGAAAGACCACCGTCGCCTGCGCGCTGGCGCTCTCGGTGGCGTTCGACCCAACCGTGGACGGCGACATCCTGCTCGTCTCCTCCGATCCCGCGCCATCGATCGGCGATGCGTTAGGTATTCGGACGCCGCGCTGGGCGCACGATGGACCCGTCCCGCTCGAGCGGATACCGCGCCTGCACGTGTGGCAGATGGACGCCGCGGCCGCCTTTCACGATCTGCGAGAGCGCTATCGAGACCGCATCGACTCCGTCTTCGATTCACTCCTCGGCAAGAGCGTCGACATCGCGCACGACCGGGCAATCCTTCGCGACCTCCTCGCGCTTGCCCCTCCGGGCATCGACGAGCTCTACGCCCTGGCGTCGCTCGGCGAAGCGCTCGCCGAGCAGAGATACGCTCGGATAATCCTCGATCCGGCTCCGACGGGCCACCTCCTGCGGTTGCTCCAACTACCAGCGGTCGCGATCGACTGGAGTCACCGGCTCATGCGACTCATGATGAAGTACAAGGAGATCGCCGGCTCGATCGAGGCGGGCGCAGATCTCGTCACCTTCAGTCGCCGTACTCGGGAGCTCGATCAACTGCTGCACGACGAAACGCGTGCCGGCGTGCTGCTCGTCTCGCTCAACGAGCCGAGTGTGCGCGGCGAGACCACGCGGCTCGGGAATGTCCTTCGGGCGACGGGAATCAGCGTCATCGGCGAGGTGTGGAATCGGGCGCGACGTGACGGTCCGGCAGACGGAAGGACGGTCGCGATTGCTCCGGAGCTCACCACTCCACTCGTCGGAATCGAGGCGATTCGCGCTTGGACGTCAGCCTGGGAGCGGCCGCAGTCGCCGTGAGATATCTTCGAGTCCTCTTCACCCATTAGGGATGTCTCCCGCCTCCGAGCTCTGGTACGTCTACGGCATCACGCCGGCAACGATCGATCTGCGTCGTGCGCCTGAAGGAGTGGAGGACGCTCCGCTCGAGCTGTGCGTTGACGAGGATCTTGCCGCCGTCCTGTCGCGGCTCGATGGCGAGCAGTACTCACCGGGTGAGATCGAACGCGGAACCGAGAATGTCGAATGGCTCGCGCCGCGGGCCGTCGCGCACGATCGCGTCCTCACCTGGTTGAGTGATCGCGGCGCGGTCGTCCCGCTGCCGGTGTTCTCGCTCTTCAGCACCGAGGAGGCGGTGAGGAAGACGCTTCGCGAGCGACGCGTCGAGCTGCGATCCGCGCTTCGCCGAGTGGACCAGGGACGCGAGTACGCACTCCGCGTCTATCGCATCGATGCGGAGCTCGCCGGGGTCGCGGCGGAGCACAGCCCGCGGCTGGCGGAGCTCGAGCAATCGGCGGCGGCGGCAAGTCCGGGCCAGCGGTACCTGCTCGAGCGAAAGCTCGACACGGAGCGCAAGAAAGAGCTGCACGGAATCGGCGCCAGGATAGCACGCGAGATCTCAGCCGCGCTCCGGCCATTTGCAGTCGAGGCGGTGGAGACGCGCGTGTCCGCGAGAGCGGCGCGGCCGGACGCCGAGGGCACGCTGATCCTGGACATCGCATTCCTCGTGGATCCAGGGCGACTCGAGGAGCTCCAGCGCGCGCTGACGGAGATCGTGACGCGCCACGGTGATCGCGGCTTCCGCTTCGACTTTACTGGCCCATGGCCGCCGTACCACTTCGTCCAGCCCAGCGATGACCGCTGACTCAGAACTCGAGCCTAACGACGACGAGATCGAGGATCGGCAGCTCGTCCTCGGCGATCTTCTCAATCACGTGCTCGACAAGGGCGTGGTGATCTCCGGAGACGTCATGATCTCGATCGCGGATATCGATCTGCTGTCGGTCGAGCTGAAGCTCGTGCTCGCGTCGGTGCAGACGGCGTTGGAGCACAACCAGTCGACACCGGATGCCGACCTATCTCTTCTGCGTTCTCGCTCCGGCGGGCGCTGAAGCGGTGCCCGCGGGGCTCACCGGCATCGGCGGCACGCCGATACGCGCCCTCACCGCACCGGCTCCCGCGTCACTGGAAGCGTGGGTGTCGACGATTACCGAGGATGCGCTTCGGGTGAGCGGACGGGACCTGACCGCGCAGGCGTTGCTGCACAACGAGGTGGTCAATGCCGCACTTGCCCTGGGGCGCACGCCGGCGCCGGCGCGCTACGGCTCGCGATTTCCGGATGATGCGGCCTGCGTCGCGGATCTGACGCAGCGTGCCGGTGAGCTACGGGCTATCCTCGATCACGTGGCCGGTGCCGTCGAGATCCCAACGCTGCTGGTGCCGCGCGAGCTCGCGGCGCCCGCGAATGAGAGACCAAAGCCTGGCGATCCTGCCGCCGGCCGCCGGTATCTCGAGTCTCTCCGCACGCGTGCGCTCGACGCGGATCGTCGCCGGTCGGCCGCGGAGCGCGAGGCTTCGCGTCTTCGAGCGAGCGTTGGCGATCTCGTGCGGGACGAGGCGCGAAGCTTCACAGCGGCCGGCGTGATGTCGATCGCGCACCTCGTTCCGATGGCGGCGATGGGTCGCTACCGTGATGCGGTGGCGACGTTCGTTCCAGCCGAAGATTTCCGCGTGGTCGCGGGTGAACCGCGTGGGCCGTATAGCTTTTCGTCACCGCTTCGAAGCGATAGAAGTGGGCATGATTCTGGCAGCCCGAGCCATAATGGATAAGGGCGAGGAAGTGCACGCCGCGGGCGGCGTGTCCGAGGGTGCCAAGACGCTGGGTCGGGATCGTTCTCCCGACGTAGCGCTGGAGGCACTCGCGCGTGCATTGCCGGAACGGATCAATGCCGATCCCGACCAGGTGGAGAACGGGCTTGCGCGACTCGTGTTGACCGTGATAGAACTGCTTCGCGAAATACTCGAGCACCAGGCCATCCGACGCATGGATGGCGGTACTCTGTCGGAGGAGCAGGTCGAACGGTTGGGGCTTGCGCTCCTGAAGCTCAACGAGCGGATGGAGGAGCTCAAAACAATTTTCGGGCTCACAGACGACGATCTGAACATCGATCTCGGACCATTGGGCCAACTGCGTTAATGGCGAGCGGCTGCGCGTCTTTGGTCGCGCGTTCGTCTCGCGGCGGAATCGCGACTCCGAGGAGCGGCTGATTGCCCGAGTTCGTCAATCCATCTCGCACGCACGGCCTGGTCGATATTCTCGACCGCGTCCTCGACAAAGGACTCGTTGTCGCCGGCGACATAAAGATCAATCTCGCGAACGTCGAGCTGCTGACGATTCAGGTTCGCTTGCTCATTTGCTCGATCGACAAGGCCGAGCAGATCGGACTGAATTGGTGGCGAAGCGACCCGCGTCTGACGACAACGTCACCCTACGCGTCCATACCGGCAGGCCAGCTCGAAGAGCGGCTGGACCGGATCGAGCGGACACTTGAAGGACTCGCGAAAAAGCGAGGCACGAAGGGATAGATGCGTTCGGCGCACTGGCAGAGCGCATTTTACCGTGTTGGTGATCGAAACAGCCACTCTTAGCCCTCAACTCTCTCCCCCATGGCCGTCGAACGCACGCCTAGTGGCAGTTCACTCATCGATGTCCTCGACCGTGTTCTGGACAAGGGTATCGTGATCGACGCGTGGGTACGCGTCTCGCTAGTGGGAATCGATCTCGTGACGGTGGAGGCGCGCATCGTGGTCGCGTCCATCGACACCTATTTGAAGTACTCGGAAGCAGTGGGCATCACGTCGCCGATATCGCGTCCTCGCGAGCTCGGAGCAGGCGAGATGTCCGAGCTCGAGCGGGTGCAACGCGAGAACGCGGAGCTGAGACGTCGACTTGAGCAGCAGAACGCGTGATCTGGAAGGACTGATCGGCCCAACAGAGGTCGGCGACCGAACGGTCGCGGGGCTTCTCTCGGCACTCGCCGAGGCTCCGGACTTCGCCTCGGCGGCGGCGTTCCTGCTTGCGCAGGTGCTCGAGATGGTGGACGCCGAACGTGGGCACATGCTCTGCCTCGACACGGCGCAGGAATCACTCGTGTCGATGGCGAGTGCCGGCTATGAAGCGGCACCGCACGCGGCGATCTCCATCGGCGATCTCTCGAATCCGCTCGTCGTCTGCGCGCTGTCACTCGTGCCGGTCACGGGCGGCGGTCGGTCGAGCATCCGCGCGTTCGTCTCGATGGCCCGTTGGACGGCGCTGCCGATGCCGCAGGCACGACTGCGCGGCACCCTCCCCGCGATGCCATTGCAGCATGCGCAGGAGCTGATCGGGGAGGGCGAGGTTCACCTTCTGCAGCCTGCCGAGCGCCGCCTGGCTAGCGCGCCGGGCGGCGTCATCGTCATCGAGGGCGCAGTTCCCGAGCGCCTCATCGCCTCGGTCACGCATCTGGTGATGCTGGCCGGGCCGATCATCGCCCGATTGGCGTCGCTGCAGGAGTCTCGCGATTCCATCGACCGGTTATCCCAGCAGCGCGATCGCCTGACGCTGATGGTGGATTCGCTGCCCGACCCGGTCGTGATCACGAATGCGACCAACGACATCATCGCGCAGAACGCACGGGCGGAGCGACTGCTCAACGCCAAGGAGGGCGATTCGACGGGCCGGCGTCGCGCGATCGAGCTGAACAACCTTCTCTTCACCTCCTTCCTTGCGAAGGCGGTGATGACGGGCGGAGAGACGGGTGGACCGCGCGAGCTGAATCTCGTCGACCCCGACGAAGGGAACGATCTGCTCTTCGAGGTGCTGGCGCATCCGCTGAGCGAGCGGGTCGGCCCCGACGATGCCGTTCTGTCGGTGCTGCGTGACGTCACTGACCTGCGGCGCGCCGCGAACGAGCTGGAGCGACAGGTGCAACGGGTGCGGCTCGCCGAGATGAAGGCGTCCTCGGAGCGCGACCGGCTGAACCTCATTCTGGAGAACGTCGCCGATCCGATTCTCGTCACCGACGAGCGTGCGAACATCATCCTGATGAACGATCAGGCGGAGCAGTTGTTCCAGGCGAGCGAGGTCCAGCAGCGCAGCCGTCGGCAGCTGCAGGCCGTTCGTGGCAACGACACGAAGTTCACATCGTTCATCTCGGAGTTCGCGCTTCTCGACTCCCGTGCACGGCGCGAGCGCATGATGCTCGTCCATCCAACGACGAGCAGCCAGCTGCCGGTGGAGGTGGTGTCGGGCAAGATCATGAACGAGCGGGGCGAGCCGATCGCGATCGTATCGGTGCTGCACGATCTCACGAAAGAGGTAGAGATCGAGCGACTTTATGAAACGCTCAAGACGCTGAACAGCGAGCTCGAGGAACGCATCAGATCAGCGACCGCGGATCTGGCGGAACAGAACGCGCGCCTGCAGTGGCAGTCGCAGGAAGTCGAGCGGGCGAATCGACTCAAGTCCGAGTTCCTCGCGAGCATGTCGCACGAGCTGCGGACCCCGATCAACGCGCTCATCGGCTACTCGGCGCTGCTCATCGACGGTGTGCTCGGCGACATCAACGAGCGCCAGCGTGACGCGCTCCGCCGCGGCCGCGCCGCGGCGGAGCATCTGCTCGCCCTGATCAACGACATCCTCGACCTGGCGAAGATCGAGGCCGGGAAGATGCCGCTGCATCTCGAAGAGGTGGAGCTGCGCGATGTCATCTCCGAAGTCGCGCAGCAGATCGAGCCGATGGTGCGCAAGAAGACGCTCGATTTCGTCATTGACATTGGCCTTGAATGTCCGCCGCTCTACACGGATCGGACGAAGGTGCGGCAGGTGCTGCTCAATCTCCTGTCGAACGCGGTGAAGTTCACGAACCGTGGACGCGTGTCGGTCGTGGCGCGCTGCACAGAGAGCGGCAGCGGCGGCGTACGCATCGACGTCGTGGACACCGGCATCGGAATTCGCGAGAAGGATCTGCAGGCGATCTGGGAGGATTTCCGTCAGGTCGACGGGTCGAGGACGCGCGAATACGGCGGGACGGGCCTTGGGCTGAGCATCACGCGAAAGCTGCTCGATCGGCTGGGCGGTGCGGTGAGCGTCCGCAGCAGCTACGGCGAAGGGAGCATTTTCTCGGTCATCCTGCCGCAAAAGACGCCGGCTGGCGCGGGCGAAGAGGTCGTCAGCGCGCGTTCGAACTGAGGAGGCCTGACAATTCGCTAACAGGCCGGGCCGGCGTGCAGCGGCATATTTCCAGGCAGATGTCATCTGCCGGCTTCTCAACAGACGGGCATGCCCAACGTGACTTCCCGGTCCTCCTTCCCCACTCGACCGCGCCGCGGCGTACCGACGCTGGCGCTCCTGCTCGCGGCGCTGGCCGTCGTGTCCACACTCGTCTTTCAGGCGTTCCGGGCGGAACAGGATCAACGCGCTACGGCGTCGCGCGCGCTCCGGGAGTACGCCGGGTTCGCGGCATGGGAGTTCGCCTCGAACATGCGCGAGGAGATGTGGCTGGCCATGACCGAACTGCTGCGGCCCGCCGAGCAGCTCAGCCAGGCGAAGCCGGGCGCGAAGCTGCCCTCTCCGGTGATGCTCCTCGAGCAGAATCATCACATCCTGAAGTGTAAAGACTGCTCATCAGCGATTCCGGCGTCGTATTACTTCCGCTTCGATCTGAACGACAGCGCGCTCACCACCGTCCTCGCGGACGGCGCCGATGGCCGCGAGCCGGAGCGGCTCGAGCGATCGTGGCTGCGGGACACGATCGCCAAGCACGCGAGTGCGGTCTTCGAGCCGAACTGGCGCGTCGCGACGGTCGTCGGCGAGGTCGATGGCCGGCGCCTAACCGTCGCCTACACCGTCGTCCGCGACACGCTCGGCAATGCGGTGTCAGCGTACGGAGTGGTGAGTGAATCGAGGCGATTCGTCGCGGCATTCGCGGCGAAGCTGGCGGAGTGGGAGCTGCTGCCGCCGTCGCTCGCCAAACAGGCAGACGCGGGACATCTCGTGGCGATCACGGTCCGCGACGAGAAGAGCAACGTGCTCTATCGCTCGCCATGGCAATTCGGTGATCAGTACAGTGCAACGTACGATCAGAAGAAGTATGTGGCCGGCTTCACCGTCGAAGCGTCGCTCAAGCCCGGAGTGGCAGGACGACTGATTCTCGGCGACTCCTACCGCTTTCCGGTGCTGCTCGCGCTACTGGGAATCACCGCGGCGCTGGTGGCAATCGCGTTCCGGCAGCTCCGTCGCGAGGAGTCGCTGGCCCGGCTCCGCGCTGATTTCGTGTCGAGCGTGTCGCACGAGCTGCGCACACCGCTCGCGCAGATCCGGATGTTCGCCGAGCTGCTGCGCATGGGCTGGATCCGCTCGGCGCAGGAGCACACGCGATCGCTCGACATCATCGATCAGGAAGCGCGGCGGCTCGGACATCTCGTCGACAAGGTGCTCTGCTTCGATCGCGTCGAGCGGGGTGAGAATACGCTCATGACCGAGGAGACTCCACTCGCGCCACTGGTGCGCGAGGTGCTCGAGGCGTTCGCGCCGCTCGCGGCCGCGCGCCGTGTCGAGGTGCGCGTGGATCTCGACGACGATGTCGTTGCCGACGTCGACCGCGGTGCGATGCGGCAGGTGCTGATCAACCTCCTGGACAATGCCGTGAAGTACGGCCCCTCCGGCCAGGCCATCTCGGTAGGCCTGGCGCGAAGCGACGACGAGACTTCGGCGCGGATCTGGGTCGAGGACGAAGGGCCGGGCATTCCAGCGGCCGAGCGCGGCAAGATCTGGGAACCGTTCCATCGACTCGACCGTGACGCGAACTCGGCGATCGCGGGCAGCGGAATCGGGTTGGCTCTGGTGCGCAATCTCACGGTGGCGCACGGCGGTCTCGTGCTCGTCGACGATGGGGCGAACGGTGGCTCACGATTCACGATCGAGATTCCGTGCGCCGGCCGCTCGTACGAACCGATTCCGATCGCGAGAGCGACCCTTCCGGCGGCTGTCGAACCGCAGCTCGTCACCAGACGATGAGCGCTTTCGTACGGGGGAACGATCTGCGCCGCGACCTCTCAGTGTCGCGCAACGACCATTCATTCGCTCCGAAAATGGCCGACAGTCGAACATCCACGCAGAAGCGGTCTCGGGTGCTCGTCGTCGAGGACAACCCGGATCTCGCGTACGGGCTGCGCAACAGTCTCGAGATCGCGGGCTACGACGTCGCTGTTGCGGAGGATGGTGTCGCGGGCGTCACGCAGGCCCGCGAGCTGGATCCGGATCTGATCGTCCTCGACCTCATGCTCCCGGGCATGGATGGGTATCGGGTGCTGCGCACACTCCGCGACGAGGGACGCGCGGTGCCTGTGCTCATTCTCACGGCGCGCGGCGAGGAAGCCGACAAGGTCCTCGGGTTCCGGATGGGGGCCGACGACTATGTCACGAAGCCGTTCGGGGTGCTGGAGCTGCTCGCTCGGATCGAGGCGCTGATTCGCCGCACGCGACACTGGCGTGGCTCGGTGGGCGCGGTGCCGACGTCGACGGTCGAGCGCTTCGGCGACATCGAGGTCGACGTCGGAGCACGCACCGTACGCCGTGGGAAGGAGCGCGTCGAGCTTACGCCGAAGGAGTTTGATCTCCTCATTGCACTGCTGCAGCGGCAGGGGCGCGTCACCAGCAGGAACGAACTGTTGCGGGCCGTCTGGGGATACAGTGCTTCCGTCGTGAGCCGAACTGTGGATACTCACGTGGCGGAGCTCCGCCGGAAGCTCGAGCCGGATGCTGCCGAGCCCCGGCACATCCTCACCGTCTGGAAGGTCGGCTACAAGTTTCAGCGCTGAGGCCGGCCATCGAACTCCGGTAGGACGGACGTGTAGAATAGGGGCCACCTGGTCTGGTGTGTCCTTTGACTCGAGTACGTCCGGAGATTGCGATGCTCGCCGCGCGGCAGTGTGTTTCTTTCAATTCGACCTTTCGTTGGTCCAGGGGCGTTCTGGCCGGCCTTGGACTCGTTGCGATTGCCGCGTGTGCCGATCACAAGCGCACCGCAAACGCTGATTCCGATCTCACGCGAGACCTTCAGCTTGCGGGTCAGGTCAACGCTCAGCCGACGTTCCAGGACACAGCCCTGAGCTCGGCAGCGCCTGCCCGGGCTCCGGCTCCGACCAAGACTCCGGTGCCGACTCCCACGCGTACCGCCCGAGAGACGCGTCGTTTGTCCCCCGCAGCCGCGCCACAGGATGTGCGCCCGAGCATACCGACTCCCGCTCCGCTGCCGGCGCGTGCACCGACGGCAGCCTCAACCCGTGAGATCGGCGCTGGAACCGGCATCGTGATGACGTCGGGTGGCCGCGTCTGCACGGAGACCAATCGACCCGGCGACAAGATCGTCGCGACGATCGACTCACCGGTGAGCGGTACGAATGGCGCCCTGATACCGGCGGGATCGAAGGTGGTGCTGGAGATCGCCTCGGTGACGCCAGGCGATCAGGCGCACATCGATTTCCGCGTCCGGGGCCTGTACGTGAATGATTCGCTGTATCCGGCCAGCGGCACCGTGTCGCCGACGACGCCGCTCGAGCGCGTGAAGGTTGCGAACCCCGACGCGAACGCCGACAAGAAGAAGGTGATCGGTGGCGCCATTGCGGGCGCGATCCTTGGCCAGATCATCGGCCACAACACCAAGGGAACGGTGATCGGCGCCGCGACCGGTGCGGCCGCCGGCGCGGTGGCAGCCAAGGCCGGCGAGAAATACGAGAACTGCCTGCCCGCGGGCGCATCGCTGCACATGACGCTCGGACAATCCGTGGCGATGTAGAACCGCCCTCGAGGCGTTCCAATTTTCCTAGCGCGAGCGGAGGCCACTCGGCAGCTTTCGAGGCATGCCGAAGCGCCCGCGCTCGTCGTCCGTGCTCAAGCCATTCCATCCACTCGTTCGGGAATGGTTTCGTGAGTCCCTCGGCGCTCCGAGCGCACCTCAGGAGCAGGGCTGGCCGGCGATCGCGAGTGGGGCACACACGCTCATTCTGGCGCCCACGGGCACCGGAAAAACGCTCACGGCATTCCTCTGGGAGCTGAACAATCTCATCGTCGACGGCAGCTCGGCGCCGCTCGCGAACGCGGTTCACATCCTCTACATCTCGCCGCTCAAGGCGCTGAACAACGACATTCAGCGCAACCTCGAGCGCCCATTGGCGGAGCTGAAGGAGCGCTTCGCGAAGGCCGAGGAATCCTTTCCGGAGATTCGCGTGGCGGTGCGGACCGGCGATACGCCGGCGTCCGCGCGTGCCCGGATGATCCGGAAGTCGCCGCACATCCTCATCACGACGCCCGAATCGCTGCACATCATGCTCACGACCGTTCGGGGTCGAGGCATGTTCTCGGCCGTGCGTGCGGTGATCGTGGACGAGATTCATGCGATCGCGGGGACGAAGCGTGGCGTGCACCTCGCGCTGACGCTGGAGCGGCTCGAACGGCTCTGTGAGCATCCACCACAGCGCATCGGGCTTTCGGCGACGCAACGGCCGCTGGAGGAGATCGCGCGCTTTCTCGGCGGCTCAGTGAACGGCGCGTTTCGGCCCGTGACGATCGTGGATTGCGGGCTCGTGAAGCGCACCGAGATCGCGATCGAATCGCCGGTCGAGGATCTCGGGCACGTGCCAGGTGGAACGATCTGGCCATCGGTGGCGCCGCTGGTGCTCCGACACATCCGGAGTGCGCGAACGACGATCGTGTTCGTGAACAATCGGGCGCAGGCGGAGCGAATGGCGGCGCGAGTGAACGCGCTGGCTGGTGAAGAGATCGCGCTGCCATATCACGGCTCGCTTTCACGAGAGCGGCGCTTTCTGCTGGAAGGGGCGCTCAAGGCGGGAAAGCTGCGTGCGCTCGTGAGCACCAGCTCGTTGGAGCTGGGCATCGACATCGGGTCAGTCGATCTGGTGCTGCAGCTGCAGAGTCCCAAGCGCGTGGCGACCGCGCTCCAGCGCGTGGGCCGCGCCGGCCACACGCTCGAAGCGGTGAGTCGCGGCGTCTTCGTGCCGACCTTTCGCGACGATGCCGCGGAGACGCTGGCGATCGGCCGAGGCATGCGGAGCGGCGACGTCGAGCCGACGCGGGTCGTGCAGAACGCGCTCGACGTGCTCGCCCAGGTTGTCGTGGCCGCAGTATCGATCGATGACGACTGGACGAGTGCCGAGCTGTTCGATCTCGTTAGGCGCGCATACCCATATCATTCCCTCACGCGCACGGCCTTCGACGAGGTGCTGTCGATGCTCGCAGGCAAGTATCCGTCGGACGTCGCGGCGGAGCTCGAGGCGCGGATGGTGTGGGATCGAACGACGGACCATCTGATGCCGCTGCGCAGCTCTCGACTCGTCTCCGTCGTGAACGGTGGAACGATCCCCGACCGCGGCCTCTACGCCGTGAATCTTCCCGACCGCACCCGGCTCGGCGAGCTGGACGAGGAGTTCGTACACGAGACGCGGATCGGCGACGTCTTTCAGCTCGGCTCGTCCACGTGGCGCGTGAATGCGATCGAGCACGATCGGGTGATCGTCACGCCGGCTCCCGGGGCTCCAGCACGAATGCCCTTCTGGCACGGCGAGTACGCGGCGCGCTCGTCGCACATCGCGCCGCGTGTGGGAGCGCTGCGCCGCGAGCTGGCCGAGGCGCGCACGGGGGACGACGTCCGGCGCATCACCGAGGAGTACGAATGCGACGAGGCGACCGCGCAATCCCTCGTGGAGTACGTGCAGCAGCAGCGCGCCGCGACGGGCGGCGTTCCCGATGAGAAGTCGCTCATCGTCGAGCAGTTTCGAGACGAGACGAATGCCGTGCGCATCGTGCTGCACGCGCCGTTTGGCGGCCGGGTGAACGCACCGTGGGGAATGGTCCTCGCGAGCCGCATCCGGGACGCGTTGCGCGCGAACGCCGGGCGGCGCACGTCGGGCACCGAGGTTCAGGTTCAGACGACCGACGACGGCATCATGCTGCGCCTGCCGGACCTCACCGGACCGGCCCCACTCGAAGCGCTTCGCGCGCTTTCCCCGGACGAAGCCGAGCGGCGGCTGCTGGAAGAGGTCGGCAACTCGTCGCTCTTCGGCGCGCGCTTCCGGATGAACGCCGCGCGAGCGCTGCTGCTGCCGCGTGGGAACCCGCGCCGCCGGATGCCCCTGTGGCTGCAGCGGCTCAAGGCGCAGGACCTTCTGCAGACCGTGCGCGAGTTCCCGTCGTTTCCGATTCTCGTCGAGACGTATCGCGACGTGCTGCAGGACGCGTTCGACATGCCGGCGTTGGCAGAGGTGCTGCGCGCGCTCAGCACGGGTGCGATCGAGATGCGGGAGGTTGCCACGGAACTGCCGTCCCCGTTCGCCGCGTCACTGCAGTTCGGGTTCGTGATGGACTGGATGTACGCGGACGATACACCCCGCGCCGAGCAGCGCGCGGCGATGCTGTCGCTCGATCGTGGTCTCCTCGATGAGCTGCTGGGCGAGAGCGGCGCCGACGAAGGGACGTTGGCGACACTCGCCGAGCTCCTCGCCGCTCGCCGCGGCACGACGCCCAATCGACGCGCTCGCACCGCGGACGAGCTGGCGATTCTGCTCGACCGCGCCGGCGACCTCACCATCGCGGAGCTCGAAGAACGCGTTGCCACGGAGGGGCTGCGTGGAGATCCGATTCGTGAGCTGCTCGAAAGCGGCCGAGCCGTGGGAATCGCGGTGCCGTTAGGCATCGGCGGCTCCGAGCAGCGTGTGATCCTCACCGATGCGTACCCGCGCTACGTGGCCGCATTCGGCGATGCGGCATTCGCAACGGTCGCCACGGGACCTGAACTGGCACCGGCGGCAGCGGCGTCCGCCATCCCGGAGTCGCTGCGGCGCGCGACGTTGACGCGCGGCGCGGCGCGGCGGGAACTGCTCGCGCGATTCGTCGCACTGCACGGCCCCATCTCGGTGGCCGACATCAGAAAGCGTTACGATCTTGAAGCCGAGCACGTGATGCGGCAGCTCGATGACTGGACGGCAGCGGGAAAGCTCGTGCGCGGCACATTCCTAACGGGAGCGGCGGCTGGCAGTGCTGAACCGAGTGTCCCGCGATGGGCATCGCGTCGGCTGCTCGAGCAAGCGCGACGGCGCGAGCTGGCGGTGGCACGTCGCCAGGTCGAGGCGGTGGGCATCGAGACGTTCGCGCATTTCCTTCAGCGGTGGCAGCACGTCGATCCATCGACGCGGCTGGAGGGAACGGAAGGGACCGCGGCGGCAATCCAGCAATTGTATGGACTCGCGCGTCCCGCGGATGCGTGGGAACGGGAGTACCTCACGGCGCGCGTCCGCGACTACGACGCGGACGCGATCACGCGTCTCTGCGCCACCGGGGAAGCAGTGTGGATCGGCGGCGGCTCCCCAGCACTCGCGTCCGAGGAGAGCAGCGTCACGCTCGCGCAGCTCCGATTCGTCCGTCGCGGCACGGGCCGCGCCTGGGTGCCAGAGCCTAACGATGGCGGACCGTCTTTGAGCGAGAACGCGGAGCGTGTGTATCAGACGCTGCGCACCGAGGGCGCTTCATTCTTCGACGACCTGCTCCGGGCGACTTCGCTTAGCGGCCGCGTCACACGCGACGCGCTGCGCGAGCTCGTTGGCGCCGGGCTCGTGACGAACGACACGATGGAGTCGCTCCGTCAGGTGGTGCGGTGGCGGCCATTCGTGTCGCCACGCATGCGAAACCAGCCGGACCCCACGCGCTGGCTGCCGGCGGACTTCTCACCGTCCGCGAATCGCCCAGTGGTGCAGCGACGTCCGAATCTGCGACGATTGCCGAAGTGGCGTCCCCCGTCGGACGGGCGACCTGATCCGAGCGCGGTAGCGTGGCCGGGACGGTGGGCGCTCGTGCGCACGAGCGGGATCATGGGTTCATCGACCGACGAGAGCGCGCTCGCGGAGGTGGTGGCGCGGCAGTGGCTCGAGCGCTACGGCATCGTGGCGCGAGAGTGGTGGAAGCGGGAGCGACCGGCGGTGAGCTGGCGCGCCATCTATCGCGAGCTGAAGCGGCTCGAGTTCCGCGGCGACGCGCGACGCGGCTACTTCGTGCGCGGTTTGTCCGGCGCGCAGTTCGCGCTCCCCGCGGCGATCGAGCTCTTACGCGCCAGCGGACCAACGGCAGGCGGATCGCCGATTGTAGTGTTTGCGGCAAGTGATCCGGCGAATGCGTATGCCGTCGCGACTGGAGTGACCGAGAGCGCGAGCGCGCAGCTGACGCGGCGCCGCGCCCGCGGTGCACTGCTCGTCACGCGCGCTGGCGAGGTGATCGCGGTGGCGGAGGGACGCGGGCGCCGCCTAACGGTCAGACCGGGGACGAGCCCGAGCGACATGACGGACGCGGCGCGAACGCTGGCGCAGCGGCTCGTGGAGGCGAGCGACGGCCGCCGCGATCCGATCGTCGAAACGATCGACGGGATCGCTGCGGCTACGAGCCCGTGGACGGCGGCGTTCACCGCCGCCGGATTTCGAGCGACGTCAAGCGGCCTGCGCTTCTACGCCCCGCCGCGTTAGGCGCCGCGCTCCATCGCCACCTCTTCGTCGAGGCTCTCGATGTCACGGAAGATGGTCGCGAGCGCTGCCGTCTTGCCGCGCTCGACGAATCGCACGGCAACATCACGCGCGGAGGCATTACCGTCCACATCGACGCGCTCCGGACGTTCGGCGTGCCCGACGTAATTGATCGAAACGTCGTAGTGCGCGCTCCAGAAGAACGGCACCTGGTCGAATCGCTCGCGCGCGCCGAGGACATTTCGCGCGGCGGTCTGGCCCTGACGCTCGGCGACCACCCAATGCTCGACGCGAATCGGTGCGCCGCTGTGCGGGTCGGGCCAGCGAGCGATGTCGCCGGCGGCGTAGACGCGCGGCGCGCTCGTCTCGAGGAACTCATTCACGAGCACGCCCTTGTCGATGCGGAGGCCGGCTTCCTCCGCGAGCTGAAGGCGCGGTCGGACACCGACGCCGATGACGACGAGATCCGCCGCGATCCGTTCACCGTTCGCGAGGACGACGGCGTCGCGGTCGATTCGAGTCGCCGTCTGCTGGAGGTGGAAGCTGACGCCGTGCTCTTCATGCAGCGACTGGATGAATTGGCCCAGGTCGCGACCCATGACCCGCTCGAGCGGCAGCGCTTCGGGTGCAACGACATGGACGGGGAGCTTCGCGTTGCGGGTGCGGAGCGACGCCGCCACTTCCAGCCCGATGAAGCTCGCGCCGATGACGACGGCGTTCGTGGCACCTTGCGCGGCGGCAATGATCGCCCGGCTGTCGCGGAGGGTGCGCAAGTAGTGCACGTGCGGCTGCTCCGCACCCGGTGTCGTTAGGCGAACGGGCTCCGCGCCGGTGGCGAGGATGAGCGCGTCGAAGGCGAGCGGCGGGCGTCCGTCGACGTGCAGGAGCCCGCCCGTCGCATCGAGCTTGGTGGCATGGCCGCGGATGATGGTGATGCGGTGCTCGTCGTAGAAGCCGGGCGGCCGAAGCGGGATCCACTCCTCGGGCGCGTTGCCGGCGAGATAGTCCTTGGAGAGATTGGGCCGGTCGTAGGGGGAGCCCTCGTCGTCATCGACAACGATGACCTCGCCCTCGAAGGCGCAGCGTCGCAGCATCTCGGCTGCCGCCGTTCCGGCGGCGCCCGCTCCGACGATTATGACTTTGCTCAACGAGGATCGTGAGGGCCGTTCGGGATAGGAGGGCGCCAGCGCGTCCCGCTCGACCTTCTCGCGCACGATAACGGTGCCGCCGCGACGCTCGACTCGCCAGCAGGCGACGGGGTTGAGCGCTGGAGCGCGCAGCGCTTCGCCGTTGCGGAGGCTGAAGCAGGCGTGGTGCCACGGACAGCGCACTGTGTCACCGACGAGCACACCCTCCGCGAGCGGCCCGCCATAGTGAGTGCAGCTCGCTCCGATAGCGAAGAATTCGTTGTCCACGCGGGCGAGTAGCACCTGCTCACCATTCGCGTGCCCGAGCAGCTTGTCTCCGTTCGCCAGCGAGCTCGCGTCGACGCCGACTGCCAGGTCGGGCCCGGCGAGCTGTCCTTTGTCCTCTCCAGTTGTCCCCGCCATTTCGTCGATCCCCCGAAGAATCGTCGGTCAGTTGGCGTGAATTACCAGTCGAACCATAGCTTGTCTCCACAATGGAACGACGCGCCAATTCGGTGACCCACCACAATGTCGCCCACTATGAATACCGAGGATCCCCTTCGCTATCCCACCGGACGCTTTCAGCGTCCGAAGCGTCCGCTCGAAACCGCGGAGCGCCGCCAGATGATCGACGCAATTGCACGAACGCCCAATGAACTGCAGACGGCGGTTCGCGGATTGTCGGAAACGCAGCTCGATACGCCATACCGGCCGGACGGCTGGACGGTGCGGCAGGTCGTGCATCATGTCCCCGACAGCCACATGAATGCCTACGTCCGCTTCAAGCTTGCGCTCACCGAGGAGATGCCGACGATCAAGCCCTACGATGAAGCGGAGTGGGCCAAGCTGAGCGACGTGCGCGATACGCCTGTCGAGACGTCGCTCACGCTGCTGTCAGCGATGCACGACCGCTGGGTGCGCCTGCTCCGCGCGATGGCGCCGAGCGACTTCGGGCGCACGCTCAATCATCCCGATTGGGAGGCGCCGCTCTCGCTCGACATGGTGCTGGCGCTATATGCCTGGCATGGCCCGCACCATACTGCACACATCACCAACCTGCGGCAACGGATGGGATGGTAGCGCGCCGGCCACTGCCGGCGCGGACTCGATGGGTTAGGGCTCGATCTCGTCGAGGCTCGCGACACTCGCGGGACGGTCGACGAGCAGGTCGAACTTGACGACGATGCGATTCTCGGTGCGAAGCACGCCGAAGAGCGCCGTCGGCGGCGAGATGCCGTAATCCGTCATCAGGATCGGGAGCGCGCCCTTGGCGCGGACGCTGCCGTCGGCCTGCTCCTCGAGCTCCACGGGCATGCGCACGACGCGCTCGCGACCAGCAATGCGAAGCGTGCCCTGCATAACGAGCGTCGGACGCGCGCCACTGGCGGCCGACACGACCTCGAAGCGGCCGACGATCTGTCGGCACTCCGGCGCGTCGTCGACGTGAAGCGCCTTGTACATGATGTGATCCATCTGACTGCGGCCGCAGGTGAGCGCGTGGGTGGGAACGCGGACCTGCACGCGGCGAATGCGGTCGGCAGTCGACGCGGCGGAGTGGGTCGCGTCGTCGATGTCGACGGAAGCGTCGAGCGACGTCGCTTCACACCGCCAGTCACGCACGTTGGAGCTGCCCTCCAGCCAGAGACGGCTGTCGGGGCGAACCGCGAGTCGCATCGGCATTACGACGTTGTGAACGCGAGTGATCGATTGCGCGGGCGCAACGGAGCCGATGCTGGTGAGAATTACGAGGCTCGTGAGGACGATACGCTTCATGCTACCTTCTCGGGCTCGGGCGTCATGATCCATCTCCCTGCGGGCGCCTTTGCCCTGCTCGTCTGAGTGTCGGTTCGCCGCGGTACTCTTTACAGCTTTTAAGAAAGGCAATGCGAGTGCCGCGACCGGCGACGCGCATCGTGACTCAAATGTTGGACGATTTGTCGGCGGTGAAGTATCCGCGCTGTCACCTGCTGGTGGTGATGTTCGTCACAAGATCAGCGCATCGAACACGCGGACGTTTACGCGCGCGGACAAAACGCGCTTTAACGTTCGATCTCATCAGGCGTCCTCCATGAGCGCGCCGATGACCGTCCCGCCCGACGCGCGACGATTCAGGAGGCGAGGACGGTGTTGTTCTCACTCAGGAGGATGCGTATGCGAAGAGTCTCGTCCGCGTTGATGGCCATCGGACTCGTTATGCTCGCGTCAACAGCGCGGGCGCAGGCCGCGACCCAGGCCGGCTTGCCTGCGGCGAAGCCACTCACCGAGCATCAACGGGATTCGATCCGCGACCACCGGGAGCTGCGACAGGACCGCCGCGACACACGCCATGACCGGCGCGACCTCGCACAGGACAGGAAGGATATCCGTCACGACGCGCGCGACGTCGCGCGGGACAAGCGAGAGCTGCGGCAGGCTCGGCGCGCGGGCGATACGTCGCAGGTGCGAGCCGAGCGGCGCGATCTGCGCGAGGATCGCCGCGATGTGAGACACGACGCCGGCGACCTGCACCATGACCGCAAGGATCTGCGCGAGGATCGCCGCGACCGCCGACAGGACCGGCGCGACATTCGACGCGACCGGAAATCCAAGTGAGTGACTAGTGACTGGTGACTGGTGACTGGTG
>JAJKIR010000141.1 GCA_021154325.1 Gemmatimonas sp.
TAGCTCTGGCGTCCCCACATCAGCGAACGCCCGCCGACGTGATAGCCGCGATACCAGTCGAAGCGTTTGACCTCCGTGTACGGTGAGTCCTTGTCCGACGCCCACCAGTCCAGGTTCTTCTCGTTCAGGGGATAATCGCGCTTGAGGACGGGATACGCCTCCTCCATCGCCATGGTGCGACCGCCGCGATGCGGATACTCCCACGGGCCTTTCGTAGCGTTGGGATAATCCTTGATGTGCTCGATGTTCTTCCCGCGCTCGAGCACCAACACGTTGAGCCCTTTCTCGGTGAGCTCCTTCGCGGCCCATCCTCCCGAGATGCCGGATCCGACAACGATCGCGTCATACGTCGTGCTTTGCACCAGTGTCCTCCGCGCAGCTCGCTGCGCCGGCTGCAAGTCCATTGGAGTGGCGCGTGCCGAGTGGCGCGCGCCGAGCGCCGCCAATTATGACGCAGAACGCGCGAGTTCGCGAATCCCCCTTCCCGAGCCGCTGCGATATGGGCCGAGTGGCCGAAACAGCGCATTCGGCCATCGCGTACAGTAGCGGACCTTCGACGAGAGCTAAGGCCATGATGCGCGATGTGCGATATGCCCTCCGCGTGCTGAGGAAGAACCCAGGCTTCACCATGGCGGCGGTGCTCACCCTGGCACTCGGCATCGGCGCGAACGCCGCCATCTTCTCGATCTTCGACGCCATGGCGCTGCGACCTGTACAGCTCCCGGGCACGGCCAAGGTCGTGAAGATGTATCAGGACATGCGCGGCGACTTTGAGCGCGAGGTCATCGGCGGTCCGAGTCTCTTCAGCTATCCCGAGTACGCGGACTACCGCGATCACAACCACGTCTTCACGGGCCTCACCGCGTTCGCGCCCGAGTTCCGCGCCCTTGTCGATGCGGACGTGAAGCCGGTGCAGGGCCAGCTCGCGGCGTGCAACTACTTCGCGGTGATGGGAGTGACGCCCGCCATCGGCCGCGGGTTCCTGCCTAACGAATGCGCGGCGACGGACGCCGGGCCCGTCATCGTCCTGAGCGATGCTTTCTGGCGCAGCCACTTCGCCGCGGATCCGAACGTGATCGGACGGACCGTGAAGCTCAACCGCGTTCCTCTCACCGTGATCGGCGTCGCACCGGCCGGATTTACGGGCACGGAGATCGTCACGGCCTCGTACTGGGTGCCGTTGAGCATGCAGTGGTCGCTCTTCGGCCGCGCTGACCACGAGCTATTTCAGGTGCGCGACGACCTCTCGTGGCTGACGCTGCTCGGGCGATTGAAGCCGGGGATCTCCGAGTCGCAGGCGCGGGCCGACCTCGGCATCGTCGCGGCGCACCGCGACGCGGAGGCGAAGAATCGCGTCACGACGCTCCTGCTCAGCGACGCGAACATGTTCGCTCGGCGGGACATGCGTGAAGTGATCATGAAGATCGGCACGGTGTTCCTCATCGCCGTGGGCCTCGTGCTCCTCATCGCCTGCGCGAACATCGCGAATCTGTTCCTCGCGCGGGCGACGGCTCGCCAGCGGGAGATCGCGATCCGGCTGGCGATCGGCGCGTCGCGCGCTCAGCTGGTGCGGCAGCTGCTCGTTGAGAGCTTGCTCATCGCGCTCGCCGGCGGTGTGCTCGGCACAGCGGTCTCGTTCTCCTCGGCGCGGGCGTTGGTATCAGTACTCTTCCTCACACCGGACATCGATCCACTCGCGATTCACGTGATGCCGGACGCGCGCGTCTTCGCGTATGCGCTCCTGCTCGTCGTCGTCGCGGCGTGTGCCTTCGGCCTCGCTCCCGCGCTCCACGCCACACGGCCCGACCTCAACGCGGTGCTGAAGGAAGGGACCGACGGCAGGGGCGCGCGGAGCCGCCTCCGCAGCACTTTCGTGGGTGTGCAGGTGGCCGTGTCGATGGTCCTCCTCGTCACCGCGGGATTGCTTCTCCGCGGCCTGGCGCACGCGCGAACCGTCGATCCCGGGTTCGCGCTGGAGAACACGACAACGATGATGATCGATCTCCGGGCCGAGGGTTACGGCCAGGCGCGAGCGATCGCCTTTCATCGTGCGCTCGACGGATGGCTGCGAACGGTGCCAGGAGTCATTGCCTATTCGCAGGCGGCAACCGCGCCACTCGCCGGTAGACACTACTTCGGCGGCTTCGGGCTTCCGGGCGAGTCGCACAAGCGGCAAATGCAGTACAACCTGGTGGCTCCGGGCTTCTTCGGGAGCGTAGCGATTCCGCTCGTACGGGGCCGGGACTTCGGGCCATTGGAGGCCAATGGCCAGTACGCGGTGGTCAGCGAGGCTGCCGCGCGCGCTCTCTGGCGGGGACGCGATCCCCTCGGGCAGACCCTGCGCGGCGAGCACGACTACACCGTGATCGGAGTAGCACGGGATGCGCAGGTCGCCAACCTCGGTCAAGCGCATGAGCCGTATCTCTATCTCGCCGCGAGCGACAGCGACGCACTGGAAGTGGGGACGATCATCGTGCGCAGCTCGGCGCCCGAGGCTACAGTCGCGGCGGCCCTTCGCGCTGGCGCCGTGTCGCAGGACCGCGATCTCCACCTCAAGATCGCGCCTCTGCGCGAGAACATTCGATCGTACATCGAGACGTCCCGGTTTCTGACATCGATCTCGGGCACGCTCGCGGCTTTCGCCCTCCTGCTCGCGAGCATCGGGATCTACGGGACCGTCGCGTTCACGGTGGCTCGCCGGACGCGCGAGATCGGAATTCGCATGGCGCTCGGGGCGGCGGCGAGCAACGTCATTTGCGTCGTAGCCAGAGAAGCGATGCACACCGTGGCGGTCGGTGCGGCGATCGGCCTCATCCTCAGCGCGCTGGTGACGCGAGTGCTGGACCGGGTGCTGTTTGGTGTGAGCACTCTGGACGCAGCGGCATTCCTCGTCGTCCCGATGGTCCTCGTCGGCGTGGCGCTGCTCGCGACCTATTTGCCCGCTCGAAGGGCGGTGCGGGTCGATCCGCTGATCGCCCTGCGCGCGGAATAGTCAGTGCGACATCTAGTGCAGGCGCGAGACGAGCCCTACTGGCACGGCTAGTGCTCCGGAGAGTTCGCTCGCGGTTTGCGAGTGGGTTCGGTTCGGACTTTGCTGGATGGTCGACGGGTAGTCGGCCCGACAGCGAATTTTCTCTTTTTCAACGGCAAGGAAGGCAGGCAATGAACCGGTACGCTTCGGTGGCGGCATTGATCGCGGTGGTGGGCGCACTCGCCGCGTGCGATCGAACAACGAGCCCGAAGGGCGGGATGGACGCGACGTTCAATCTCACGTCGATCGACGGGACTTCCCTGCCCTACACGAAAACGCTCGGGACAGCCACCCTGCGCATAACGAGTGACGTCCTCGTCCTTCACCCCGACGGCTCGTACGAGGACACGACTACGTACGGCGTTCCCTATGGCGGCGGGATGCAGTCGAGCACGACGATCGAGCGCGGCACTTACAGCGTGTCGGGCAACACGATCAGCTTCAAGTCACAGTCGACCGGCGGCCGGTACAGCGGCTCTTTGAACGGCACGACGCTCACGGAGTCAGTGAATGGGCGGACGCCGGTGTACGAACGGCGCTAGCTACAGTCCATAAGCTATCAGTCCATAGTTATCAGGTAGCAAGGAACGAAACGTTGATGGGGTGGTGAGAGTTTGGCTCTCAACCACCCCATCAACGTTTTCTATCAGCTACCAGAGTACGTCCAGCCTGTCGTCAGACCGGAAACAGCATCTCGCGGTACTTGGGCAGCGGCCAGAGCTCGTCGTCGATGCTGACTTCGAGCGAGTCGCAGATCGTGCGGACCGCGGCCATCGCCTCGGCGCCTTCGCGAGTCAGGAACTCCGCCTGCTCTTCCAGCTCGTCGTGCATCTCCTCGGCCTTGTCGATCGCCTTCCCGAGTGTCGCGCGAGCAGCCTGCAGCGCCTGGATCGACTTCCCTACCGTGTTGGCCGGCTCGATCTGAGGAATGACACCGATGCCGGCGGCCTTCGCCTGCGCCGCCGACGTCGCGAGTGAACCGACGTATTGCAGGGCCGCGGGAAGTACCATCGTGTCGACCGTCTCGCGCAGCGTGTGCAGCTCGATGAGCATGTCCTTGACGTACCGCTCGAGTCGCACGTGATAGCGCGAGTCGATCTCCGCCTCCGAGAAGATCCCGAGCTTCGTCAACAGCTGTCGCGACTGCTTGGCGACGAGCTGCTTCAGCGCCTCGGGCGTGCGGCGAAGATTCGGAAGACCGCGCTTCGCAGCCTCCTTCACCCACTCCTCGGAGTAGTTGTTCCCCTCGAAGCGAATCGCGGCCGTTTCCTTGAAGACGCGACGAACGATCTTGAGCACGGCGTCTTCGACCTTCTTCGTCTTCTTGAGCTCGGCCTTGAGCTCCGTCGTGATCTCGCCGATCGTCTCGGCGACTGCGGCGTTGAGAAGCACGATCGGGAACGCGATCGACTGCGACGAGCCGACCGCTCGGAACTCGAACTTGTTCCCCGTGAACGCGAACGGCGACGTGCGATTTCGGTCCGTGTTGTCGCGCTCGATCTCCGGTAGCCGAGCGACGCCGAGCTTGATCATCTCCTGATCGGCGCTGTTCGTCACCTTACCCTCGGCGATCGTCTCGATGACGTGCGTGAGACTCTCGCCCATGAACACCGAGATGATCGCGGGGGGCGCTTCGTTCGCGCCGAGTCGATGCTCGTTGCCCGATGTGCCGATGCCAGCGCGGAGCAGGCCGGCATACTTGTGCACCGCTTTGAGGATCGCGGCGAGGAAGACGAGGAAGCGAAGGTTCTGGTGCGGCGTCTGGCCCGGCTTCAGCAAGTTGTAACCATCGAGATCCGGATTGTCAGCGGCGACGGACATCGACCAGTTGCAGTGCTTGCCCGAGCCGTTGATGCCGGCGAACGGCTTCTCGTGCAGCAGCGCCTGGAGATTGTGGCGCAGCGCCACTCGCCGCAGCGTCGCCATCACGAGCTGGTTGTGATCGACGGCGACATCCGTCTCCTCGTACCGGGGCGCCATCTCGAACTGACTCGGCGCGACCTCGTTGTGTCGCGTGACGATCGGGACACCGAGCTTGTACAGCTCGTACTCGACTTCGGCGATGCAGGCCTGGATCCTCTCCGGGATACCACCGAAGTAGTGATCCTCGAGCTGCTGGCCGCGCGGGGGCGGTGCGCCGATGAGGGTCCGGCCCGCCATCACGAGATCGGGACGCAGCGCGAAGTGGCCGCGGTCGATGAGAAAATACTCCTGCTCCGGTCCGAGGGTCGTGAAGACGCGCTGCACGCCCTTGTCGCCGAGCAGCTCGAGAAGCCCGATGGCGCGATCGCTCAGCGCATCGGAGCTGCGGAGCAGGGGAGTGAGCTCGTCGAGCGCCTCACCGTTATAGCCGATGAAGACCGAGGGAATGCAGAGCGTCTTGACGCCTGCCCACTCGGCGATGAAGACGGGACTCGCGGGGTTCCAGGCCGTGTAGCCGCGAGCCTCCCAGGTGGCGCGCAGGCCTCCGGAGGGAAAACTCGAAGCGTCCGGTTCGCTCTGGATGAGCTGCGACGCGCTGAACGACTCCATCGGCTGACCGTCGTCGAAGGAGAGGAAGGCGTCATGCTTCTCGGCCGTTAGTCCCGTCTGAGGCTGGAACCAGTGCGTGAAGTGCGTTGCGCCGCGTCCGATCGCCCAATCGCGGATGACCGCCGCCACCTTGGGCGCGATCTCCGAGTCGAGCTTCTTTCCGAGCCGAATCGCAGCGAGGAGCTTGTTGTAAACCTCGCGGGGGAGCTTGTCGCGCATCTGCCGCGCGCCAAGGGTGTTGATACCGAAGTACTCCGAGATACGCGCACCGGTCATTGGCGAGCTGTTGCCGTTGTGAGAGCCACCGTTCGAGCCGGCGGAGCCGTTCGCTCGAGCGATGCGCGAGGAGATCTCGCGATTCACTTCCTGGCGAGTGTGGTTAGTGGACACGGGCATGTGCGGCAGGGCCTCTCGAGGAATGGGAACTGATTCCAGCTGAGAGGCAATGTACGGCAATTCGTGCGAAAATAGCAATTCTCACGATGCAGTTCCCTCTTTTGGACGCGGCTACGGACAGAATGGACCACCTTGCATGCAGAAACTGCAGGAATTCTGTTGCGCTCGCGCAACTATCAGGCGCTCTCGGGCACCCGCTCGATCGCACCTAATCGCCTGAGACTGGGGATCTTCGCCGCGACGAGCCCCACCACGGACAACGATGCGACTCCCCCCAACACCACCGACGTCACCGTTCCGAGGAGCCGAGCGGCAACGCCCGACTCGAACGCACCGAGCTCGTTCGACGACCCGATGAAGATCGCGTTCACGGAGGAGACCCGGCCGAGCAGGTGCTCCGGCGTCAGCACCTGCAGCAAGGTGGAACGGACGACGACGCTGACGTTATCGGCCATGCCGCTGATCGCAAGCAAGGTCAGCGAAACGCCAAAGCTTCGCGACACGCCGAACCCAATGATGCAGAGTGCGAAGAGCGCGACGGCATTCAAGAGCGCTCGGCCCGCGTGGCGGAAAGGTCGCCGGTGGGCGAGGTAGATCGACATGAGCGTCGCTCCCGCGGCTGGCGCCGCGCGGAGCACGCCCAGTCCCTGAGGGCCGACCTTCAGGATCTGGTCGGCGAAAACCGGGAGCAACGCCTCGGCGCCGCCGAGGAGGACGGAGAAAAGATCGAGGGTCATCGCGCCCAACAAAACCGGCTCGCGAAGCACGAATCGAATGCCGGTGCGCAGGCTTTCACCGACTGATCCCTCGGCTTTGCGCGTGGCTCTCGGAACGTAGGCGATCGTCGCGAAAGAGACGAGCGCGACGACCATGAGCGTCGCGTCAACCGCATAAGCGGTGGCCGGGGAGGTGAAGCCGTAGAGCAGTCCACCGAGCGCCGGCCCTGCGACGGCGCCAGTCTGCCATGTCGAGCTTCGCCAGGCGACCGCGTTGGGGTAGAGCTCGCGCGGTACCAACTCCGCGCCAAGCGCCTGACGAGCGGGTTGAAGGAAGCTTCGTGCAATCCCGCTGAGAAAGATCACAGCATAATAGGGCAGGACACCGTGAAAGCCGGTACGGCCCTGGCCGGCGCCTGCAAGGCTCAGTGCGAGCAACGACGCGGAGCAGAAGACGAGGAGCGCCAATGACACGAGCGAGACTCTCCGGCGATTCTGCCGATCGGCGACGTGTCCGGCGAAGAGCGCCACACCGACATACGGCAGCGCCTCGGCGAGGCCGATGAGGCCTAACGAGAGGGGATCGTGCGTGACGTCGTAGATCTGCCAGGCCACGACGACGCCCTGGATCTGGGCGGCGAGCGTCATCGTGAAGGTGCTGAGAATGAACCAGCGATAGCTCGGGATGCGGAGCGAAGCGTACGGGTCGTGCGGCTGGCGAGTCGAGTCTTTCACGGCTACCAGGTCGCAGACAGGGACAGAGTGAGCGAGCGCGGATACCCCGGCGTCACGAATCGCGCGATGGGAGGTTCGGCCGAACTGGCCGCGGCGAGCGGGTCGGGAGCGAACGTGCCGAAGGTTGCGAAGCGATTGCCGAGGAGGTTGTCGACGTCGAGGCCGAGCGCGATGCGATCTCGTCGCAGGGAGAGGTGGGCGGCGGCCAGAGCGTAGCCGGGGAGGGGAGGCTGCGTGTTCGCTTCATCGCCGCGAAGGAGCTGGCTGGAGGTGCCTCGCACGCGGAGCTCAGCGTCAACGATGGCGATCCGGCTGGCGACCGTCGCTCCCACTCCGACGGAGCCACGGTGAAGTGGCGAGAGCGGGAGGCGGTCACCGGGCTTCACGACTGGCTCGTCAGGCAGCGCCGACGCGAGTTGGACGCTGCTCTCATACCGGGCGTCGACGAGCGCGTACTGGCCGAAGGCGCGGAGCGTCGTACCAGGCCTGCGCCGCTCGGCGCGGACACCCAGCTCGAGACCCTGACGAGTCGTTCGCGGGATGTTGCGGAAGTAGCCGGCCGTACGACTCGACGCGGCGAAGACGATCTCGTTCCGGACGAGCGACCGATAGACCGACAGATCTGTCGCGAGCCACGGCTGCGGCGACCAGGAGCCACCGGCTTCCGAGCTCGTGACCGTCACGGGTGCGAGCGGCGGATCGTCGCCGAGAGAGAAGGGAAGGACACAGGGCGCCTGTTCGTCGGCGCATGCGAGCTCGAGGGCGGCAGGCGTACGGAAGGCGGTGTTGATGGCGACGTACGCCCCGCCGCGGGCCGCGCGGTAGTTGAGCGCCGCGCGAGGCGACCCGCGGCGGAAGGTCGCGCTTCCATCATTCTCGGGGTCGCGGAGATCGTGGATGACGGTGCGGACATAGTCGGCGCGGGCGGCAATCGTCAGGCCGAGCCTCGCGGCAGCGACGTCACCGGGATCGGAACGGAGCAGTGGAACCACCAGCTGCCCGAACAGAGCGCCGTTGTCGGTGATCACTCGCGCATTTTCGCAGAGGCCGTTTGCGTCGCAGTCTGCCGGAGGCGTCGGAGCGCTCGCCGTGAGTTCGGAGGCGACTCGGTAGCGAACGAGATCATGGCTCGCCTCGGCTCCGATCGTTAGCGCGGCGAATGACGCGGGGAAGTCCAGCTCGAACGTTGTGCCCGGCGACGTGGCGTCGACATGCGCTCGAGAGCTCGGCGCGTCGATGTTGACGTTGAACTGCTCGGAGCGCACGCGCCTGACGAACACGTTTCCGCGCAGCGACGCCGTGCCTAACGGGAAGGTGCCGCGGAGCGCGCCATGAAAGAGATCGGGAGCGAAGAAATCGCCAGGCGTATAATTCTCACGTGGGTCGACGCGGAGGCGCGATTCGGGGAGCGAGCCCGCCTGATAGACGCGATCGTGGGCGTACAGGAGGGAGAGGGCCACGTCGCTGCCCTCAGGCTTCGCCGAGCGGCGCCCGATGTTGGCGAAGAGGAGACGCGTCGTTGCCGGGGTGTAGTCGCGGAATCCCGACTCCTCGGAGCCGCGCGCGAGCACGAGCGCGTCGAGCCCGCCGAGTGATGACGGCGTCACACCGCCGGCGACGAGATGCCCTTCGCGGTAGCCGAAGCGGCCGGTGGAGATCCCGGCATCGATCGGGGGCGCCTCGTCGCCGCGCCTCGTGGTGAGCAGGACGGCCCCGGCAAGGGTGTTCTTGCCATAGAGCGCGATCGGACCACGAATGAGGGACGTGCTCGCGATCGCTTCGGCCGGGACGAGATCGAAGTTCACCTCCTGTGCGTCCGCCTCGTTGATGCGCACGCCGTCGAGGAAGACGCTCACTCCTTGCGGGACGCCGACGACGGGCGAGAGCGTCCAGCCGCGAAGGTCCATCGTGGGCTGGGCGCGGGTGCCCTGGTCGTCGAAGACGCTGACGCCGGTGAGACCGCTGAGTGCCTGCGCAACCGCCGCCGGCGAGGGGCCCACCCGACGCAGATCGGCAGAAGACACGACGTCGACATGAGCCGCGACGGACCGCGAGGCCGAGTCGGCGGGAGCGAGTCGGGTTCCGCTGATTCGCTGTGGCGCGAGGTGCTGGACCGTGCGACCCGCGTTGGTCGTGTCTCGCGCCGGAGGCGGCTGCTGGCCGGACGCGGACGTCGATGCACCGACGGAGCACGCGAGGAGCAGCGCGCTGAAAGAAAAACGCGGCGATGAGACCATCGCCGCGTAAGCTCGCGGATCGCACTCCCCGCGGGGAGCCCTGCGTCGCGATCAGCGCTTGGCGAAGCTCGCCTGGAGCTGCTCGGCATGCGCGACGTGCGCCGCGATGATTGGCCGCGTCGACGCGAGCATCTCACGGAGCTCGGCACTCCGGGCGCGGGGCAGCAGCACGTCATCGATCATGGAGAGCATCGCGCGATGGCGATCGAGCTCCATCGCGACGTAGGTGCTGTCGAAGGCGCGGCCGGTGAGCGCGCGGAGGGAATCGCGCTGGAGCGTGGAGAGGTCGCGAAGGTCCTCTCCGGCGCTGTCGTCGGAAGGTGACACATCCTGATCGGCGATGAGCCCTCGGATCGTGGCGACGATCTGGGTGTGGTCCGTGAGCATGCGCCGCGCGAAGCTCTTCACGTCCTCGCTCGCGGCACCGGCATACGCGACCTTCGCGAAGCTGAGGTTCACGTCGTTCGCCATGAGAAACATCCCGACCGTGCGGCCATCGCTCGACGCCATGCTGGAGCGGCCCATCGGCTTGTTGGCGCTAGCGTGGCCATCCCTATCCGGGCGCCAGCGTGACTCTTTCTTGGGCTCCTCGGGAGCGGGCGTACCTTCCTGCCGAACAACGGGTTGAGTGTCGGGAACGACAGTCGTCGGGGTCGGGTCGTCTGCGTGCTTCGCGAGCCACGAGCGCGAGTGGAAATGGCAAGCGCCCAAGACTGAGACGGCGATCGCGGCGGTAAGGAGGCGCTTCATGAGGTTTTGCGCGGAAGAAAGGGGCGAGCGTGGGCACGCGGGCTCGGCCGAAGGACGAGAGAGCCGAGGCCGTGGTCACCGCTGAACGCGGAAGGGGCTTCGGGGTATATTTGGGACATGGTTGGTGCGGCCGGGTTCGAGGGTCGCTTTCGTGTGTTGTTAGCCTGGATTGGGAGCAGTGGAATGACCGACGTGAAGATCGATTTCGACGCCGCAGGTGGCGTCGACCTGAGCCGTCTGGAGCGCAGTCTCGGGCTGCAAGGTGAGCGGATCGCCGACGGCCGGTACCGGGTGACTGGCGGCAGTCACGAGCACTGGGTGGACCTGTACACCGCGTCGCACCCGCGCTGCGATTGCGGAGACCACCTGTGGCGCGAGCGGATCTGCAAGCACATCCTCGCCGCGCTGCTGCGCGAGGGGAACGAGCGGGTCGTGGAAGCGCTGCCGCGGCTCATCGCGAGCCTCCGCGCCGCCTAGGGTCCGCGGGTTTAGCAAATATGCATGACCGGCGCCGGTGCACGACATCGGCGCCGAACTTGCGCGCGCCGCCGGCATGACCACGACCTCAGGACGCGCGCGCGCAGGAAGTGCTGCCCGCACGCGCAAGCAGCCATTCGACATCGACGCCGTGCTCGGCCGCATACGCCACACGATCGCGGAAACGGGCGTGGCGGACGCGGCGATGTTCGCGCTGGCCGCCGAGGGGTACACGAGTCTCTTCGAGCAACTCGTGGCGTGCATCATCTCGATCCGGACGTACGATGAGACAATGCTCATCTGCGCGCGGAAGCTCTTCGCCAGAGCGCGAACGCCGGAGGCGATCGCGGCGCTGCCGGTGCGGTCGATCGACGCGCTGATCCGGCAGTCGGCCTTTCACGAAGCGAAGGCGGCGCAGATCCGGGAGATCGCGCGGCGCACGGTGAGCGACTTCGGGGGCCAGCTGCCGTGCAGCTTCGAAGTCCTGACGTCGTTCAAGGGCGTGGGTCCGAAGTGCGCGAACCTCGCGCTCGGGATCGCGTGTGGCGAGACGCGCATCGGCGTCGACGTGCACGTCTGGCGGGTGACGAACCGGTGGGGCTACATCGCGGCACCAACGCCGGAGCAGGCGATGCGGGCGCTCGAACGGAAGCTGCCGAAGCAGTACTGGGTGGAGATCAATCGGTTGCTGGTGCCCTTCGGCAAGCACGTCTGTACGGGCCGACTACCGAAGTGCTCGACGTGTCCGGTGCTGGAGATGTGCCGTCAGATCGGGGTGACGGAGCATCGTTAGGTCCACGGTATCAGGTCTCGTGGACTGGGGCGGGGCGTTCCTCGGCGAGGACTTCGGGTGCGTTGCGACGGGCGTAGAGTTGGATGGCCTCGAGGGTCGCCATGCAGAAGCTCGCCCAGGCGAGGCCGACGATGACGCCAGCGACCACGTCCGAGGGGTAGTGGACGCCGAGGTAGACGCGGCTGCCACAGATGATGAAGACGATGAGGGCGGCGAGGAACATGATCGTCGCGCGCGCCGCGTGCGTGCGCTGGAGACGCGCGGCGAGATAAGCGACGGTGCTGTAGACGACGGTCGCGCTCATGGCGTGGCCCGACGGGAACGAGTAGAAGGTCGCCTTCGCGCCCCAAGGGATGATGTCGGGTCGCGGCCGGCTGAAGCCCAGCTTGAGCAGATTGTTGAGAATCACGCCGCCGAAGGTGGAGACGAAGAGCAGGATGGCGGAGTGCTTGTGCTGGTTGAGCCAGAGAAAGAGCGCGGCGACGCCGACGACCATCGTCACGACGGATGCGGTGCCGAGGGACGTAATCTCGAGCATGAGTGCGTCGAGCCCGGGTGTGCGGCGCGGGCCGATCCAGCGCAGCACGGCGTCGTCGAGTTTGAGCGTGCTGCCGGCGCTGACGTGTTGGGCGAGCTCCGCGAATGCCCAGGTGCAGAGAAGCGCGATGGCGGTGCCAGCGAGGACGAAGATGCCGAGGGTTGCGTAGGTGCTGTGCGCGTAGCGCCGGATGAAGCGCAGTGCGAGGAAAGCGAGATCCCAGAAGCGGCGAAGGTGTCCGCGAGTATCGGGGCCCGGCTCGACGTCGATGCGACGCTCGCGCGGGCCAGGATCGGCGACGGATCGACGCTCGCCCGAAGGGGGCGGCGGGACTGAAGGCGGGGACGATGAGCTCATGCCGGCTGGCAGCAGTTCAAGAGGCAGGCCGAACCGCGCTCAGGGATCCTCGGCAGACGAGATTCTTTGCGTCGTGCGGGCTCCCCAAACCGTCTGAGCGGATTCCGCGCTTGAGTGGGCCGGTGCGGGTGCTGTAGCTTAGTAACTCTCGCGCGCGTCAGTAGGGCGTGGGGGTGTGGCGCGGTAGCCAAGTGGTAAGGCAGCGGTCTGCAAAACCGCTATTCGCGGGTTCGATTCCCGCCCGCGCCTCTCAGTGCGACGGAAAAGAGGGCTCTCATCCGAGGGCCCTCTTTCGTTCTGGCACTTCCTTGCGAATCGCGGGTTTGAGGAGACTTCCTTGCCTGGTCGATCAGATGCACGTACCGACACAAGGTATTGGTCGATGTACAGACTGCTGATCCTTCTCTCTATCATTGCGAGCCGAGTGGCGTCGGCGCAGTCGCTGCCGCGGCCGGACTGGCCGGGGCTCTCGGCCAAAGCGCACGAGCAGATTCATGAGGTGGACAGCGCGGTCGCCCCGATCGCGACGGTCGATGCTGCGCGGAGCGCTGGGTTTGGCCCCGTATTCGGGTGGATACCGACGATGGGAACGCACTGGGTGAACCAGATGCGAATGTTCGGAGGAGCGCGCTTCGACCTAACGAGTCCGTCGCAGCTCATGTTCAGCCCCGTGAACGGAAAGCAGACGCTGGTGGGTGTCGCGTTCGCGTACTTCGCGCCGGTGTCGGACACGACGCACCCCGAGTCGTTCGACGGTAATCCACCGTGGCACGAGCATCCGGATCTCGCGCCGCCGGGAAGTCGACTCGTCATGCTGCACCTCTGGCTCGTGCCATCGCCGGACGGCGCGTTTGCGGGACACAATCCGTTGCTGCCATTCTGGGCGCTGGGGCTCACGCCGCCGGAGGCGGACCGATTCGCGGACGCGGCGGAAAGCGTGCGCATTCGGCGGGCGGCACTGGCGCTGTCGGCAGTGGCCGATTCGAACGGGCTTTTCCCTGTCCTCGCGCAACGGCCGGTGGTGCACGCGGTGCTCGTGAGCGAGGGGGACTCGATTCGTGCGCTCATTCCACAGCTCGACGCGGCGCAGAAGGCAGGCGATTGGACGCGATGGGACGCAATCGCGACTCAGCTTGGCGCGCACTGGGACGTGATTCGCGACGCGTATCTGAAGTCGGCGGTCAATCCGCGCGTGAACGAGCGTATGACGAAGCTGATGGACGAGATGGCAACGCCGAGCCATACAGCCCACGTTCATTGATGGCGCCGGGACCGTCCATAGCGACCCGTCACTCCAGCCAGCTCTCCGGCGCGATCACGGTGGGTCGGCCGCCGAGCGTGTCGGCGCGGATGAGATCCGTCTGAAAGAGAAAATCGAAGCCCGCGACGCGATCGAGGGGCTTGCTCTCCGATTGCTTCATCTGCAAGCCACGCACGGCGGGCGCCTGGTCGGAGTTGAGATTGTACGCACCCCAGTAATGGGTGAATCGCAGAGCGCGATAGAGCTGCGTCCGATTGAGCGCGGCGTGCCAGCCGACATAGAGACCAGGCACGAATCCCTCTGCGGCCACTGCCGAGTGCCACGCATTGCAGTAGCCGACGACCTCCTCGGCCGGTGTGCCGACCGCGACTCCCTCGAGATCGCACCAGACGCAGACACCCGATGCTACTCCAATCTGGTTGCACTCCTTAGCCGCCTCTGCCCCATAGGCAGCGCCTTTGTCAGGAGTGGGGGTCCAGTCGTCCTCCGACTCGACGTGCTGCACGACCATGAGACCGAGGCCGGCCTCGAGAAGCGATGCGCCTTCCTCGTGGGTCAGGTCGTTGGCGCTCGCCTTTCGTCGGCCCACGTATCGAATGCAGAAGCGATAGCCATGCGCAAAGAAGGCCGCGGCGGCACTGGGCGTCACGACGACGTTGGTATCGAATCCCTTGATACGACTCGGCGCGGTGTAGACGTGTCCGTGGAGGAGCATCTTCTTTTCCGGTGGACGTTAGAAGTCGTGAATCCTAGCCTCCGAGGCGCTGCTCGTGGAATCGCGGCGCGCGCTTGCTCTCGAGAAAGGCGACGATCTCTCGAGCTGGTGCGTCCGGGGACACGAGGCGACGTTCGGCCTCAAAGCGAACGAAGAGATCGCGGGAAGGGAGTACGTCGAGCGGCTGCGATCGTGCCATCGCCTGCATCGCCGTGTCCACAATACCGGGCTCGTACGAGAGCACGGCGATGTCGCGCTCGCGGAGCGCTGTCTCCGCGGTGCTGTCGAGCTCCGCCGCGAGCGCCATCCCGGCCATCCGCAACGCCGCCTTGCTGCTGCCATATGCGGCAAGCCCGGGAAAGGCCTGCACGGCCGCGCCACTCGATACATTGACAATGCGCAGCGTCGCGGCCGGCGGCGCCAGCCTAACGAGGGCGCCTATCAGCCAGATGGGCGCGGCGACATTCGTTGCGAAGACGAGTGGGAGCCGGCGCGCGTCGAGGGCGGCGAGGGGACCCAGAAGCGCCGGATCGGCGGCGTTGTTCACCAGGCCGATGCGTGCAAGCGCTAGCTCGGCGAGAAGCATCTTCAACCGCGGCGCGAGCGCGGTGTCGAGCGCATCGATGTCGTGCAAGTCGACGCGCGCGTGCTCGTACGCGTCGTGCTCGATGGCGCCCGGCCGTCGCGCCACGCCGAGGACGCGCCAACTGCCCTCGAGCAGCTGGCGCGCGACCGCGAGGCCGATGCCGGAGGTCGTGCCGGTCACGACAGCGAGCTTGCCGTTTGCGCGAGAAGGCGGAGCCATGCGCTCTTACGATAGGCCGAAAGCCCGTCGACGGAAGAGCAGTAGCGCAGCGGTGCGCCGCGGATATTTTCGGCCGCATGAAGGCCAAGGCAATGATCCTGACCCTCGTCAGTGCGGGCGCGCTCGGTTGCGTCGCGCCTTCCGTCATTCAGTACCAGCGACGGGGCGGGATCGACGTCAACGATCAGGTCGAGTACTACGACATTCGCGGCAGAACGCTGCGCGAGCTCCGGATCGACGCGCACGTCAATGGTCCGGTGGCGCGCGACACGACATGGTTCGGGCTGACTCACTACCAGATCCACTGGTCGTACGGCTACTACCGCCAGCCGACCCTCTGTCGCCTAACGAATGTGAAGATGATGGTCGATGTCATCGTCACGCTGCCGCGGTGGGTAGACTCGAGCGATGTCGATCCGGCGGCGGTGTACTGGTGGGCCAACTCGAGCGACCAGGTGCGGACGCACGAGGCGCATCACGTGCAGATCGCGGTCGACGGGGCGGCGGAGATTCGGTCGCTCCTGCAGCGGCAAACGGGGAGCGACTGCACGTACCTCGCGCGAACAGCGAATGAGGAGGCGGCGGTGATCCTTCGTCGCGTGGCGGAGCAGCAGCAGGACTTCGACCACAAGAGCCGTCATGGCACCGTGCTGCCGACTAGGGCGGGCCGAAGCGAGCGCTGACGCGGAGCCCGCCCTGCGCATATGTTCCGGGCGGCGTGCGGGACGCCACCGGTCCGCGGAAAGGGCTGCGCCCTCCTGAGCAGTTGCATCGCGAGAGTGTCGACCTCTTTCGCGCCGTCGTGCGGACACCGGCATACACGAAGGAGGTTTCATGGCACCCGCCCGTCGAGCGCTGCCCGCGCACGCCAACCTCGAGCAGCAACGGAAGCTCGCGAAGGAGCTTCTCTCGGACTTTCGCAGCGGCGACGCAAACGCCGTCGCTCGCATTCGCGCCGAGCTTCCCGACAAGCAGCGAATCGTCCTCGCCGA